>CAIJYT010000075.1 GCA_903824935.1 uncultured Bacteroidales bacterium | reverse complement strand
AGAAAAACCGCCTGGAGTGGCGGTCTTCATTGATTTTCAGTGATTTTATGGATTTTTACTGTGGGATGTGAGGGATTCGAACCCACGACCCCCGCCCTGTCAAGGCGATGCTCTAAACCAACTGAGCTAACATCCCGGGGTTGAGGGTGCAAAAGTAGGTATTATCACCAAATAAAAAAAGCGAAAGGCGAAAAGCGGAAAGCGAAATGTTTATTTCGCTACTTCGCTATTTCGCTACTTCGCTATTTTACAAAGGTCCCCATTATCTCCCCGTAATACACCATATGCCAGTCGCGCGTCTGGTAATATTTTTCATTGATTGCCTGATCGAGTACTGCCGGATCAAGGCGGTGTTTGTGTACAATCCTGCATTCGTAATGGATCTCACTCTGGCAGATGTAAGGGGTAATGATGTGTACGCTTTTTTCAAGTGTAAATCCGCAGACCTTTACCTTATCCATGTTGCGGCCGCTTTTTGTTCCGCATATGGCGAGGTGCTTGTTGAAGCCTTCGGGCAATACACAGACAGTAAAATCTTTTGCCTTCTCCATCAGCCCGAAAGTGTAGCGGGTAGGGCGCACCAGTACCGTGAATATCGGCATATGCCAGATCTCGCCTATAGTGCCCCAGCCTATGGTCATGGGATTGGGAGGGTCCCCTGCAAGGAGTAAGATGCCGTTTCCGGCCAGTTTGCCGATAGTTTTATGGTATACGTCGAAGGGACCGACAGCTTTGATCATATTTTTATACTTTTGAGCTTCAAAATTAAGGTTTTCATTTAATCCCAGCTTTGTTTATGAAATCAGGATCGTACCGCTTTTTGCTGATGGCCTCCGCCATACTGCTGTTATTCCCGTTTTGGGCGCAGTCTCAGACAAAATCAATTTCACTTGATGACGTTTTTAAGAACAGGAAATTCTCTTCCCGCGGCGCTCCCGGTATGCGCTCAATGAAGGATGGCATCCACTATACCCAGGTGAAGAACGACAGCCTGAATGTTTATGAATATGAAACAGGCAAGTATGTAAGGACAATCTTAACTGCAAAACAACTTGTCATCCAGGGCGATTCATTACCCCTCCCTGTAAGTTCATACGAATTCAGCATGGATGAAAACAGGCTGATGTTTTCAAGGGATGAGGAGACCCTGTTCAGGCATTCCTCTAAAGCAAATTACTTCATACTCGACCTGGCTTCGATGAAGATCATCCCGCTTTACGGCAAGGATAAGCAAAGGCTTGCCACATTTTCGCCCGACGCTTCAACTGTGGCCTTTGTGATCAACAACAACCTGTTTATCAGGGATATTGCATTGAGTTTTTCCGAAAGCGGGAAACCCGACGAAAAAGCCATCCGCCAGGTAACTACAGATGGAAAAATCAATGAGGTGATCAACGCGGCCACTGACTGGGTTTATGAAGAGGAATTCGGCTTTTCCAAAGCTTTTGCCTGGTCGCCCGACGGGTCACGCCTTGCCTATTACCGTTTCGATGAGAGCAGTGTAAAAGAATATCAGCTTACATTTTACGGAGATCTTTATCCTGAGCAAAGCAAGTATAAGTATCCGAAAGCCGGGGAAGATAATTCACTGGTAGGCATCTATATATACAATGTAAAGGATAATAAAAGCATCACTGTGGATATCGGGAAGGAAACCGATATTTATATCCCGCGGATCAAGTGGACCACCGAGCCCTCGACCCTGGCACTTTACAGGCTGAACCGCCACCAGAGTTTCCTTGAACTCCTGCTTGCCGATGCTTCAAGCGGAAAGACTAAAACCATCTATACAGAGGAAAACAAATGCTATATCGACATAACCGATCACTGGACCTTTCTTAAGAACGGGAAGGAACTGCTTATCAGCAGCGAGCGGAATGGATATACACATTTGTATCTCTACAGCATGGAGGGCAAGCTTGTCAGGCAGATCACCGACGGCCAATGGGATGTTGCCAATGTTTTTGGAGTGGATGAGAATAAAAGGCTTGTTTATTTTACAGCCGGTTATTCCAGCCCCATGAACCGTGAAGTTTTTTCGGTGTCCCTGGATGGGGGCAAACCCATTCAGCTATCAGCAAGAGTGGGATCTAATTCACCTGATTTCAGCTCCACTTTTGCCTGGTATATCAACCGCTGGTCGGATATCAACACTCCTCCCACGGTAACCGTCAATAATTCGGAGGGCAAAGAAGTTAGGATTTTACAGGATAATGCAAAGCTTAAAGAAGTTATTAAGGATTATAATTTTGCCAAAGCTGAATTCCTTACGGTAAAAACCGAAAATGATGTAATGCTGAATGCATGGATACTAAAGCCTCCCGATTTCGATCCCCTGAAAAAATATCCTGTCCTGTTCACACTTTACGGTGGACCCGGTTCCCAGACGGTTTTAAACAGCTGGGGTGCGGCTTCTTCATGGAACCAGCTTTTTGCACAGAAAGGGATCATAGTTGTGTCGGTTGATAACCGAGGGACAGGAGCAAGAGGGGAGGAGTTCAAAAAATGCACTTACCTCCAGCTTGGCAAATATGAAACCATTGACCAGATCGAAGCTGCAAAATACATGGGCAGCCTGCCTTATGTCGATAAGGATCGTATAGGTATCTGGGGCTGGAGTTTTGGCGGGTATATGGTGCTCTCCTGCGTAACCAAGGGAGCCGACTATTTCAAGACAGGTGTTGCTGTTGCACCTGTAACTAACTGGAAATACTACGATAATATATATACCGAAAGGTATATGAGAACCCCTAAGGAAAACAATTCGGGTTATGAAGATAATTCACCTGTGAATTTTGCAGATAAATTCAAGGGGAAACTCCTGATCATTCACGGCACCGCTGATGATAATGTGCATACCCAGAATTCATATGACATGATCACGGCTCTTGTTGCCGCCAACAAACAGTTTGACATGCAGCTTTATCCAAACTGCAACCATTATATCAATTCAGGAAAAAACACTTCCTTTCATCTTTACCAGAGGATGACGGAATACCTCCTTAAAAACCTTTAAAAAAAGGCGGCCGGTTCAAGGCCGCCTTTTTTTTATCTCCCGGGAATGCCCCGGTTAAGATGTTACCGTGGGGCATTAAGGTTTTACATAGATCTGTGTCGCATCCCTGTACCCGCTGAGGTTTTGGAACCAGTCGGGGTATGATGAACCTCCCGATTCTGCCCACGTCCCGAATTTAAGGTAGCCGTTTATCACCTGCACATTTTCCCAGGTATAATCGAATCTCGTCACCAGGTTGATAGCCCAGGGCAGGTTGTTGACCGTTTTATAATACCTTCCTGACGCGGGAATGGAATTATCGTTCCCTGTCCCGAAAAGTGTCTGGTTTACAAGCGAAGTGGGGATACGGTCGGGAAGATGGACCTCAGCTCCCCTTTGCTGGTTAATGATAAGGAAGGGGTTGAAGGGAGCGGTTCCTGTTGCAGATGCATCCTGGGGCGGGGAGAAGTGAAGGCTCATCTTTATACTGTCACTAAGCACATAGGGAACATCTTTCTGGGTGTTGACGAAGGCACCCGCTGTGGTGTGTGTGACATTTATGGTATTGTCAAATACGATGACGACAGCTTTTTCCTGGCCGTTTTCAGTACCGTTAGCCCCAAGGCTTATATAGCTGCCCCTGACCGAGTACCCGCTTACCGAGGCCACAACGGCAGGGGAGAGGTTGTCGAACTGGAAGCCGAAACCGTTTTGCAGGAAAGCCCCGACAGCTCTCACATAGAATACAGGATATATATCCACTATCTTATTTTGCGCATTACTGACCAGTTTGAAATTGTAATCCAGTACAAGGTCATTCATGTCGTAATCACCCTTTCCCGGCCAGAGGTCTTCAAAAGCAAGCGAGCCGAACTGGTTTTTTGCAGGATAATAATTGGTATAGGCACGGCTGGCGTCGTTAGGGAACTCATCGAGGTTGTCGGCAACACCGTCACCGTCGGTATCGGGAGGGGCAGGGGAACCAATGCCTTCAGGGTTACAGGTAGTGACTGGTATGTAATTAGTTGAACCAGTAATACTGCTGAGTTTCGCTCCGTTAAGGAATGTGGATGATGTGCTGCCGGTAAACGATCCGTTTCCGGTGGCGAGTTCAACAGGACCGTCGATTTTCTTTGTCACATCGCTTAAAGTTGCAACTCCCGTGACTTTGATAGTGCTTGTTCCTCCGGCTCCCAGTACATTGCGTTCCATCACGAAGGTCTGGCCCGAGATCATCGACTGGTTCTGAAGGGTCACTGTGCTGGTGTACTGGAACAGGTGAACTTCCTGGTCGCTTTTCATATAACCGTTATTCAGAAGCAAGGTGGCACCGTAAACATGTATATTGGCATGAGCAATGAGCCTGCAGTTGTTGATTACCGAACCGCTTCCGTCGGCTTTATTCAGGTGAAGGTAATTATTCACTTCTATCACCCCGTCGTTGGTAAGGGGGGCATTTACTTTAAAGTATCCCTGGGGATTGAAGTAGCCCGAATTGGTGAGCATACCTCCCGTTCCCTGGAGGGTTGCATCCCCTTTGAGCACCATGTTCCCGTAGTTCTGGATCTGCCCGTTGAATACGAATGGGGCCTGGAACACGAAATCATTCCCATAATTGATGATCTTTGAATTGATTGCCATAGAAAATCCCCTTATCGAGACATGTGAGCTCTGGTAGGCTGTGAGGGTAGTTGTACTGCTCATATAAAGGGAGTCGAGGGTAAGATGTCCCCCGGCAGTTACAATGATCTGACAGCCTGCGGCATTTATTTTAATCAAGGGGATGGTTGCTGTGCCGCATACTTTCAAAATGCCTGAGGTCCAGCTGCTGATGGAACCTGTGAACGTTCCCGTCACACAATAGGTCTTCCCTCCTGAAATGCTCACCGCCCCGCTGCCCGAGATAGTCACATCGCAACCACTGCTGCAATCAGGCTCATTTACATCCAGGTTGTTTTTAAGGAAGTATTTTGAAGGCTGGAATGTATACTGAATATTGTCCTGAACGTCAACCACGCTATGTAGCACCGTCCCGGCAGCAGTTGTCATCTCAAGGTACAACTGTTTCAGGGCCGTGGGGATCCGGAGCCCGCTTACGTAAGGGTAGTTATAACCTGCTGAGCCCGAGATCAGGATCTTCCCCGAAACCAGTGGGTCTCCGTCGAAAACCCTGATCCTGGAAAGTGACCCCGGATGTGCCGGATCGTCAACAGCAACCGACATGTTTATTTCTCTGGAGGTTTCCCATCCGAAATTCGCCGGGACATGAAGCTGGTCCATTTTGTCAACAGGGGAATTATTGTTGTTGTTTTTGTGGCATGACGTAAGCAGCAGGGATTGAGATACCAGGTACAGGGAGATCAGTAATGGATAAATATTTTTCATGAGAAGGTATTTGGCAATTTGATTGATAAGTGCAGCGGTTTTGTGCAAGTTGATATTTTTATTAAAGAAGCGAAATACCGGGAAATCAATCCTTAAAAATAAGATAATTATTGGTGCATGGCTGCAGAAAATGATTATTTTGCGAACATCACCATGTTAATTGTATCGGTGTATTGGATATTTCAAAATAAGGTTATATCTTTGCAGCCCTTTTTATAAAATTTAACATTTATTAACCTTTTAAAGAAAGCGAGCAAATAGCATGATTATCGTACCTGTTAAAGAAGGCGAAAGCATCGACCGCGCATTAAAAAAATTGAAGCGCAAATTTGAAAAAACTGGAGTAGTAAAGGAACTGCGTGACCGTCAGAAGTTTACAAAACCTTCTATTAGGAAGCGGGAAGCTGTTTCACGTGCTATTTATATACAGCAATTGCAGCAGGCCGAGCAAGCCATGTAACAGCGTTTAACAATTTTTACGAGTAGAAATTTTGTTGATGGTAAATATCAGTGTATATTTACCTGTCGAATGGCAATCAACAAAGTTTCTACTTTTTTTTGTTGAAGAGTGAAGGATCGCTTTCTTGCATACATACAATACGAAAAACGGTACTCGCCACATACTGTAACAGCTTACCGAACGGACCTGGACCAGTTTTTTGCATTTTTGAGCGCTCAATATCAGATCACTGAGATTACTGATGTTGATCATGCAATGATTCGTTCATGGCTTGTATTTCTGATGGAGTATGGGGATTCTCCCCGCTCGGTAAACCGCAAACTTACCTCCCTTAAATCGTTCTATCGTTTCCTTTTGAAAGAGGGTGTGGTTGAGAACAATCCAATGAGAAGGATCATTTCCCCTAAAACTTCCAAACGTCTTCCGGAATTTGTGGAGTCAGAGAATATGGTGGCCCTTTTTGAAGATTTTGCTAACAGGGGAGGGTTTTCAGGTATTCGCGACAGTATCATCATCGAAATGTTCTATAATACCGGGATACGTTTATCGGAGTTGATGAACCTGAAAGAAAGAGACATTGATTTTCATTCAGATACAATTAAAGTCCTGGGAAAGCGGAATAAAGAACGAATTATCCCGTTCTCAAAGAAATTCGGTTTGTTGATTAAAGAATACATCAAAGAGAAGGAGAAAACATTCGGAGCTGTTCCTGAATTATTTCTTACGGATTCAGGCAGGAAGATGTATGCCAAGTGTATTTACCTGATTGTGAAGCGTCATCTTGGCAGCATAACCACCCTGGAGAAAAAGAGTCCCCATATTTTAAGGCATACGTTTGCAACTCATTTACTGAACAACGGTGCGGATCTTAATGCCGTAAAAGAATTGCTTGGCCATGCCAGCCTTGCTGCTACCCAGGTTTATACACATAATACCATTGAAAAACTAAAGGAAATCTATAAACAAGCCCATCCAAGGGCATAAAAAAGGAGGTGGAAATGAATATTATCATTAATGCAGTTCATTTCAAGGCGGATCAGAAACTTGAAGATTTCATCAAGGAACGTCTGCAAAAATTGCATATATTTTTTGAAGGTGTTATCGGCGCCGAAGTAAAGCTGAAAGTTGACAATAATGATTCACGTGCCAACAAGATTGTCGAAATGCGCCTGATTATAAAAGGTAATGACCTGTTTGCTATAAAGGAGGCAAAGTCATTTGAAGAAGCCTCTGACGATGCTGTGGAAGCTTTGAGGAAGCAACTTGTGAAGTACAAGGAAAAGATCAGAAGAGCTTAGT
>CAIJYT010000074.1 GCA_903824935.1 uncultured Bacteroidales bacterium | reverse complement strand
TAAGTCGAAATTTTTGTTGAAGAAAAAGTTCCTAATGAATTAATCAGGATAATTAAATATCAGGTTTTTCCCCTTTTGGTCAGGTTATCTCAATTAAGATTGTATTTTTGACCTGAAAATTTCATTGCAAACATTTTCTTCAGATGGCCCTGATCAATTCGGTTATTTCATGGTTGATGAAGCAGAGGATTCACCAGATCGAGCTGTTCATGAAATATCCCCATGAGGTTCAGGTGGAACTGCTGAAGAGGCTCCTCAGCTCCGCAAGAAACACCGAATGGGGAAAGCTTTTTGACTTCCGGTCGATACAGACTTACGAGGAATTCAGGAACCGTGTGCCGTTGAATGATTATGATTCACTAAAGCCCTGTATCGACAGGCTGAGGCAGGGAGAACAGAACATCCTCTGGGCTACCGAGATTAAATGCTTTGCAAAATCTTCAGGCACCACCAATGATAAAAGCAAATACATCCCGGTAAGCCAGGAGGCTCTTGAAGAATGCCATTTCAAGGGAGGAAAGGACCTTTTATCGATCTATTGCAACAACCATCCCGACACCAACCTGTTTGCGGGAAAAGCCATTGCCATGGGAGGCACCCACCAGATCGTTGAAGTGAACAATGAATCTTATTACATGGGCGACCTGTCGGCAATCCTGATACAGCATCTGCCTGTATGGGTGGAGTATTTAAGGACACCGGGTCTTTCTATCGCCCTTATGGATGAATGGGAGTCCAAGATCGAGAAGATGGCGGCGGCAACTGTTCAGCATGATGTCACCAATATCTCTGGAGTTCCGTCCTGGACCCTTTTGCTTCTGAAAAAAGTGCTTGAGATCACAGGCAAACGGAATCTGATTGAGGTGTGGCCGAATTTTGAACTATATATTCACGGGGGCGTGAATTTTATTCCCTACAGGGAACAATTCAGGAGGTTGTTGCCTTCCGACAAGGTGAATTACCTTGAAACCTATAATGCCAGTGAGGGATTTTTCGGGATACAGGACAGGGTGGGGGCCAACGATATGCTGCTGATGCTTGATTACGGTATATTCTATGAGTTTATTCCTCTTGTGGATGGCGGTTACGATACTTCGGGCGTGATCCCGCTGAATGAAGTCCGGACAGGCGTCAATTATGCTGTTGTCATCACTACCAATGCCGGTTTATGGCGTTATATGCTTGGCGATACCGTAAAGTTCACGTCAGTGATGCCATACCGCATCCGGATAACCGGACGTACAAAGAATTTTATCAACGCATACGGGGAAGAACTGATCATCGATAATTCGGAAAAAGCTTTAACTGTTGCGTGCAGCAGGTGCAATTCTATGGTCAGTGAATATACCGCTGCCCCTGTTTATTATGGTGAGCAAAGAGGGGCTCATGAGTGGCTTATTGAGTTTGAAATTGAACCTGAAGACCTGGGGTTTTTCACCGAAACACTTGACAATGCTTTGAAGTCGCTGAATTCCGATTATGAAGCAAAGAGGTATCACGACCTTTTGCTGGGAGCGCCTATGATACATGTTATACCCAAAGGCACATTTTACGAATGGCTAAAGATAAAAGGCAAGCTTGGGGGTCAGAATAAAGTTCCCCGCCTTGCCAATGAACGGAAATATGTGGATGAGATTCTCGCCATGCTTCAGCCAAACCAGAGCAGTAAACCTTCCTAAATTCTTCATGGTATTTGTCCAGTTCATAAAATTCATGTAGGTTTGACAGTAAATTCCGATATATGCATATTGCCGTTGCTGGAAATATAGGCTCAGGAAAAACAACCCTTGCCGGACTGCTTGCCAAGAACCTGAAATGGGAAGCACATTTCGAGGATGTGGACACCAACCCATACCTGCATAGTTTTTATGAAGACATGCAAAGGTGGTCGTTCAACCTCCAGGTTTACTTCCTGAACAGCCGGTTCAGGCGTATCATCGAAATAAGGAAGTCGGGAAAGACTGTGATTCAGGACCGCACGATTTATGAAGATGCACACATTTTTGCACCTAACCTGCATTCGATGAACCTGATGAGCACAAGGGATTTCGAAAATTACAAGTCATTGTTCGAACTGATCAGTTCACTGATCAAACCTCCCGACCTTGTCATTTACATCAGGGCCACTGTGCCGACTCTCGTGAATCAGATCCAGAAAAGGGGAAGGGAATACGAAAGTGCTATCAGGATAGATTACCTGAAAAACCTCAACGATATGTATGAGGACTGGGTGGAGAATTATAATTTCGGGAAGATCCTTATCATCGATGTCGACAACCTGAAATTCAATGAAAATGCAGAACACCTCGGGGTTGTCATCGATAAGGTGAATGCCGAACTTCACGGTCTGTTTTAGTGCCCCGGGTGGATGAAAGTTCTAGGAATCATACCGGCACGTTATTCTTCAACAAGATTTCCCGGCAAACCCCTGGTGGTCATCGATGGTAAAAGCATGATCAGGAGGGTCTATGAGCAGGCTCTGTCATGCACAAGCCTTTCGGAGGTGATCGTTGCAACCGACGACACCGGCATTGAAAATCATGTCATTTCTTTCGGAGGTAAAACCATGATGACATCTTCAGCTCACAGGAGCGGAACAGAACGGTGCCGTGAGGTTTGCGAAACCATGCGCAAACAGGGAACAGAGTTCGATGTGATTGTAAACATCCAGGGCGACGAGCCATATATTCATCCCGGCCAGATAGAGCAGGTGATAGGCTGCTTCATTACAAAGGAAGCCCTGATAGCATCTCTCATGAAAAAGATTACCTCTGCAGAGGAGCTCCACAATCCCAATGTCGTGAAGGTGCTTGCGGGAATACACGGGAACGCACTCTATTTCAGCCGTGCTTCAGTCCCCTTTGTGAGGGGTGCTGTAACTGCAGAATGGCTTGGACGTCACGATTTTTTCAAGCATATCGGGATCTACGGCTACAGGCCGGATGTCCTGGATGAGATCGTGAAACTTCCTCCTTCACCGCTGGAAACAGCAGAATCACTGGAACAGCTCAGGTGGCTGGAGAACGGGTTTGACATCATCCTTGAAGAAACCGGATATGAGAGTGTTGCCATTGACAGTCCTGCCGATTTATTAAAACTTACTAACAGGGGCTAAGGCTTAACACCTCATTTACGTATCTTCGCATCAGGTATTCTGGAATTATGGATGTGCGATTAATTATAGCCAGGTTGTTGGAGGAACATGACTGTGTGATCCTTCCGGGTTACGGCGGTTTTATCGGCAATTATGCTCCTGCGCGCATTGATCCGGTAAGCCATTCTTTTATTCCTCCTTCCAAAAAGATATTATTCAATATAAACCTGAAGCAGAACGATGGTTTATTATGTAACCGTTTAGTTACAGATGAAGGAGTGTCGTATGCCGATGCACTGGCCCTGGTGAATGAGACCGTCACCAGCATCAGGCATATGGTTAAAAGCGGGAAGTCGTTCATCATTCCTGAAGTGGGAAGGCTTTTTGCCGGCCGTGAAGGCACTTTGCAGTTCGAACAGGCAAAGGATTACAATCTCTTGCCGGATGCCTTCGGATTACAGACTTTTATCTCGCCTCCCGTCAACAGGAATTCATATACTGCAAGGTTTGAACAGGCCATTGTGCCCCAGCAAAGGGATATCTCCCCTCCAAAGAGGCAATTCCCCCGTTCCCTTAAGTGGGCTGCAATGCTTGCAATTCCTATTGGAGCTGCTGCCATCATCGGGATAACACAGTATGACAAACTCAGAAATCCTTCGGTAAACAATGCAGGTATCCTGAGTTCGGTGTTCACGCGTTTCTCCGAATCTTCACTCGATGAGAAGAAGGATGCTCCTGCACAGGGGCCCGAGATCAATTATGATTATGGAGCCATTCCTTCGATCTTCAGCGAACCCGAACCCACAGCTGCTGTTGCAGCCAAACCTGCCATTGAACCGGGGAAGGATCTTACAGCAGATGCTGCCAAACAACCGGCCGCCAGGATCCCCGAGAATAATACCATCAAGAAAAGTCTTGTTAAAAAGGAGCCCATACTGATTACTGATACGGATGATAACTCCCCGGCAACATACTCTGAAACAGCTTCATCCCCTGTTCATGAAAAGATCAGTAAAGATGATAATTTCGCAATTATCATCGGGGCTTTCAAAGTTCGTGAGAATGCAATGAAATGCATTGAGGATGCCGGTTCAAAAGGTATGAATGCCGGAATTTTTGATCGTTCCAGGACAGGGCTTTACCGTGTGGCTCTCACCACTACAAACAAGGAATCCCAGGCTGAGGGCCTGCTCAGCGAAGCCAGAGCGAAAGGATTCTCAGGCGCCTGGCTGCTTGCCAAATAGTTTTTCATGTGCCGAAAAAGAAACTGATCCATTTTCAGGAAAATCTGACATTTCCGTTTCTGTTTCAATTCAGGTTTCACGAGCTCAGTAAAGTATTTCACCTTAAAGGATTTTGGGGTGAGAAGTTCTTCGGGAATTCAAATCCCATCATCCTTGAATTAGGCTGCGGAAAAGGCGAATACACCATTGGGCTGGCAAAATCATATCCCGGCAGGAATTTCATCGGGATTGATGTAAAAGGAGCCCGTCTCTGGAGGGGGTGCAGGTCAGTGAAAGAAGAAAACCTGGGCAACGTGGCTTTCATCCGCAGCCAGATTGACCATCTTGAACATTACTTTGGCATTGGGGAAGTTTCAGAAATCTGGATCACCTTCCCTGACCCCCAGCCTGGAAAAGAGAGGAAACGCCTTACTTCACCCCGCTTTCTTGAGAAATATCAGAAGATCATGAAGCCCGGGGGAATTATTCACCTGAAAACCGATGACAGGAATTTTTACGAATATACTCTGACAGCAGCAGGAGAATATGGCAGTGAAATCCAGGTCTCTTCGGACGACATTTATAATTCCTTCAAGGCAGGGGATGAAACAAGATTTCAGACTCATTATGAAAATATCTGGCTTGGGATTGGGAAGAAGATATGCTACCTCCGGTTCAGCCTTAAAAACCACTAAAGATCGTTGTTTATGAAGAAGATTATTCTTTACGTTGTGATCCTGTTGAATTTCCTGCCATACCTCTTGAAGGCCGAGGAAGGCATGTGGCCTCCCATCCTTCTTAGCCAGAGGATAAACGAGATGCAGAAACTAGGTTTGAAGCTAAGTGCCGAAGATATATACAGCATAAATAACTCCTCGCTGAAAGATGCAATTGTGCAGTTTGGAGGCGGATGCACAGGTGTGCTTGTATCGGGAACCGGCCTGCTGCTTACAAACCATCACTGTGGCTTTGGGTCGATCCAGAGACAAAGCAGCCTGGAACATGATTACCTTAAAAAAGGGTACTGGGCCGGGTCCCCCGAGGAAGAGCTTCCGAATCCGGGCTTAACGGTGACTTTCCTGGTAAGAATGGAAGATGTGAGTGTAAAGGTCCTGGAAGGAGTTACTCCTTATATGAGTGAAAAGGACCGCGGCAATATCATCAAAAAGAACATCGATATTATCGAAAAGGAAAGTGTAAAAGGAACTGTCTTCGAGGCAAAGGTAAAACCCTTCTATAATGGCAACCAGTATTATTTATTTATCAACGAAGTGTTCAGGGATGTAAGGCTTGTTGGGGCACCGCCTTCAAGCATCGGTAGTTTCGGTGGTGATACAGATAACTGGGTGTGGCCAAGGCATACGGGTGATTTCTCGGTTTTCAGGATCTATGCGTCGAAGGATAACAAACCTGCGGAATATTCCAGGGAAAACGTACCCTACAAACCTAAAAAATATCTTTCTGTTTCACTCAGGGGCGTTGAAAAAGGAGATTTTACCATGGTATTCGGATTCCCCGGAACCACCAGGGAAAACCTGACTTCGTACGGCGTTGACCTGATTGCCTTCAAAGAGAACCCGCTGAAAGTGGCATTCAGGCAAAAGAGGCTCGACATCATTGAAGAAGCTATGAACGCTGATGCCCGGACCAGGATACAGTATGCTTCAAAACGGGCGGGGATAGCCAATGGCTGGAAAAAGATGATGGGGGAGACCCGGGGCATAAAGCAGATGAACACCCTTGAATTAAAGACCGAACAACAGGATGGTTTCATTGCCTGGGCCAATGCCGACCAGGAAAGGGCAAAAAAATACGGCAAACTACTTTCTGTTGCGGAGGGAACTTACTCACGTCTTTGTCCCTGCGACCTGGCGGGAATATACATTACCGAAGGATTCCAGGGCATAGAGTTGCTCAGATTCGCCGGAGGGTTCAGGGATATTGTAAAAATGGCCGAAAAGAAAGATACCAAGGAAGCGGATTTGGTTAAAAGCGCAGAAAAGCTCAGGGCTGCTGTCAGGCCTTTTTTCAAAGATTACCAGCAAAACCTTGACAAACGTATTGCAGTTGAATTGCTCAGCATGATATCGAATGGGATGGATCCTTCATTTAAACCTGGTTTTTTCGTTTCGGTCGAAAAGAAGCAACAGGGTGACTGGCAAGAATATGTTGACCACCTGTATGCGGTTTCAGTATTTGCTGACAGCGCAAGGCTTATAAGCATTCTTTCGGCTCCCGGGCTGAAGTCTTTGAGGAAACTTGCCAGCGATCCTGCCTATCAGCTTGCGGCGTCCTCATCCGCAGTCATGGAAAATAAAATTAACCCTGTAGTCACTGATTGCAACCGAACCATTGACAGCATTCAAAGGATTTTTATAGAAGGATTGATGATCTTCCGGGATAAAAAAACATGGTATCCCGATGCAAACCTGACACTACGGATTGCTTATGGAAAAGTTGATGATTATCATGGTGCCGACGCCGTCAGTTATAGTTATTTCACAACTGTAAAAGGCATACTGCAGAAGGAAAATCCTGATATCTATGATTATATTGTTGAACCTAAACTGAAAGACCTGATCCTTGGTAATAATTTCGGAATGTACGCCGATAAGGACGGGAGCATGCATGTTGCGTTCACAGCTTCAAATCATACCACCGGGGGCAATTCGGGCAGCCCTGTACTGGATGGTTCAGGCAGGCTTTTAGGTTTGAATTTCGACAGGAACTGGGAAGGGACGATGAGCGACCTTCAATATGATCCGGAACAATGCAGGAATATAGTTCTCGATATACGCTATTGCCTGTTCATTATTGACAGATTCGCAGGAGCAAAACGTCTTATTGATGAGATGGACCTGGTAAAATGATTTTAAGGCAAGGGGGCTTTATCCGAGAAGGTTTATCAGGGCGCCATTGATCGTTGGGTAGTTAAAATGAAATCCCATGGTGGTGAGTTTTCCGGGAAGTACCTTGTGACTTTCGAGTAAGAGCATGGCACCTTCCCCGTATATTAACCGGAGTACTTTCCCGGGGAGGGTAAGAAACACAGGTTGTTTCAGAACCTTACCAAGGGAAGCGCTGAAATCCCTGTTGTTCACCGGGAAGGGGCTCACCAGGTTGACAGGGCCTTTCAAGGATTCATGCTCGATGATAAACAGGTAGGCGTTAACAAGATCTTTGATATGAATGAATGAGATCAACTGCCGGCCATTTCCTACTTTTGCGCCAAGTCCCAGGCTGAACGGACGCTGCATTTTACTCAGAGCCCCTCCTCCATCTCCCAATACCATCCCCATTCGAGGGATGACTACCCTTGTAACTTCCGATGCTTTCATTGCTTCGTTTTCCCATTGCCTGCAAACTTCCCCCAGGAAACTTCCTGCATATGAAGTGCTGCTTTCGTCATGGGTATTCTGAGTGTCATAAATATCAATTCCGGAAGCTGAGATAAGAAGCCGTGGTTTGTCGGAACAGGCCAGTATGGAAGAAACAATTTTACCTGTGACATTCAAACGGCTGTCGAGTATCTCCTTTTTATACTCTTCGGTCCACTTTGAGGAGATGCTGGCGCCCGCAAGGTTGATAACCACATCGCAGCCTTCAATTTTTTCTTTAATGAATTCATCATCCGGCATGTTCAATGATTCCCTGTTGATGGATTTCACTGTCCAGCCATTTGCATGAAAAGCCCTCGTCAGGGCCGAGCCAATAAATCCTCTTGCTCCGCTGATCGAAACTATCATACTTTTTTTTGTAAAGTTAAGAAAGAAAATCCCTTATCGGCCCTCTTAATATTTTTAAGGAGAGGAATGCCGGCTGCCAATAATTATCTAAATTTGCTTACCTTTACTATGAAATAATACGCAAGCCGACAGAACATAAGTATGAGCAACAGCGAAAACTACGAAAAGCTATTCACGGAATTCCCGCCGATAACTACTGATGAATGGGAGAAAAAGATCAGTGCCGATCTGAAAGGTGCCGATTATGTAAAGAAATTAATCTGGAATACTGAAGAAGGGTTCCCGGTAAAACCTTATTACCGTGCAGAAGTCCTGAATGGGCTGGATTATATCGGCCAGATCAAACAATTGAATCCTGATATTTTCAGGAAAGGGAACGACTGGATCGTTCACCAGGACATACTTACTCAGGATATAACCGAAGCAAACAGGCTGGCAAAGGATGCAGTGAGCCACGGGGCAGGATCAATCGGGTTTAATGCCTCTGAAATTTCCACTCACAAGCAGATGTCGGTCCTTCTGGATGGAATAGATCTTGCCAAAACACGGATCTATTTTACGAGTTCAAAATCTTATCCGCTTACACTTGAACTTTTCTTTTATGAGGTCAGCGGTAAAAACCTGAGAGGCGAAGATCTCCGTGGAGGACTGAACTTTGATCCATTATCTTACCTTCTTCTTCATGGTGATTTTTACAAGAATTTCGAGAACAATCTTGAAGAAGCGGAGTATCTCCTTGACACAGTTATCAAACGTTTCCCTTTATTCAGGTCAATAACCGTCAACGGACATTATTTCCAGAATTCGGGTTCAACCCTTGTACAGGAACTGGGCTTCAGTCTTGCCCTGGCCAATGAATACCTTTCATCGCTTACTTCAAAAGGTTATACCGTAGATTCCATAGCTCCGCGGATGATGTTCCATTTTGCCTGCGGGTCAAATTATTTTATGGAAATTGCCAAACTCAGGGCTGCAAGGCTTTTATGGGCAAAGATTGTTGAGCAGTATCATCCTGAAGACCCCGCATCCATGGGAATGTTCATCCATACCTCAACTGCAGCCTGGAACAAGACCATTTATGACCCGTATGTGAATATGCTGAGAACTACCACCGAAGGGATGTCGGCTGCAATAGGACAGGCTGACTCGATCAACATAGGGCCTTTCGATATGCCATACACCCAGCCAGATGATTTTTCGTACCGCATTGCAAGGAACCAGCAACATATTTTCAAGGAAGAGTCCTATTTGAACAGGATCGCCGACCCCGCTGCAGGAGCTTACTATATTGAAAGCCTCACCAACAGCATTGCTCAGCATGCCTGGGAATTGTTCAGGAAGGTTGAAGGCATGGGAGGTATGATTGAAGCGGTGAAATCAGGTTTTATCCAGGATGAAACACTGAAGAATTGCATCAGGAAGGAAGGCGACATAGCCCAGAGGAAAACCGTTCTTGTAGGGACAAATGAGTTTCCTGAACTGAAGGAGATGATGTTTGAGAAAGTTAGTGTACATTCAGACCATGGCGGTGTAATTCAGGAGGGGAAGTATAAAAAGATACATCCTGTAAGAGTGGCAAGGGGCCTGGAACAACTGAGGCTTTCCACTGAGGAATTCGTTTTACAAGGAAACCGGAGGCCTGAAGTATTTCTCTTCACTTTCGGTAACCTCGCAATGATGAGGGCAAGAGCAGGTTTTGCAACTAATTTCTTTGGATGTGCCGGTTTCTTAGTCCATGATAATACAGGCTTCGAAACTATTGAAGCGGGCATTGACGCTGCAGCTGCAAATCAGCCTGGTATAGTGGTTTTCTGCAGTTCGGATGAAGAATATGAGGGGCTGGCGGGAAAGGCTGTCCCTGCATTGAAAGCTGCGGTAAAAAATCTTATTATTTGTGTAGCCGGATATCCTAAGGATAAGTTGGAAGCTTTGAAAAATGCGGGAGTGGATGATTTTATCCATATGCGCAGCAACCTGATAGAAAGCCTTGGTAAATTCAGCCGGCAAATTGGTATTCCGTTAAAATAACAAGTTAATTTCATGACTTTTATGGATCAGAATCAGACGACGAAAGGGAGTGAGCAGACAAAGGACAGGAAACTGGCGATTCTTGTTGTAGAAGATAATGCGATCAATCTGAGGCTAATTACTGCTGCACTTACAAGAGCCGGGCATAATGTAGATACTGCTACCGACGGCCAGATAGCCCTGGATAAGTTCAAGGAGAATTCCTACGATGCTATTTTAATGGATATCATGATGCCTGTCATGGACGGACTTACATCAACCAGGGAGATCAGAAAAATTGAATCTGAAAAAATCAGCGGGAAGGGAAACAGGGTTAAGATAATTGCCATTACCGCCAATGCTTTTGAAGATGACAGGAATAAATTCTTTGAAAGCGGCATGGATTTTTACATGAACAAACCGATCGAAATAGAAGAATTAAACAGGATACTGCAATTATAAAGAGATTAATCCTACAAAGGGAAACTGAGTGAAAAGAAGTTACTTTTTAAAGGTCATCATCATTCCTTCAGCCATTTATTTTATCATGGCTGCACTTTATACTCTGTTTACCAGCTATGATGAAAGGCAGAGGATTATTTCGGAGGTGGACCGCAGGCTGGTTGTTGCAGCTTCAAATGTAAAAACGGTACTGGACTCTGCTTTCTTTGACAGGGCTACTGATTCACTGAAGATTAGCAAAGAAGAGCATTTGCTGAACATCATCAAGCTCTCGGTCAATGCGAAAACTGCTGGGCTTACCTATCTTTACGCTACCGTGATCAGGAACGGCAAGGTGTATTTCATTGCTTCAAGCGCCAAGGACGAGGAGTTCCTCAAACACAAACTACCCACTTACTGGCAGGTTTATCCTGAGGCCACTCCTGAATTTGTTAAAACCATTGACTCGGACAAGCCCACTTTCGAGACATCGGAGGACAGGTGGGGGAAATTTGAAAGCGCGATCATATGCCAGACCTCACCGGGAGGGAATCGTTACCTGGTCGGGGCCGACATGGATATAAGTTACCTTAATGCCCTCATCATCTCACGGATTCCTGAAATTTTGCTTCGCGCATTTTTCTTCCTTGTCATCGTGCTGCCTTTCTTTTATTTTCTGACAAAATATTACAAGAAGCATACCCTGGTGCTGGAAGCTGAAATTCGGGATAGGATCAAAGCCGAAAAACAGCTTGAAGAGTACAAGACCCATCTTGAAGAAATAATGCAGGCCAGGACGTAACAGTTGCAGGAGGAGATCAGGGAAAGGAAACTGATGTCGGAGGAACTACAGGTTGCTAAGGAAATTGCAATTAGGGAGAGCCGTGCAAAATCCATCTTCCTTGCAAACATGAGCCACGAGATCAGGACTCCTATGAATGGTGTTATCGGTATGACCAACATCCTTATGGAAACCCAGCTTACCGATGAACAGAGGGAATACCTTGATATTATTGAGATATCAGGGACCAACCTTCTTTCCATAATCAATGATATTTTAGATTTTTCAAAGATTGAGGCAGGCCAGGTTGAGCTTGAGAATGTGGCATTCAACCTCCGACAGAATCTTGAAGAAGTGGTCAAAATGCTTCATTCAAGGGCTCAAGGCAAGGGCCTGAAGCTTTTCCTTTCCATATCATCCGAGGTGCCGGAGATGATCAAAGGAGATCCTGTAAGGTTGAAGCAGATCGTAATGAACCTGGCAAACAACGCCATAAAATTCACCAACGAAGGCAACGTCAGTATTTTTATTGAACCGGTATGGCAAAATGAGGTTCAGCTTATGATGAAATGCCGTGTGACTGACACAGGAGTCGGCATTTCTGAAAAAAGCCGTGAGAAATTATTTAAGGAATTTTCGCAGGCGGATGTTTCGACTACCAGGAAGTACGGGGGCACCGGCCTGGGACTCAAGATTTCCTATGACCTGGTGAGGCTTATGGGTGGAGAGATCGGCGTTGAAAGCGAGGAGGGTAACGGATCTGTGTTTTGGTTCACTGCCGGCTTCGGGAAAATGCTCAAAGCTGAACTGGAGAAGTTTGACCAGGAAAAACAGAAAGATGATGTAAAGGGTATTTCAATCCTGCTTGTTGAAGACAATTATATAAGCCAGAGGGTGGCAAGGACATCCCTGGAGAAGGATGGGTTTACCAACCTCGAGATTGCCGAAAATGGAAGGGTGGCAATCCGGATGTTCGAAAAGAAAGAATATGAGCTCATCCTGATGGATATCAGGATGCCGGTTATGGATGGTCTTGAGGCTACCGAGAAGATCAGGGAGTTAGAACGCAGCAACACCCAGAGAAGGCCATCATATATAGTAGCTTTTACAGCTTATGCAGTGGAAGGCGACAAGGAACGGTTCCTGGAAGCAGGAATGGATGATTACATTGCAAAACCTTTCATGCCCGAGGAGCTGGTCAGGGTGATCATGAAGTATGCAGGGAAAAGGGAATTCAGGAGACAAAAGGTCCTGCATATCTTGCTTGCAGAGGATAATAAAATCAACCAGAAGGTTGCCATCAAGACACTAGAAAGTTTCGGGCATACCATTGATCTGGCCGAAAACGGCAACCAGGTTTTGGACAAATACAAGTCGGGCAGCTATGATATTATACTAATGGATGTGGAAATGCCTGAGCTGGACGGTATAGAAGCCACAAGGCTGATCCGGAAAATGGAACGCGAGAGAATATTGGAAGGGGATACGAAACCAGGGATCAAGATAGTCGCATTAACTGCATCCACGACAAAAGAAGACCGCGAACGCTGTATTGTCTCGGGTATGGATGATTATATAAGCAAACCCTTCAGGCAATCTGAACTTGCACGTGCATTAAATGTATGAAACACTATAAGAACAATTAATTCAACTATGAAGAAACTGGTTGTCCTTTTTTCGATTTTTCTTTTATCACTTCATTGCCTTTATGCACAAGATGAGGTGGTCCAAAAAGAAGCCGAAGAATCTGTAAACGATAAGTCGGTTACGCTGAATTTCGGAGCCGATGTAATGAGCCGTTACATTTGGCGCGGTATAGATTTCGGGAATTCACCTGCAATACAACCCAGCCTGTTTTTAAGCTGGAGAGGACTGAATGTCGGAGCCTGGGGTTCATATTCCTTTGCACCTCACCGGTTACAGATCAATGATTCTGTTTCGGTGAACATGGGGAATTATACCGAAATGGATATGTATATATCCTATACTTACAAATGGTTCACACTGATGGTCTTTGACTACTTTGTCCCGAACAGCATCGACCCGAATTACACAGGGAATGAGCATTACCAATATTTCAATTATAACAATAAAACAACAGGTCATACATTTGAAATTTCCCTGGCCTTTGCAGGGCCGCAAGCGTTTCCGATCAAATTTTATGCAGGTACGCTGGTTTACGGTGATGATAAAGCCAAGGACAGCCTGGGAGCATACAGCAATACCAGCAAGAATAATTTCTCCACTTACCTCGAACTTGCTTATCCCGTTACTTTCCATAAGATAGACTTGAATTTCTTTGTGGGAGGAACACCTTTCGGAGGGAGCTGGTACGGTCCCAAAGCAGGATTTACTAATGTGGGGATCACGGCCAAGAGAGCCATCCCGATTACAAAAAACTATTCTTTGCCGGTACAGGCTTCGCTTATCACTAATCCTGCCGCTTCCAAAGTCTTTCTTGTATTCGGTATTTCTTTTTAGAACTATTTAAACTACACTGACTAGGATGAGAATTGATTTTAAGGATATTGATTTCCGCTCGGAAATGAGAATAAAAGGCAGCGACAACAAGCAATTGCAGGCTGCAGCAGAAGAGCCATGGATGACAGCCGAACAGATTCCTGTAAAGCCCATGTATTCGGCTGAAGACCTGGTAAATATGGAGCATTTGAATTATGCTGCTGGGATACCCCCTTTTCTGCGCGGTCCATATTCGACCATGTATGTCATGAGCCCCTGGACCATACGGCAATATGCAGGCTTTTCAACAGCTGAGGAATCCAATGCATTTTATCGCAGGAACCTCGCGGCAGGGCAAAAAGGCCTTTCCGTTGCATTTGACCTGGCCACGCACCGCGGTTATGACTCAGATCATCCCAGGGTGGTAGGTGATGTGGGGAAAGCTGGCGTTGCTATCGACAGCGTGGAGGATATGAAGATCCTTTTCGACCAGATCCCCCTGGATAAGATGTCTGTCTCGATGACTATGAACGGAGCCGTCCTTCCGGTCCTCGCATTCTACATCATTGCTGCGGAAGAGCAAGGTGTTCCGCTGGCCGAGCTCAACGGGACCATACAGAACGACATACTGAAGGAGTTTATGGTAAGGAATACCTATATTTATCCTCCGACCCCTTCAATGAAGATAATCTCTGACATCTTCGAATTCTCGGCCAGAAACATGCCGAAGTTCAATTCCATTTCAATAAGCGGGTATCATATGCAGGAAGCCGGGGCCACTTGCGATATCGAGCTGGCTTACACCCTTGCCGACGGACTTGAATACCTGAGGACCGGAATACGGGCCGGGATGGACATAGATGCCTTTGCCCCCAGGCTTTCATTTTTCTGGGCCGCAGGGATGAACCACTTTATGGAGATCGCCAAGATGCGTGCGGGGCGCATGCTCTGGGCCAAGCTGGTTAAGCAGTTCAACCCTAAGAATCCGAAATCAATGGCTTTGAGGACTCATACCCAGACTTCCGGCTGGAGTCTCACCGAACAGGATCCCTTTAATAATGTTGCAAGGACATGTATTGAAGCCCTGGCTGCAGCTTTGGGTCATACCCAGTCGCTGCATACCAATTCACTGGATGAGGCAATCGCCCTGCCAACCGATTTCTCGGCAAGAATTGCACGCAACACCCAGTTATACATTCAGCAGGAAACCCAGGTTTGCAGGTCGCTCGACCCCTGGGCAGGATCCTGGTATGTTGAATCGCTAACCAATGAAATCGCACATAAAGCCTGGACTCTTATCCAGGAAGTTGAAGCATTGGGCGGTATGGCAAAGGCAATAGAAACCGGCATCCCGAAAATGAGGATTGAGGAAGCATCTGCAAGGAAGCAGGCACGAATCGACTCGGGAAAGGACAAGATCATAGGCGTGAACCTTTACCGTCTTGATAAGGAAGCTCCTATCGATATTCTCAATATTGACAATACCGCAGTAAGAGAATCCCAGATAAAAAGACTTGAGCAGATCAAAGCCTCAAGGAATAATGAGGATGTAAAGCACTCCCTCGAGGCACTTACGCATTCTGCTGAAACAGGCGAAGGGAATCTGTTGTCACTTGCCCTTGATGCAGCCCGCAAGCGGGCCACACTGGGTGAGATTTCATATGCATTGGAAACAATTTATGGGAGGTATAAAGCTGTGATCCGTAGTATTTCAGGAGTGTATTCTTCGGAATCGAGTAATAGTGAATCATTCAAAAAGGCACGAGATCTGGCCGACAAATTTGCTGAACTGGAAGGCCGCCGGCCAAGGATCATGGTTGCGAAGATGGGACAGGACGGGCATGACCGTGGGGCCAAGGTGGTTTCGACAGGGTATGCCGATATAGGCTTCGATGTGGATATCGGGCCTTTGTTCCAGACACCGGCTGAAGCTGCCAAGCAGGCTGTTGAGAACGACGTGCATATACTTGGGGTGTCGAGTCTTGCTGCAGGTCATAAGACCCTTGTACCTCAGGTTATCGGCGAACTTTCCGCCCTGGGCAGGGAAGACATCCTTGTGGTCGTGGGAGGCGTTATCCCTCCCCAGGACTATGATTTCTTATACAAAGCAGGAACTGCTGCTATATTCGGGCCAGGGACGGTTATATCGGAAGCCGCTATAAAACTTCTTGAAATCCTTATTGAAAGCAGGAAGTAATCCTGCCAGATATGATATCCGAAGAAACAGAACGGTATTGCGAATTACATTCCAGTGCTGAACCTTCTTTCCTGTCGGCTCTTAACCGGGAAACACATCTGACACAAGTCTACCCGAGAATGATCTCCGGGCCCATGCAGGGATTGTTTTTGAGGTTCCTCTGTAATATAATCAGCCCGCAGAAGGTTCTCGAAATAGGAACTTTTACAGGGTACTCCACGATCAACCTTGCAATGGGCTGCCAGGGTCAGGTGCATACCATCGAGGTCAATCCAGAGCTTGAAACTATTATCAGGAAATACCTGAAGGAATCGGGTGTTGAAGATAGGGTGCACCTGCACTTCGGGGAAGCCCTGAATATCATCCCGACCCTGGCTGAAACCTGGGACCTGGTTTATATTGATGCCGACAAGCCAAACTATCTTGCTTATTACAGGATGGTGTTTCCATTGGTCAGGAAGGGAGGATGGATCATTGCCGACAATGCTTTATGGGACGGGAAAGTGATATCCGCAGGCAAAAAAGATAAAGAGACCCTGGGGATCATTGAATACAATGAATTTGTTCAGAAGGATGATAGGGTTGAGAACCTTCTCCTGCCTTTCCGCGACGGGATAATGATGGCAAGGAAAATTTAATCTGCCCTGTATTCGTACTTGACCTTGGCGAGATCTTCATTGGCCTTGACGATTTTTTTCTTCAGGTCTTCCTTGAAAATCAGAAGTTTCTGGTAAAGTGCCGGGTCTGATACAGCCAGGATCTCTGCAGCCAGGATAGCGGAGTTCATGGAAGCATTGATCCCTACTGTCGCCACGGGTATCCCCGGGGGCATCTGAACGATGGAAAACAGCGAATCAAGGCCTTCAAGGGTGGCCTTGATTGGAACCCCTATCACTGGAATCGAAGTCATAGCGGCGATCACACCAGGCAGGTGTGCGGCCATCCCTGCAGCTGCGATGATTACCCTGATCCCCCTTGCGTGTGCCCCTCGGGCGAATTCTTCGACTTTCTCGGGAGTCCGGTGGGCCGACAATGCGTTGATCTCAAATGGGATCTGCATATCATTCAGGAAATTTGCGGCAGCTTCCAGGATGGGAAGATCGGAAGTGCTGCCCATGATAATACTTACCAAGGCTTGCATATTTTACTTTTTTACAAAATTAGCCAGAAATTCAGATATCCGTAAATATATGACAGTGAAAAAATCATTGCTACCTTTGTAAGATGGTGAATCCGAATCAGCAAGCCGACCGCATCATGGTGAATGATAAATTCTTCCGCCTGTACCTGGGCAGGGAAGAGATTGATGAGATCGTAGCCCGGCTGGCTTCCGATATAGACAGTGATTATACCGGGAAAGTCCCGCTGATGCTGGGGATCCTGAACGGGGCATTTATTTTTGCATCCGACCTTGTAAGAAAAATGAAAATTCCCTGTGAGATATCTTTCGTCAAGTACGCTTCGTACAAGGGGATGGAAAGCGGGGGGAGCATCAACAGCCTGATAGGACTGAATGAAACGATCAGGGGCCGTGAAGTGATCATTGTTGAAGATATAGTGGATACAGGTCGCACCATGGCAAAACTCCTCGGTGATCTGAAGCTGTATGAACCTGCAAGTGTTCGTATTGCCTGTTTCTGCTTTAAAACCGAAGCATTCACTGAAAATTTTACTATTGATTACTGCGGATTGGAGATCCCTGATCTTTTTGTTGTTGGTTATGGCCTGGATTATGATGGATCGGGCAGGAATTTTCCGGATATTTACCAACTGGACAACTCGAAGTGAAACTTTAAACTCAAGATAAACATGTTCAATCTCATTCTTTTCGGGCCTCCGGGAGCGGGCAAAGGCACTCAGGCAGTGAAAATTGCGCAGAAGTATAACTGGAAACATGTCTCAACAGGCGACATCCTCCGTTCTGAAGTCAGTCAGGGAACCACACTTGGCCTGCAGGTAAAAGCTGTTATGGAAGCCGGTCACCTGGTGTCGGATGAGCTTCTGATCGAGATTATGAGGTCGGTTTTCATGAATAATGAAGATGCAGGTGGTTTTGTGTTTGACGGATTTCCGCGCACCCTGAACCAGGCTCATGAACTGGACAAGCTTTTATGCAGGCTGAACCATTCGGTGAAACAGGTGATCTCTCTCGAAGTGGACGAGGAAGAACTGGTTACAAGGTTGTTGAAAAGAGCAATGGAGCAAGGCCGGGTGGACGACACCGAAGAAGTCATCAAGAACAGGCTGGTGCAGTATCACAAACATACCAAGCCCCTCCAGCAATATTACATGGATAAAGGCATTTACACTGAAGTTCATGGTGTAGGAGGGATTGAAGATATCTTCGGGAGCCTGTGCAAGGCAATTAAAAAGTAACAATAAAGAAATAAGGAATTCATGGCTGAATCTAATTTTGTCGATTATGTGAAGATCTTTTGCGCCTCTGGCAACGGGGGAGCAGGGTCCAAGCATTTCCTCAGGACCCGGCTCACCTCAATGGGTGGGCCCGACGGAGGGGACGGTGGCAGGGGAGGCCATATTATTCTGAGAGGCAACACTCAGTTCTGGACGCTTCTGCATCTTAAATTCACAAAACATATCAAGGCTGAACATGGTGTTCACGGCAGCAGGAACCTGCAAACCGGGGCAATGGGCAAGGATGTATATATCGACGTCCCCCTGGGAACTGTGGCAAGGGATGCAGAAACCATGGCTTTTGAATGTGAGATAACCGAAGACGGGCAGACTCACATCCTGGTACCAGGCGGAAGGGGAGGGCTTGGGAATGACCATTTCAAATCGGCAACCCACCAGGCACCGAAGTTTGCCCAGCCCGGAGAACCCGGGCAGGAAGGCTGGAAGATCCTTGAGCTAAAACTGCTTGCCGATGTGGGGCTCGTCGGGTTCCCTAATGCAGGGAAATCCACCTTGTTATCGGTAATATCAGCAGCCAAACCCGAGATAGCTGACTATCCGTTTACAACCCTTGTCCCTAACCTGGGGATGGTAAGTTACCTCGAGAACAAATCCTTTGTGATGGCCGATATACCGGGAATCATCGAAGGAGCGCATGAAGGGAAAGGAATAGGTTTAAGGTTCCTGAGGCATATCGAAAGGAACTCAGTACTGTTGTTCATGATACCTGCCGACAGTAATGATATCCGTAACGAATACAGGATACTCCTTAATGAGCTTCAGATGTACAATCCCGAACTGCTTGATAAATCAAGGCTTCTTGCGATCACCAAATCCGATCTTGCCGACGAGGAAATTATCAGTGAACTGAAGAAAGAACTTCCTGAGGATATCCCTAATGTATTCATCTCTTCGCATAAGAAAACCGGGCTCCTGAAGCTCAAGGGAATGCTTTGGGAAGCGCTGAATGTATGAGCCATAAGCCAGAAGTAATTCAAAATTCAATATTCAGTGTTGAATATTCGATATTCAAGTTTTCAAGACATAAGCCTGTTTAGCGTATGTTAGAAAAGCTCCTCTCTGCCGACCGCTCATTCTTCCTGACCCTGAACAG
>CAIJYT010000073.1 GCA_903824935.1 uncultured Bacteroidales bacterium | reverse complement strand
TCATGGAAAGATATTGCCACCTACCTGCAAAATGGCACCCGTGCCTATGAATATCAGGATTCGGCAAAATCTTATATCGGATTCCGTTGCGTACGTTCAACTATGGGTATCGAAAAATAAAACATCTTTTATATGAGAATCAGAGAATTTGTTCAGCAAAAGTGGTGGAAAAACTTTATGGGTTATCTCTACAGCTGGGGTGCAAGTGTTGTTATGATCGGAGCTCTTATGAAACTGGAACACTTCCCGCTTTCCAGCTATTTCCTGATCGCAGGTCTGGGAACGGAAGCAATTATTTTCTTCTTCGCTGGTTTCGAACCCCTGCCGGATGATTGGGAATGGGACCGTGTATATCCCGAATTAGCTGATAAAGCCCCAAAAGTTGAAAGAAAGATTGTTCGGCCTTCAGCATCAGGAAGCGCTCTTGAGCGTTTTGATGAAATGCTTGCCAAGGCTGAAGTTACTCCTGAACTGTTCACCAAGCTTGGAAACGGAATGCAGAAACTCGCTGAGACGTCCAATAAAATGTCAGATATTTCAGGCGCTCATATCGAAACCCAGCATTTTACAGCAAGCATCAAGAAGGCATCAGAAAACCTTAACGCTTTCGGCGATACTTACAAACATACAACCGAAGAGCTTAACCAGTCAGCTACTTCACTGACTCAATCCTATACCAAAACTGCTGAACTTATTGGTAAACTGAGTACCAGCAGCCATGGTTATACCGAGCAGCTGGAGAAAATGAATAAGAACCTGGCAGCCTTGAACTCTGTATATGAATTGCAGCTGAGAGGCGAAGACTCACATTTGAAATCTTCCAAGGCTCTGTATGAAGGCCTCGACTCTATGATCGATAACCTCCAGGCTTCTGTTCAGAATACCAAGCAGTATCGTGACGAAGTTGATAAGCTGGGTAAGAAATTGGCAGCACTCAATAAGGTGTATGGCAATATGCTTACTGCAATGAATGTGAATGAAAATGTTTAATCTGCTGAATAGCTGATATATATATTATGGCACACACCAGATTGAGCCCCCGGCAACGAATGATCAACATGATGTATTTGGTGCTGACGGCATTGCTGGCATTGAATGTTTCCAGAGAAACCCTGGATGTTATTGCAAGGGTTGATAAAAGCCTCAACCAGTCGGTTGAAAGCTTCGCTGCCAAAAATAGGATAACCTATGCTGCCTTCGATAACGCTTACGAATTGAATAGGGTCAAGGTTGGCCCATTCAAACAAAAAGCGGATTCAGTTAAGAGGCAGACGCAGAAAATGATCGATAAGATTGTTGAATATAAATTGGCCATAGTTCGTTTGGCTGATGGTCCTCAGGGCAGGCTCGACAGTATCAAAAACCAGGACCAGTTGAATATACCGGGTCAGGTGATGCTGGTCGACAAAATCGATGTCGGCGGCAAGAGCATGAGCAGAGCTACCGATCTTCGCAGATCGATGGAAAAATACAGCGCTTACATGCAGTCGGTTGTCGGAAGTGACAGTGTCCTTCTGGGATCAATCAGGAAAAGTTTGACAATCAAGGATCCCCCTTCTTCCAGATCTAAGGACAACGGACGTACCTGGGAACAGGATAATTTCGATTTGCTGCCTTTGATCGGAGTCATTACCCTGATGACCAAGATGCAGGCTGACGTTCGCAATGCTGAGTCAGATGTGCTCAACATGCTTTATAAAAACATCGATGCCCAGTCGTTCAAGTTTAACCAGCTTCGGGCCGTGGTGATTCCAAAAACCTCAAAAACTGTGGTTCAGGGAAATCCATATGAAGCAGATGTTATTCTTGCCGCTTTCGACTCTACCACAAATCCGAGAATCACCGTTGGTGGTGCAGCTATACCTTACCGCGACGGGCATGGAGTTTATTCCACTACTTCGGGTAAGCCCGGCGCTTTCAAATGGGGTGGAGTCATTAATTATACCGCTCCTGATGGCAGCAATAAAACCTACAGCTTCGATGATAATTATGAGGTGATACCTCCGACCCTGATCTCTGCACCAACAAAAATGAATGCTTTTTATATGGGCGCTGACAATCCCCTTTTAGTAAATGCAGTTGGTGCTTCAGCAAAGGATATTAAGGTCGAAATGACTAATGCCACGATTACTCAGGTGGGTGATTTTCAATATATGGTGCGGCCGAAAAAAGCCGAGGGAAAAGCTATTCTAACTGTTACTGCAACAATAAATGGTAAAACCCAAACCTATCCTCCACAGGAATACAGGCTGTTTAAAGTGCCTGATCCAACTGCAAAAGTGGCGGGAAAAAGCACCGGTCGTATTGCAAAGAATGAGCTTGAAGCACAGACTGGTGTTGTGGCTGAACTTGCAGACTTTCTTTTCGACATGAAATTTCAAGTCAAAGGCTTTAAGGTCCTGGTATCCTCCAGTGGAAACTTTGTTCAGGATAAAGCCTCTGAGAATGCTCTTTTTACTCCTGAACAGAAGAAACTGATCAGCAGCAGAAAGAAAGATGACCTTGTTATCATTAAAGATATTAAGGCTGTTGGACCTGACGGCATTGTCCGTGAGCTTAACTCCATCACATTTACAGTACAATAGAAAACGGGAATATGAAAAAGACAGGTATTTTATCGATTGCCCTCCTGGTTATGACAGTTACGCTGCCTGTAGCAGCCCAGGTTGCTGATACCGCAAAAACAACCGATCCTTCCACCTGGTCGGGCCTTGATATGGTATATAAGAAGGAACATATCTTCAATAAAAAGCCGATTGAATATCCTCATGTCAGAGAAGCAGATATCATGTGGTCAAAAGTGGTCTGGAGAATGATCGACCTCCGCGAAAAAATGAACCAGCCATTGTACTATCCAACAAAAGCTATTGGTGACCGTACCAACCTGATAGATTTATTGTTACAATCAATAAAAGAAGGTGGTTTGCAGGCTTATTCAACCATGGATGATAATAATGAATTCAAAGAGCCTACCACCTACGATCAGATAATGAAAGATTTCGAGGCCCAAGGGAAAAAAATAGGCGTTTTAGACGTAGTCACCGGCCTGACAGATTCAACCACACTTAAAACTGAGGCCAGGACTGATGAAGTCTACCAGCTGATGGTTAAGGAGATGTGGTTCTTCGATCGCAAACGTTCTGTCCTGGATGTCCGCATTAT
>CAIJYT010000072.1 GCA_903824935.1 uncultured Bacteroidales bacterium | reverse complement strand
TCGCACCCGAAGCAGCCCTTTCAAATGAAGCAGGTATTCCATATGCCGTTATCGCACTTTCAACCGATTACGATGCATGGAAACATGATGAGGAACCTGTAACATGGGCCGAGATCCTGAAAGTTTTTGAGGAGAATGTGAAGCATGTAACTGCACTGCTTGTTAACGTTTTACAGAGTTTTAAAATATAATTCATTGCGGATGAAGCAATACATTTTTCTTCTGTTGGGACTGCTGATAGGAATTGGTGTATACGGCCAGTATCCGGTTCAGCCTGGTCAGAATACCCAATCGACCGACAACCTGTCGAGATCAATGTCGGACCTGCCCATGGTAAGCGAGACAAGGTCTACGCTTGAATTAGCTACAGGCTGGGCGCTGCAGGACAACGGGGAATGGGCTCAGGGGCAGAACCTCATCCCCTGGAAAGACATGAAACTGAATAAATCCTCCAAACCTTCATACAAACTCGGCAAAGAAAATTTCATCAACCTCGAAGTCAGGGATGTACTCGTCAACAACGAGATGTATGCAGTAATTATCATGAGGTTCAGGACCGGGTGGTATGAATTTCCCATGCTGATGGAAACCTGGCACAAACAGACCGGCATCTCATATTTTGTTTGCAAACTTTCAAAATTCCAGGCGGTCATACCAGAAAAGATGGAGTTTAACAAGCCTTATATCCAGAACCTGGAGGTACTTTGTGAAAATACAGTTGTAAATTTTGATGAGACTTACCTGAATTCAACCGTAGCTTTCAATATCCATGATATTCTTACAAAGAAAAATATCACCCCTCACAACCTGCTGATTGCTTTTCTGCCTGTCCAGGCCGGGGGGCAGACCACAGCCAGGTTCAGGCTTATCCAGGTCATGAATAAAGAGAAGTTCTATCTGCCTTACCTGGATATAAAGAACAGGGATATGCTCTTTAAATCTTCCTATTACGAAGCTGATTTCGGCGCTTTCCGTTCGCTGATCAACTATAACGGGGGGGCATATATACAGGCTTTTACGGGAGTTCCCAGGTCGGCCGATGAGTATTACAAAAGAGGGTTGTCGGATTATGCTTCCGGCAATTACATGCAGTCTATCGCGAACCTGACCGAGGCTTCAAAATCCCCACCTTATGCAACCTTCTTCCTTACTTATGCTTACAGGGCAAATGCCCGGCAAAAGGTTGGTGATAATGCAGCCGCAATGATGGACTTCGACAGGGCTATTTCACTGAAACCTGCCGAACAGAATTATTACTCGGCCTGGCTCACCGTCATATACAACAGGGGTGTTGCCCGTTTCAACAATAAAGACAGGAACGGTGCATGTGCCGACTGGAACACGGCCTTGCAGTTCGGCCTTAAAGATGTGGCTAACGACCTGGCCATTAAAGACCATTGTAAAGGATACAGATTCACCGGGCCTTCGGTTCCCATGACCCAGGCTGTTTCAACAAACCTGAACGATGTAAGCGGTCCTGAAACAACTACCGATTACTATAAGGTTTACTGGGAAGGCGTGTGGAAGTATGAGCATGGGAACTTTGCTGAAGCTGTCAGGTATTTCAACAGGGCTATCGAATTAAAGCCCCAGGATAAGGCCTTCATAGTTTATTTCTACAGGGGCAGTTCAAAACTTAAAATATCCGATTTCAGTGGAGCTCTTTCCGATCTCGACATGTCACTGGCATTTAATGCAAATAACCAGGGTGACGCATCTATGATGAAAATGGTTTATTATAACCACGGGATGGCAAATTATATGCTGGGTAATTATGCCATGGCTTGCAGCGACTTCCAGAAAGCCATCAGCGCCGGCCTTAAAGACCCCGAATCACTAGACTTCATTAAACAAGTATGTAAGTAGAAGATAGTCGGCAGTCGGCAGTCTGCAGACAGCAAATTGCCGACTACTTTCTGCTGACTGCGAACTGCAGAGTTCTTTCTGCTGACTGCGAACTTCTTTCTGCCGACTGCCGACTGCTGACTTCTTTCTGTCGACTCCCTAATAAACTACAACATGATGCCTTACCCCGTTCTGGTAGGCTATAATCCAGGCATCATGAACACCATTTTTCCTTAATTTATCGCAGAGCTCCCTGGCGGAGTTGATATCCTTGTAATAACGCGCTATAATGTACCTGTTCATGCCGTTCTCACTTTCCTTTGTCAAAGGCATGTCGAGATGATAATGTTTTTTCACCCAGGAAACAGTATAATTATGCTGGGAATAGGCACAGACCTGGACTACATAATCGTACACTTCCGAAGCTGAAGGCACAGGGATACGCTCCTGTATTGGACTTGCCGGGGGCGGTACAGGAGGTGGGGTGTATTTACGGTAACTTACCGGGCTTGAATAGGGATATTCCTGCACATTCAGTTTCTTCTTTGATCCTCCCCAGCGGTAGGATGCTGTAAACGCGAAAAGGTTTATAAAATCACATTTAAACCCGCCAACAGTCTGGTCCACACGGTCCGAAAATATCGTCCTTAAAGTATATTCGATCCCCGCACTGATATTATTCGTGATCCTGTATTGCATTCCCAGGCCCAGGGGTAATACAAAACCAGCCTGGAATCCCTTTACCTGGTCGGGGGTTGTAACATTGCCGTTCAAATCCTTTGTAAGAGTAGTGTTCCATGCATTGATCCCGAAGCCAACAGAGGCGTATACAAAGATCTTCCTTTCGTCAACATAGGGTGAAAACAAATTTGAGAGGTTGAATACCGGGCTGATGGTGAAATCAATGAAACTGCCCGAAAAGGACCATGTAGCAGGCAAAGTACCTTCCGTTCCGCTTTTACTGCCTCTCAATCCTCCGAAAAGGAAGCTGCCCTTTAAACCTACAACATTGGTGAACTGCCTGGTAATAAAGACACCGCCTGCGGCACTGATACTGCCGACACCCGGAAGGAACTTATTCGGGTTAAGATCGCCGTAATAGAAATCAGGGCCCACCATGGCACCTGCTTCCCAGGAACCGGCAAGAGAAGCCAAATTTTTTGACTTCTCAGCACCTGCAGGCACTGGACTCAGGTAATTACTGTACTCTTGTGAAAATGAAAATAACCTGATAAAGACCAATACAAAAACAAAGGCTGTATATCTGAGGTAAAATCGCATAGCCAGGATTAGACCTCAAATATAAAACAGCCTCTGTTTATTAAGTATCGGAATTGAGTCTTACTTACAACAATTTGTTAACAAAACTAACGTGCATACTTGAAGTCCTTGCCCAGGTAACAGGCAGTGTTTCCAAGTTGTTCCTCTATCCTGAGAAGCTGGTTGTACTTAGCAATCCTGTCGGTACGGCAGGCAGAACCGGTCTTGATCAGGCCTGTATTCAAAGCAACGGCGAGGTCGGCAATCGTCACATCTTCAGTTTCACCTGAACGATGGCTGATCACAGCAGTGTAGCTGTTACGGTATGCAAGATTCACGGCAGCAATAGTCTCCGTTAGTGTACCGATCTGGTTTACCTTGATGAGGATTGAATTTGCCACTCCTTTTTTAATGCCTTCGGATAAGCGTTTCACGTTGGTAACAAACAGGTCGTCGCCTACAAGTTGTATCTTGCTTCCAAGTTCTTTGGTCATCAGTTTCCATCCGTCCCAGTCATCTTCGGCCATACCGTCTTCAATTGAAATGATGGGATACCTTTTCGCCCAATCCTTCCAGAAAGAAACCATATCGGAAGGGCTGAGTTTTTCGCCTGTGGATTTTTTCAGATGGTAAACATTTTCTTCGGGGATATAATACTCCGAGGAAGCCGGATCAAGGGCGATATAAATATCCTTTCCCGGTTTGTATCCTGCAGCTTCAATCGCTTTGATGATCACTTGAAGAGCTTCTTCGTTGGATTTCAGGTTCGGTGCAAATCCGCCTTCATCACCAACATTGGTTGAATACTTACCTTTTTTAAGAACTGCTTTCAGGTTATGGAACACTTCGGCTCCCATCCGGATAGCTTCGGTAAATGAGCCTGCCCCTACCGGCATGATCATGAATTCCTGGAAGTCAATCGAGTTATCTGCATGGGATCCCCCGTTGATGATATTCATCATTGGGATAGGAAGGGTATTGGCTGAAGTGCCGCCAATATAGCGGTATAATTCCTGGCCGGTAACCTGGGCTGCTGCATTGGCTGCGGCCAGTGAAACACCAAGAATTGCATTGGCGCCGAGTTTCGCTTTGTTCGGAGTGCCGTCAAGTTCAATCAGACGGTTATCGAGCTCAACCTGGTCGGTAACGTACATGCCGATGACTTCCTCGGCGATGATCTTGTTCACGTTGTGAACGGCGTTTAGCACGCCTTTTCCCATGTAAACCTTCTTATCGTTATCACGAAGCTCGACTGCTTCATGTATCCCTGTGGAAGCTCCCGAGGGGATAGCTGCACGGCCCAGTATGCCGTTGTCGGTGATCACATCAACTTCGATGGTTGGATTGCCCCTTGAATCCAGGATTTGACGGGCCCTGACTGATAATATCGTACTCATAATATTTTTATTAAGTTTTTAAAATTAAAAAAGGATAACGTATCAGAGTACATTATCCTTTTAAATGGATCCATTTATTTTTTATTTACGGATTAACTTTCAGCGGTTTCAGTGGATTCTTCCGGTTTAGCCTCTGCAGGCGCTTTGGGTTCCTCTGCTTTTTTAGCAGCCTTTTTAGGCTTTTTCACTTCTTTTTCTTCAGTTTTAGGAGCATGCTTTTCAGCATCTTCTGCTTGCTTGGTTCCCTTGCGGCCTCTGCGTGTGGTCTTTGCCTTTGCATCCTCTTTCTTGCCAAGCATGGCTTCGTTGTAGTCGACAAGTTCAATAAAACACATATCGGCATTGTCGCCTGCACGCATTCCGGTTTTCAGGATGCGGGTGTAGCCACCGGGACGTTCCATGATCTTTTTGGATATCTCCTTGAACAGTTCAGTAACTGCGTCTTTATTCTGAAGGTAGCTGAACACGACACGGCGGGAATGGGTGGAATCATCCTTTGCCCTGGAGATCAATGGCTCGACATAGCCTCTCAGCGCCTTTGCCTTTGCAAGTGTGGTTGTTATACGTTTATGCAGAATGAGCGAGGCTGCCATATTTGAAAGCATGGCTTTCCTGTGCGCACTGGTCCTGCCTAAATGATTTATTGTCTTTTGATGTCTCATCGCAATTAATCCTTATCTAATTTATATTTTGATGTATTCATTCCGAACTCAAGGCCCTTTGATTTTACGAGCTCTTCAAGTTCAGTAAGGGATTTCTTTCCGAAGTTCCTGAACTTCAGGAGATCGTTTTTATTAAATGCCACCAGGTCTCCCAGTGTTTCCACGTCGGCTGCTTTCAGGCAGTTGAGAGCGCGTACCGAAAGGTCCATATCGACCAGCTTGGTCTTTAAAAGCTGGCGTATATGCAGTGAAGTCTCGTCGAATTCCTCAGTCACAGTCTTTTCGGCTGTGTCAAGGGTGATCTTCTCATCCGAGAACAGCATGAAATGATGGATGAGGATCTTGGCCGATTCCTTTAATGCATGCTTGGGGGCAATGGAACCGTCGGTGATGATCTCCATGACCAGCTTTTCATAGTCGGTCTTCTGCTCCACGCGGTAATTTTCAATGTTATATGTAACATTCTTGATAGGCGTGTGAATGGAGTCGATGGCTATCCTTCCGAGAGAAGTACTAAGCGCCTTGTTCTCGTCGGCCGGGATATAACCCCTGCCTTTATCGACTGAAAGCTCTACGGTAAGCTTGACCGAAGGTTCCATATGACAAACTACGATCTCAGGGTTAAGCACCTGGAAAACCGACAGGAATTTATTAATATCGCCTGCCTTGAATTCCTTCTGCTGAGCGATGATCACGGTAACCTTTTCGTTATTCTCCGTTTCAATAAGTCTTTTGAAGCGGATCTGTTTAAGGTTAAGGATAATCTCGGTGACATCTTCGATGACGCCTTTGATGGTTGAAAATTCCTGGTCCACACCTTCAATTTTAACTGAAGTGATGGCGAATCCTTCCAGTGAAGAAAGGAGTATCCTTCTCAGTGCATTTCCAATGGTAATACCAAAACCAGGCTCAAGCGGACGAAATTCGAATATTCCGCGGCGATCATCAGATTCAAGCATAATCACCTTGTCAGGTTTCTGGAACGGTAATATAGCCATAATACTTTATTTAAAGGGTTAATATCAATATGAATTCCCGTTATTTCGAATACAATTCGACGATCAGCTGTTCTTTAATGTTTTCGGGGATCTGTGATCTTTCAGGGTAGTTCATGAATTTCCCGGTCAGGAGGTTCGAATCCCATTCCAGCCATGGATACTGGCTACCTCTTCCGCTGACAGAGTCGGTAATGACCTCCAGTGATTTGGAACGTTCGCGCACCGAGATAAGATCGCCGGGGCGGAGTTCAAATGAAGGAATATTCACTACTTTACCGTTAACCATGATATGGCGATGGCCGATAAGCTGGCGTGCACCGTCCCTTGTGGGGGCAATGCCAAGGCGGAATACAGTATTGTCAAGACGTGCTTCGATAAGCTGGAGCAGTACTTCACCTGTAATACCTCCCTTGTGAGAAGCTTTATTAAAGATGTTCCTGAACTGACGTTCCAGAATGCCATAAGTATACTTGGCCTTCTGTTTCTCCATCAGCTGGGTGCCATACTCCGATGTTTTCGCGCGACGTTTAGTCTGGCCGTGCATTCCCGGAGGGTAATTTTTCTTCTCGTAACTCTTGTCGGGTCCGTAAATAGGGTCCCTGAATCTTCTTGCTATCCTTGATTTCGGCCCAATATATCTTGCCATGGTATTGAATATTATTAATGATTACTTCAGATTATACACGCCTGCGTTTCGGGGGGCGGCAACCGTTATGAGGCAGGGGAGTGATATCCACTATCTCGGTGACTTCGATGCCTGCACTGTGAATGGTGCGCATGGCTGATTCACGCCCTGCACCGGGTCCTTTGATGAACACCTTGACCTTACGCAGTCCCAGGTCATAGGCAGTCTTGGCAGCGTCCGTAGCAGCCATCTGGGCAGCATAAGGAGTGTTCTTTTTGGAACCCTTGAAGCCCATTTTACCTGCTGAGGACCAAGATATCACCTGACCGCCATTATTGGTTAATGAAATGATGAGGTTATTGAAAGAGGCATTGATATAGGCCCGGCCTATTGCATCCACCTTCACAACCCTTTTCTTTGAACTTTTTTCAGTCTTTGCCATATTATTTATTACTTCAATATTTCGCTATTTCTCTTAACCCTTGGTTGCTTTCTTCTTGTTGGCAACGGTCTTTTTACGGCCTTTACGGGTACGGGCATTGTTCTTTGTGCTTTGTCCGCGAACCGGCAAGCCGATACGGTGACGAATACCACGGTAACTTCCGATATCCATCAGACGTTTGATGTTCATCTGGACTTCAGAACGGAGTGCACCTTCAATCTTGAACTTCTCATTGAGGATAGCACGGATTTTGTTCTGTTCCTCATCAGTCCAGTCCTGAACCTTCTTGCTCCAGTCAACACCCGCTTCTGTGAGGATCTTCTGGGCAGTGCTCCTGCCGATACCATAAATATAGGTTAGACCAATCTCTCCCTGTTTCTGTTTAGGTAAATCAATACCTGCAATTCTGGCCATATATGCGCTGTTTAGAAATTAATTATCCTTGTCTTTGCTTGAACTTGGGGTTCTTTTTGTTGATCACGTACAAGAC
>CAIJYT010000071.1 GCA_903824935.1 uncultured Bacteroidales bacterium | reverse complement strand
GGAATGCAGGAAGCTCATAGGGGAGGCTGACCTTATTATATGTGTCGACTTTAATAACCTCAAGCGCCTGAATGAGCTGGGAGATGTCATCCGCCAGTCAGATAAAATGAAAGTTCTGATTGATCATCATTTATATCCTTCCGATGAATTCCTCTACAGGATATCCTTCAGTAAGATATCATCCACCTCGGAACTGATCTATGATTTTATAGATGCTGTTGGCCATAAAGATTTGATTGATAAGGAAATGGCTGAATGTCTGTATGCAGGGATAGTTACCGACACCGGTTCGTTCAGCTATGCCTGCAATTATGTAAAGACCTACCTGATCATAGCCGAGTTGTTCCGTTTGGGAATTGACGGGGAGCATATCCACCGGCTGGTTTATGATACATATTCCGAAAACCGTTTAAGGCTGCTGGGATATGCCGTAAGCGGCGGCCTCACTGTACTTCCCGAGTTCCATGCAGCATATATTGTTTTGACCAGCGAAGACCTCGAACGCTTTCAATACAAAGTGGGGGATACCGAAGGAGTGGTCAATTATGCACTTTCTATAAAGGATATCAACCTGGCAGCATTGTTCATGGAAAAGGATGATAACGTGAAAGTCTCCTTCCGTTCAAAGGGCAAATTCTCTGTTGACCGTCTTGCCCGGGAGCATTTCGGAGGAGGTGGCCACAGCAATGCTTCAGGTGCCAACTGTGATATGTCGGTCGATGAAACTGTTGGCAGGTTCCTTTCACTTCTCCCTTCCTTCAGGGATGAGCTCAAAAATGTATATTAAATGAGAATGCCTGCTTCTTCCTTTCCCTGGAAGATTTCAAGGGTTTTAAAGCGGTTGCTTTTCATTGTCCTTTCTTTGACAGGCCTTGCGCTGCTCGTGGTTTCGTGTACCGAGGAAACCCGCAGGGCACGCACCACCGACCATATCCTGATGATCGACAAGGAGGTGATCGATTATCACCACCAGGTCGTCAGGTCCGAGAATGAGGAAATAGGGGAATATATCAGCAGGCATCAGTGGAAAATGATGCAGACCCCTACCGGATTGAGGTATATGATTATTGGGAAAGGAAATGGTAAAAAAATCACTAAAGGAGATGAGATCCGCCTGAAATTCAGCATTTCGCTACTCAATGGCAATGATGTATATACTTCGGATTCATTGGGCTTTAAGGTCATTTATCCCGGTGTTTCAGAAGAAGAAACAGGACTGCAGGAAGCACTTTTACTTATGAACAGGGGAGATCATGCAAAACTTATTGTTCCTTCCCACCTGGCATACGGATTACTTGGAGACCTTAAAAAAATACCTGCAGGGGCTACCCTGGTATATGATGTGGAAGTGCTTGATCCGGCTCACGGGAATCGTTAATAACCTTGGCCAAAGTGTTAATAAGTAAGCCTGGTTTTATTGATCTGGCTGCAACGGACTTTCCTATCTTGTTGAAGCCTTTAAAGCCAGGTAATTCACAAGAAATATTTAGTTAAATAGTTGAAATAGAGTATATTGTAAATTTAATAAAATTGAATTTTACTTCTCCGGATATCCATTTAAAACAATAAAAATCAAAATCATGAAAAACAATTTCGTTAAATCGATAGGATTGGTATTGCTGTTGGCACTGACAACATTTGCTTGTTCTTCGAAGTATGCAGGATTTGACAAAACTGCAAATGGCCTGTATTATAAGATTATTAAAGGATCAAAAGATACTATTAAGCCAAGGATTGGTGACTGGGTTTCTCTGCAGATGCGCTGGAAATACAAAGACTCCGTGATGTTCGACAGTTATAAGGCACAGGGCGGGCAGCCTGTGAAATTCCAGGTTCCTCTTTCCGATTTTAAAGGTGATATTTATGAAGGCATCAGGCTATTGGCAGCAGGCGACAGCGCTGTTTTTCTGATCAATGCCGACTCATTGTTCATGAAGACCTTCCATCAGCCCAAACGTCCGAAGTTCATCGACACCAATTCAGTGATCACTTTCAGCATCAAGCTCCTCACCATTGACAACCCTCAGAAAATGATGATGAAAGAACAGGATGACCTTTCTAAATACCTGAAAGACAAGAATATTACAGTTCAGCCTACAGCAACAGGGCTTTATTTTATCGAATCAGTCGCCGGCCAGGGAATGAAAATTGATTCAGGCTGCTGGGTCACCATTCATTTCAAAGTTGCCCTGATTGAGGGGAAACAGCTGTTTTCCTCATACGACAGGGGAGAGCCGATTGTCTTCGAATACGGCAAACGCTTCGACACACCCGGTGTTGAACAAGCAATTGCCATGATGAAAAAAGGAGGCAAAGCCGTTGTCATCGTTCCTTCAAAACTTGCTTACGGTGAAACCGGCAGGTCTGGCGTTGTACCGCCATACGCTACCATGGTTTATGAACTGGAGATTGTAAATGTTCAGTCAAAGGCAGATCATGAAAAAACAGCAGCAGCTGATAAAAAGAAAGAAGAGGAAAAAGCAACGAAGAGTAAAAATGAAGAAGCTGCAAATCTTGCCAAATACCTGAAAGAGAAGAACATTACTGTAAAGCCTACAGCAAGCGGCTTATATTATATGGAGAAGGTAAAAGGTACGGGTGCCAGGGCTGTTTCAGGCAAAATGGTAAGAGTGCATTATACCGGAACCCTGCTTGACGGGACTAAATTCGATTCAAGCCGCGACAAGAACCAGCCCTTTGAATTTACCCTCGGATCAGGGCAGGTGATCAAAGGCTGGGATGAAGGTGTAGCGCTTATGAATGTAGGCGGAAAAGCAACATTGGTTATTCCTTCAAAACTTGCCTGGGGTGAGCGGAATATGGGTAAAATACCGGCCTATGCACCAGTGGTTTTCGAAGTTGAATTACTTGAAGTAGTAGATCAAAAGCCTGCATCTCCCAAGAAGTAAATCCCAACATGAGGAAGATTCTGCTGGCAATCATATTATTGACCTGGTACCTGCCCTCGCAAGGGCAGGTACTTATGGTCGATTTCTCGTTTGATGAAGTTTGCCTGGGACAGACCACGCATTTCATCAGCCATTGCTACATTGCAGATACCTCGGGCCATCCCTTAGATTCAATAACTTCTGTTGCGTGGGACCTTAAAGGCGACGGTAAATTCAACGACGGCAACGATACCATCAACTCAGTGGTGTTCACCAGCCCCGGAGTGCATAATGTAGGTTTAAGAGCCATTACCAGGAACGGACTTGCAAAGGCCTTATATAAACTGGTCCCTGTGAATTATCTCAGGCCGGTGTTTTCTTCAAAATCAAGCTGCTATCAGCAACCTGTCACATTTACAAATAAAACAGAAATTCAGGGAGATACAACGGTCTATTACCTCTGGAAGTTCGGAGATGGTCAAATATCGGCTGAAAAAAATCCTAAGCATTCATTTGCCGATTCAGGGCATTACAGCGTTGTTCTCTATGCAAGTTTCCTCACCGGCTGCGAAGATTCCGTCAGGCATACTGTTGTGGTTCCCGATTTTCCTTCCCTCGTAGTAGAATTCTCGGGGGATACTATCCTGAAACAGGGAGATTCATTGTTCGCAAGCCTCCAGGGGACTTACGACAGTGTGATCTGGTCAACGAAAGCAACATCCTATACTATCATGATCAAAAAGGCCGGATATTATTCTGTGATGGCATATAAAAATTCCTGCTCAGGCCAGGCCGGCTTTACAGTCACAGTTAGGGAACCCGGACCTGAACCGGTGATCAGCAATATCTTCACCCCCAACGGCGACGGTCATAATGATCTTTGGGAAATACTGAATCTCTCTGATTTCAAACCCTGCCAGGTGAATGTCTTCGACCGTTACGGGACAGAGGTCTTCTCAAGCAGTGATTATAAAAACGACTGGAATGGTTCTTTTAACGGCAAACAGCTTGCAAATGATACTTACTACTATTTTGTCCGCTGTTACGATGGTGTCACATATAAAGGAAACGTAAACATTCTGAAATGATCAACTGATCCCTGACTTATGCGCATAAACCGGTTGTTGTTTCTTTTATTGTTGGTTGTTCCGGGATTTCTCAATGCCCAGCAATATCCGGTTTTGGATGAGTACAGGATCAATCCTGGAATTCTTGCTCCTTCATTCACAGGAATGTCTTCCCTTTTCCAGGTGTACCTTACCCAGAGAAATGAATGGACAGGTATGCCCGGGGCCCCTGTTACCGGAGCAGTCAATATAGAAGGTGTTCCATACCAGAATATGGGACTGGGTACAAACATCCTGATCAATAAAGCAGGAATGGTCAGGTATTTCTCGGTTAACCTGAATTATGCCTACCATCTTCAGCTTGCCACAAACCATTTCCTCCACTTCGGCATCAGCCCCGGCCTTTACCAGAACTCGATTGACCTTACATCCCTGGTTGTCTCAGACCCAAACGACCCAATGCTTAACGGGGGCAAGAATACTGAAACATATGTCAATTGCGGCGCCAGCCTGATGTATTCTTTTAAAACACTGAATATCTGCTTCGGATTCCCTTACCTGTTCAACAACAGGTCCCTCTACAGCGACAGCCAGTATTCAAACTACCTTACCATGGGTGCCAATTTTCAGTTGTACCTTAATTACCTGCTTGATCTCGGGAAAGACTGGGGATTACAGTTTGATGTCCTTTACCGTAATGTTCAGTACTCCCCCTGGCTCATTGATGCGGGTTTGATGGTCAAATACAGGGAAATGATCTGGCTTGGCCTGCTTTACCGAAAGGGCAACACCATTGCGGTAAACGCCGGCGTCTCTATTGCCAGTTCTTTTGTAATAGGGTATAATTATGAATTCTCGGGAAGTGCGATGATGGGTAAAAGCGGTGGTACTCATGAGGTCACCCTGGGATATACACTGCATGGAAAAGATAAGAAAAAGGTACCTCCTTTAAAGATAAAAGACTATTGATAATGATAATAAAGGGAATAAAATACGGTATTCTGCTGACCCTGTTTTTGACAGTTCTTCAGCCGGTTTCTTTAACCGGCCAGAGTTTGACAAAAACAGGAGGGATTGGTTTCAGGATAGATGAAAATCCTCCCGTATCAAGGATACATTCCTATGATTCCCTCTTCTCAATCTTTGGGAAGAAATTTTCTTTTGCAGTTACTTCATACGTGCTTCCGCTGGTTCCTGCCTACGTAGATACTCTCAGGGCCTTGTCCCTGAGAGGAGTGGAGCTTACCGACAATACGCCCACCCATGCCACCCAGTTTTTCAATGTCATCAACTTCCAGGATACAAACATCTTCAGTATGAAACCCGGAGTCGATCATATTCTCGGCGAAAAAATCTGCCTCAAATATGCTTCAATGGATACTTCAGTATCCCATGGTGAAGGGTATATTGACCTGCATGGCAACAGGGTGATCAGTTACAACCCTGGCGAATTTCATGATCTGCTGTCACCTTCAGGCTATTTTGCAGTTTACCTGAGCTCGCCCGTGAAGCGTATCTGCCTGTTCTATGACGTTAAATCTGTTAATGTTGCAGACCCTGACACCTTGTATGTAAAGTCTTTTTGGGATGAGACCATCAGTTTTCCCGATCATTTGCATTTCCGCTATCATAAACTTTATAATTATAATGTGGTGATGCAAGACTCCGCAGTCAGGATACTTGCCCGCAGATCACTTGATATCTTTGATTCAATAAACCTGGTCAGGCCTTATACCTGGATACATCCCGAAGGCCAGTACCCCTGGATCAGCCCGGCTCAGCTTAAAACCATCATGGGCCAAAAACTGAATTATCAGCAGGCAAGCTCATTAATCAATCCTTCCTTCTTCTGCTATAAGGAATATAATCCTAATGAAAGAAAACAATTCGGGATACTGAATGAATCTGACGGAATTGAGGGTTTCGACCTCTCAACATATAAAAACATGATCTCCGACGCGGTGGCAAAGCATTTTGTCCTGTTTGATGCTTCGAAACTTGCAAATGCCGATAACCTTTGGCCTGCCTACCTCAGCGGGATGAGCAACCTGCTAGCCTGGTGCAATTCAAAAAACATACCGGTCAGAACCTATTCCCAATGGAAGTCCCTGATCTACGACAGTCTTACAAATAAAACAGTAAATACCTTCCCGGGTCTGGATGTCGACAAGAACGCCAACCAATGGCCTGATGGTTTTGATATTGATACTGCCTCGATCAAGGGTATATATGACACCACCGAAGGAGTGTCTGTAAGCGGGTATAAAAGTTTTAAAATGACAGGAGGGGGAACCATTTGCAGCGTTACCAAACTTGGCGGACTTGAGAAGAGAACCAACTATTTTTCATTTTATCTTAAAGGTTCCGATACAGCTTCGGTATCCGTGGTCAGTGTGAAAGTGGTCTTTCCTGAAACAGGCGCCATCGTCAATTTTAATTCCAATACCGGCAAGAACACTTACCTGCTTAACGAGTTTGTCCTGAACATCCCTGATTCAGTCAGCATTGCCAACTTTACTTTCACCCGCGACACCTCATATCATGATACGCTGCACCTGAGTGGTATAGTGATGCGGTCGACAGGCTTCCTTTCAGAGTCGGTTTATCCTTTGCAGGTAAAGACCGCCAACCTGCTTTTCAGTTCTGTAAACCTTAATAAGCTGATCATTGATACGCTCATCCCGCTGAACCAGTATTCATGGACCTTCAAAGGCAACCATTTATTGTGGTTCCAGGTGGTTTCCGACAGCATGATGAAGATCAACAGGCCTCACTCATTCTGGGTGGGCAGTGACAGTGTCTGGGCCATAGCGCACAGGCCCGGGGGATTCGTCGACAGCTGCTTCTTCAGGTTCAGGTCAGATTCCATCCCCAAAGCATGCGCAGGGCTATCCGTTAACATCTCGATCATGGATACCCTTACAAGCTCTGATTATATACGTTGGTCTTCCTCACCACATGATTCTGCTTTTACCGACACTACGATATTTAATCCCACTGTCTCCCCGAAGGTCAGTACATGGTACAAGGTCAAGGTCTACAACCTCCTTGGCAATATCTCTAAAGACAGTGTAAAGATCATAAGGTATCCACATCCCGAATCCAATCTTTTCAAAGACTCTATCATATGTAAAGGCAGCTCTATAGTTCTTACGGCTTCAGGTGGGACCCATTATCTGTGGTACCCTACGGGTGATACCACAGCTTCAATAACAGTCAAGCCCGATACTTTGACGAGATACAGGGTGCATATTGAAAATCAATGGAACTGTTCTGCCGATGACAGCACACTTATCCATGTAGCCCAGGTACCCATTGTCTCACTTTCAGGGCTTCGGCCCCAGTACTGTGCCAGTGACGATTCCTGTTACCTCTTAACGGGAACCCCCTGGTACGGGCATTTCGGAGGTAGTTCTGGCGTTCAGGGAAGTCAGTTCTGCCCACGCCTTGCAAAGCTTGGGAAAGATACGGTATGGTACCAGGCAACATCCACCGCAGGTTGTTTTAATGCCGATACGCTTTATGTAACTGTAAATCCTCTTCCTTCCATACCTGTACAACCCGATACAAACCTCATTGCTGATAAAAGTATTATGCTGGATGCAGGTCAGGGCGCGGATAACTACCTCTGGAGCAACGGCGCTACCACTCAGACCACCGTTGTTGATTCCACCCATCACGGCCTGGGCTTACTGAAGGTTTGGGTTTATGTCACCAAAACCAGCTGTGTAGCTATGGATACGGCATTGATTAATTTCATCAAATACCCCATCGGTATTAACGAACAGTTTCCCGGTGGCTTATTTACCGTCTATCCTAACCCCTTCAACGAAGGTATTTACATCACAGTTAAAGGCAAAACCAGCGAGGGTGATAATGCCCGCCTGCTAAGCCTCAGGGGTGAACTGATCTCTTCAGTCTCGCTGGGTGATAATACCATCATGCTCCCGGCATCAAATGCGCCTGCCGGTATCTATGTCCTGGTATTGAAGTATAAAGGGAAGGAATACTACTTAAAAGTAGTCAGGCTCTGACCTAATCAATCTCCAGCAGGTCGATTACATCAGTGAGTTCCTTAGGCCTGTATGGTTTTGCAAGATATTCATTCATGCCTGCTAAAATGCATTTTTCACGGTCGGTCATAATCACATGTGCTGTTACAGCTATGATCTTGATCGGAGGTTTAGAATAAGTAGGATCTTTTTCGCTCTGCTCCCGTTCGTACTTCCTGATCACACGGGTTGATTCAAGTCCGTCCATGATAGGCATGGCAATATCCATTATAATCAGATCATAATGCTTTTCACGGAATTTTTCAAAAGCCACCTTGCCGTTTTCTGCAATATCCACCATATGCCCGGCCCTGTTCAGAGTGGTGGCCGCAAATTTCTGGTTGAGAATATTGTCTTCTACCAGGAGTATATCCAGAGGCCTGCTTTTAATGATTTTTCTTTGCCCCTGGGTGATCTTGTTCCTGTAGGCTTCGATGTCACCAACTTTGTATAATAAAGTGAACCAGAATGTTGACCCGCTGTCTTTTTTGCTGATGACGCCGATCTTTCCCTGCATAAGGTCAATAAGGTTCTTCGAGATCGATAAGCCGAGGCCCGTGCCTTCAAATTGTTTTACAAGGGGAGTGTCAATCTGTGAATATTCCAGGAACAGTCTGGCCTGCTCTTCTTCAGAGATCCCCACCCCTGTATCGCTTACCTCGAATTTAAGCAGCACATGCTCAGGAGGGAGTTTGTCCATGACCAGCACCTGGTCGGGAAGGTATTCTGTTTGCCTCAGGTCTTCCAGCCTTCCTTCATCAAGAATTTCCACTGAAACAACAACAGAACCTTCAAGCGTGAATTTCAGAGCATTATTGGTAAGGTTTACAAGTATCTGGTGCAAACGAATAGCATCCCCGATAATGCATTCAGGCACTGAGGACTGTATCCTGTATGAAAGTTCAATACCTTTTCCTTTAGCCCTGAGCGACAGCATCTTAATCACCTGGTGGATTCCCTCATGCAGCAGGAACGGCTTGTGCTCAAGTTTCAGCTGGCCTGCCTTGATCTTTGAGAAATCAAGGATATCGTTAATAATCGCCAGGAGGTTGTGGCTTGAAATATTGATCACTTCAAGCAGCTCACGCTGCTCAGGATTGAGGTTCGTCTGGTCAAGGATATTGTATATACCGATGATACTGTTCATCGGTGTCCTTATCTCATGGCTCATATTGGCCAGGAAGATGGTTTTGGTACGTTCAGCATCAAAAGCTTTAATATTTGCTTTTTCAGCCTCTTGTAAGGCCTTTTTATAAAGATCCTCCAGTTCCCTGATACGTAGCTCAAGTGCATTCCTCTGCAAATCATCCATAGATCAACCTTTGTTCAGTTGGTTCTTCATAATTGAATATAATTGCTGCTGGTTTATGGGTTTTGAGATATAATCGTCAAATCCCTCTTCAAGCAGTTTCTCCCGGTCTCCGGCCATTGCATATGCTGTTTGTGCAATGAAAGGAACAGACCGGTATTGTTTGTACGTTTTTCTGATCTCATGCATCAGTTTCACTCCATCCCATGGAGGGGGTAGGTTGATGTCGAACAGCATGATGTCGAAAAATTTATTTTCAGCGGCAAATTTCTGAACGAATTTCAGGGTTTCATCTCCGTTCATTGCTGCAACAACCCGGCCAAGAGACTTGGTCATCTCGGTGAGCACGAGTTTATTCATCATGTCGTCCTCAACAATAAAGATGTCGAGATCATGCAAACCCCTTGCTTTTTTCTTTTGCTCTGAAGGAGGAACCGGAGCTGCTGCAGTTTCCCTGGTTTCCGTCACAACCGCAGGTAAAAACAAAGTGATCGTAGTTCCCACACCTTTTTCACTCTGGATGTCAAGCGAACCCTGCATCATCTCGAGCAGGCTCTTAGCCAGGGGAAGGCCTAACCCAGAACCCTTTCCTTCTTTTGCGAAGCCCGTGGTATCACTTTTGAACGGGGCAAGCAACTCAGGGAGGAATGCCGGATCTATCCCGACACCTGTATCCTTGATCCTTACAGAGATCAGCTTCCTGTCCTTATGATAGTCGGTTGATATATTGATAAAACCCTGGTCTGTGAACTTGATCGCATTATCAAGGATAATGCTCAGCGCTTTGGAAAACCCGGTTTCATCGGCAAGTCCCTCAGGAATTTCACAGGGCTTAAAATTCAATTTGAGTTTTTTCTTGTTGGCCTGGAAGAGGTATACCTGGATGGTGTTGGCGACAATACCGTTCAGGGCACAGGGTACAGAGTTCAGGGTAAAGTCATTCGACTCAACCCTGCTTATATCTATGATGTTATTCAGAAGATGAAGGAGCCTGTCACCGCTCTCAGAGACTGCATGTGCATAATCGAAGAGTTCCTTATTTTCAAGCATTGAGAGATCCGATTCGAGCAGGCTGGCAAAACCAATGATATTATTCAGAGGGGTCCTTATCTCTGAACTAACATTGGAGAGAAAGGAATTAAGAAGAAAATTTGCGTCTTCTGCCTTTTTCAGGGCTTTCTTGAGGATGATGTCCCTGTCCCTTTTCTCATCGTACTCTTCTTTGATGACCAGTGTCCTTTGATCGACCTGTTTTTGTATCCCGTCCTCAAATTCTTTAATTTTCGAAAGTGCAATCTGAAGTTTCCCGACTGTTTCCGCCTGGTTTGACTGATCACTTTGTGCCCGCTTCGATGAAGAAAGGTATATAAACAGGCAAACTGCGGTCAGCAATAATACAAGAATAAGTAGAATCAGAGTAAGAGTATTCATCTGGGTTTATTTGTATGCAATAAAGATATCTTCTTCAGGATTAATGGCAAACCGGTCCAGTTCAGCAGGCCATTTGTCCCTGTATGGATTGTGCCGGGCAACAATAAATCCCCTGTTTTCAAGCCGTTTAGGATAATCCTGTCCGTAGATCCTCACATGGTCAAACTGACCGAAAATTTTCTCCCTTTCTTCCGGCGTCCTTACAGCCGGGTCTTCAAATGTCGTTTCCAGCACCCTGGAGACAGGGACCTGCAGTATGGCCCAGCCTCCGGGTTTCAGCACGCGATAAAGTTCACCAATTGCTTTCAGGTCGCCCTCAATATGTTCAAGCACATGATTGCATATAATCACATCAAAGGTATCATCTTCAAATTCCAGCTTGGAAATATCGAGGATGGTGGTGTTCTTGTCATAATAAAATCCCTGGTGGTATTTCATGCCTGCTTCGTAAGTGATGTTCGGAAGCACAGAAAGCATGGCACGTATGCAGCCTTCGGGAGCAACATGGAATACCTTTAAAGGGGCGGTCATGATGTTTGTTTTCAGGGTCAGGTATAAATATATCAGCCTGTCCCTGTCAAGCGAATTGCATCGCGGGCAAACATCGTTGAGCCTGTATCCTGCTCCGATGATCTGTTTTTCGTATATCACAGGGAGATCAATACCTCCCGGCCTTAGCTTTCGGAATGAATTGTTGCAATAAGGACAGTAATAATTTTGACCGCGTAAGGCTAGTCCCGATAACTTCTGATATGCTCCTTTCAGCTTTTTTGCCAGCCAGAAGGGTAATATTTCTTTCAGAGCCATATTCCTTGAAATCTATGGTTTGAATTAATGATAAGAGTATGAATAAATTTTTCGTGCAATTGAATCCCCGTCAAAGCGGAAAATACAAATATAACAGGTCTCTGGCAGCTGACCAATGAATTTTTCCATTTCTACGAGCCCGGGCCCGTTGATTGAATTGCAAAGGTTCGCAATATGCAGGCCCTGTAATGAGTATAGGTCTGCCGACAGTAATTCCCTGGTTTCCATGATAAGACTCACATTGAGGACGCCCGAACGCATGAAGCACTTCCTTATTTGCAGCCCGGGTATGCTTTCCTTTTCATCAACGGCCAGCAGGGAAGAGTCGTGGCATTCGAATGCTCCAATATCATACTTCTGCGGCCATGGACGCCAGCGTCCGGGTTTGTCATAGTGAAGGTTAAAACCGCTGATAGCCTCTCCTGTATTCACCGCCGGAGAGGAGGGTTGCAGATCATAATTATCGAGGGCGGGGTTGATGAATTTGACATCGGAGACCGAGGCAGCCTTCAGGTTGTTTAGCTGGACCAGGCTGACTCCGGTTGCTGGCACTATAAAAGATCCACCGGGATTTGCAATTATATTATCCGATGCAAGGCTGTTAACAGCGGCAGTACTGCGAAAATCGATTCCGTTTGTTTTGGGGGATACAATGGTGTTAAATACCAGGGTATAGCCACAGCCTGCGGCAGGCGCCTGGGTTCCTACAAAAATTCCATGTTTACTGCCAGATCCTGAAAAAGTTTTCCCCGGATTTACGATAAGGTTGTTGTAAATTACATTCCCCCCCTGGCCGAGTTCATCAATGCCATCTCCCTTGCCGTCCTTGACGAAATTCGAAAAGCAATTACATGAAGACCCTCCTCCGAGCAGGAATCCGCTCATCTGGTATAAAACTTCGGCCTGGCTGTCGAGGTAAATGAAATTATTATTCACATAACAGGCAGAATCTGCGCTTGAAACCTGCACGCCATCCCACCCGGTATTCTCAACCCTGTTATTGTAAACCTTCAATCCTTTGATAAGGTGGGGAAGCACTGTGGTATCCTTACCATTGCAGTGAATGGTGTAACCGCTCCAGTATGAATGGCCAATGTACATTCCTTCATTGGCGATCCCATGTAAGTAATTGTCATGAATGCTGATGTTTCGCATGGTATAATGACCTCTTACCGATTTCAGGCTGCAGTCGGGGTCGGTTTTTGCGACAATTCCTGTCCATGTCATATTGTATATTTCGAAACCCGCTACCTCAATGCAGGTACTAAGGCCTCCGATTGCAATCCCTGCATTGGTATTGCTGACAACAAATCCCGAGTCGGAACCGCTTGATTTTCCTATCATTTTAATCCATGAACAGGTGTCAAATTTTACGCCGTACCCGCTTGAATTATTTGAAAAAACAACCTGTCCGCCCAGGTTCTGCACAAGGATTGGATTTTCGGCCGTACCGTGCAGCCTTCGTAATAATACATACAACCTTGTGGAAGCTGAAAGATATATAGTATCCCCGGGCCTGACGGCCGATGCGTTGCCTGCACCGTCGATCATAGGTTTATCAGTTCCGAAAATAAACCGGGTCGCCTTGCATGTAAAAGGCAGCATGAATAAAATCAATGCCGAAGCGGCCATGAAAACAGTTATTCTGAGTTTCATAATGCTTGCTTTTACTTTAACCTCTTTTCGCCCTTTCCCAGTTCACCGATTGAGTTTTCTTTATATACCTTATGAAACCGAGATATACGGCGAGGTTCATAATGAAAAAATAATAAGGTACATATAACAGTTTGAGCTTGATCTTTCGTTCTTCAAGGAACCATCCCAGCAGGGCTGCGGCATAAAACACGACCTGTCCCCAGAAGAACCAGAAAAAAACAGTCAGGTAGTCCGTAATGCCTTCAGATGAGGCAATGATGGCGGAGCAAATCAATATGATCAGCAACCCGGCAGGGGCAAGGGTCCACCTCAGCACGCGGTGTGAAATGTACTGGAATGAAAGCATCCCGAACCTGAAAGGATTCAATAGTTCTTTAAGGCGGATGACCGACTGTATCCCCCCGGCCGAGATCCGTATTTTGCGTTTAAGTTCTTCTCTCACGCTGGCCGACGGGTTTTCTATTGCATATGCCTCGCGGTCGTATTGTATGGTATAACCACGCTCCGCTATCCGCAGTGAAATAATAAAATCATCAAGCAGGGTATCAGCTTCAACAGGTTCGAATAATTCGGTCTTTAAGGCAAAGAGTTCTCCTGCAGCGCCAACAACGGAGTAGAGTTCGGCATCCCATTTTTTCAGGGTCGATTCGTATTTCCAGTAGATCCCTTCAGTTGCTGCTGCGGAATCTTTGCTGAAGATCCGTTTTTCACCCGAAACGCAGCCCACCTTTGGGTCTTTGAAAAGGTTCACGATCCGACGGATGGATTCATGCCCGAGCATGGTGTTGCCGTCCGAAAAAACGACGATGGGGGTTTTTACAAACTGCATACCCCTGTTCATGGCTGCGATCTTGCCTTTTCGTTCAGGCTGATGATATACTTCGACTCCCGGATATTTTCCAAGGATCCCGGGTGTGCCGTCGTCTGATCCGTCGGTGATCCATACATGACGCACCTTTTCCTTAGGATAATCCAGGCTGAAGGAATTCCTCAGTTTTTCATCAATAAAATCCTTCTCGTTAAATGCAGTGACAAACAGGGTAATTTCGGGCTCGTAAGCCTCATCCCGGGTTTGTGGTTTCTTCCCTGAAGCTCTTTTTAAACGGATAAGGACAAAGAGGAGAACTCCATAACCGAGATAGGCGTAAAAAATGATGAAAAAAAAGATGTAGAATATTATTTTCAGGGTCAGCATAAAATTAAGGTTATGATTTTACTGCAACTTTCTTTCCCATTCTTTTGTTTCAGGGTTGTAAGTTTTAAGGACCTTCGCGGGATTTCCTGCAACTACTGAGTAGGGGGGGACTTCTTTTGTTACAACGCTCCCGGCTGCTATCACCGAATGTTTGCCAACTTTAACTCCGGCAACGATCACCGCATTGGCACCTATCCACACTTCATCTTCGATAGTGATCATAGCAGTGGATTGTTTCTGATGACTGATGGGCCGGCTGATATCTTCGTATGAATGATTCAGTCCCGACATCACAATGTTCTGGGCCAGCATGATGTCATTTCCAACAGTTACTGGGCCAATAACAGTGCAGCTTAGGCCAATCCTTGACCTCTCGCCTATGTATACCGGGCCTGCTCCGTTGTTTACAGTAGCAAAATCCTCTATCGTGGAATCTCGGCCAAGCACAAAATCATTCCATGGAAAAACATCTATCCTGGTCAGTCTGCAAATGCGGGAATGCTTTCCCCTCTTGTGTTTAAAGGGATTGAGAAATAATTTTACCCATAACCTCGGCCTGGCCTGGTTTTTCGGAGTAAGCATATTAATTATAAAATGCTTGAACTTTGGATTGGATTTGATCCTGCTTACCAAAGAATTTCCGTTTGACGGCGGTTTCTGTATTTCACTTTCTTTCTCCATTTATCCGATAGCTTGATAAATTTTTTCTGCATTTGCTTCCCAGGTATGTTCCCTGGCAAATTTCTCTCTTGAATGGGCTTTCTCCTCCGAATTTTCTTTCATTGCAAGTGAGATGTACTCAAGGTATTCTTCCTTATTCGTGGCAAGGTAAACATGATCCCCGAATGCGGTCATGGCTTCTGTAAGGGTTGCAACCGTGGGTTTGCCCATCGAAAGATATTCATCGATTTTACGGGGGTAATTTCCGATAGTAACTTCGTTGAGCAACTGCGGATTAATCGCGACATCAAAGCAATTCAGGTATGAGGGTAGGGATTCAGGAGACTTGTTGCCTAAAAAATACACATTGGGAAGAGAATGAAGCTCGGAATTTTTGAAAGCTTCATCTTCGGGCCCGATAAGCACTACGCTCCAATCGGGCCTTTGTTTTGCAATAAAACCTATTATCCCTATATCAAGCCTGAGTTTAAAGAGGACTCCAATATAACCGATGACAGGCTTTTTAATATCAATTATGTCTCCGGGGGGATGATCCTTTATCAGGCTTGAGTTGAACAAAGTTACATCACATCCCTGGCCGACATAATAGGAATTTGGATTGAACCTGCGGCAATAATTTGCAAGGTAGACCGAGTTCGCTACAGCAAGGTCGGCTTTGCCGATCAAAGAGGCTTCTATCCTTACACCCTGCTTCTTCCAATAATCCACAGCGATCATATTATCCCTGGAATAATAGATGAATTTCTCGGGCTTCAGCAGTTCTTTAAGGTAGAAACTCCTGTACATGTCGCTGTCGGTGAACAGGATGATATTACTAAAGCCCAGAACACTCACTGCTCTTCTGATTTCTCTGGCAAACCGCCGGTTATTGATTTTGTTGAAAAAATCGAAGAGTCCGGGATTACTAATCTGGCTAATCGATTCAAGAATCGTCCTGGGATAAAGTGTCCAGAGGTTCTCTTTAACTTTAAAAAGCGACTCTTCTTTTCTCAATAAAACCCTGATCCTTTTCCTCACATTGGGATCCTTCCTTTTTCTTAAAATTGTCAACCTGTCAACCGGGAAGTTTATATAAAGCACCCGGTGCAGCTTTGAGAATTCATAGGCCAGGTTCACTACATTGGACCCCGAACTGTAATCGATCCCCTGCAGGCTGGTAATGACAAAATCGAACCGGGGCGCTTCTCCCATCATTATTTATTGTTTCTTCTCTAAACTGTCAACCTGATGATAGATCTTGTCTACAAAATTGGCCCATGAATGACTCCTTCCGACCAGAATTCTCGCTTTGTGCTTGGCAGGAGTGTCTTCCGACATGGCTTTGGTGATTTCAATAATGTATTCCTCCTTGTTTGCAGCGAGGTAGGAATCATCTGGAAAATAAAAGTTCATAAACCACGTCTTCGTTGCAACTACAGGGACGCCCATTGCAAGGTACTCATCCAGTTTCAGCGGATAATTGATATTTGTAATTTCATTGATGAGCTGGGGGTTGATAGCTACATCAAATCCTTTAACATAACCCGGCAATTCAGCACCCGGTTTCCCCCCGAGAAAATAGACATTGGAAAGTTTATGGAGCTTGCTGTCTTTAAATGCCTGATCCTCTGGTCCTACCAGGACAAGGCTCCAGTCAGGACGCTGTTCAGCGACATGCACAAGCAGGTCGATGTCAAGACGAATGCTTGTAAGAAAACCTGTATACCCTATGCGTGGGTGAGGTATCCGGCTCAATTCTTCAGGTATCTGCATTGTACCGTCATCATCCGAATAAAGATCAATATCGCAACCCTGGCCGATGAAATGCGAATTCGGATTATATTTTCCGGCATAATCCGAGAAATAGGGTGAATTGGTCACGACCAGGTCCGACTTCCTGATCAGCAATGGTTCAAGCCGGATGCCGTGCTTTGCATGATAGGCAACCTTCGTAATGTGGTCCCTGAGGAAATACATCTGTACTGAAGGTTTCAGCAGTTCTTTAAAATTGAACCCGTTGATCATCGAAGTATCATTCAGGACAATGTAATCCCGGAACCCAAGTTTGTCAACAGCATGTTTGACCTGCCTTGCAAAACGCTTATCATTGGCCTTGTTCAGTGAATCGAAGATCGCAGGATTTGAGATCCAGTTTATAGATTCAAGTACTGTTTTCGGATATAATACCCAGAGGTTTTCATTGACCTGCAACAGGTCGGTGTCCTGTCCGCTGAAAACCCGTTTATATTTTTTTGTTTCCGGTGCATCCCGCTTGAAAAGCTGGAAACTCCTTTGAAGGGGAGTATCAAGAAAAAGAACGCGGTTCTTCTTGCATAATTCCATTGTGATGTACTTGAGAACAGTAGCAACATAAGTATCCCAGGGCTGAATACTGTGAACGATATAATCTCTTCCTTTTGACATATATATTTATTTGTTTGTTGTAATTTCCTCATAGATTGTTAAAACATTCCGGGCCATATTCTCCCAGGTGAATTTCTTTGCCTGTTTCCTTCCTGAATCAACCAGGCTCAAACGTAACTCGGGATTGGCAAGGAGTTTAGAAATATTGTCTGCCAGCTGTTCCGGTTTGTAAGGATCAGTAAACAAAGCGGAATTACCGGCAATTTCAGGCATTGATGAAGTATTGGATGTGATTACGGGCGTTCCGCACGCCATTGCTTCAAGCATGGGGATGCCGAAACTTTCCCTGAGCGAAGGATACAGGAAGATGGTGCTCAGTGAATAGATACCGGGTAACTCAGTATTGGGGACATAACCGGTAAGCTTGATGTAATCTGCAATTGAAGGATCTCCAACCTCCTGGATCAATTTTGCAAGTTCAGCCTGGTCGAAATCGAGCATTACCAGCGGTATCTTCTCCTCAGAATTTCTGAGGAAAAGTGAGAGAGCTTTCAAAACTCCAATGGTATTTTTCTTCGGATCAGTATTCCCGAAAAAGAAGAAGAACTTGTCGGGCAGATTGTATTTTTGTTTTACCGCCAGAAGAGTTTCAGGGTCTGTGACAGGCATGAAGTGGGCACTGACCCCATTATAAATGGCGTTTACTTTAGCAGGGGCTATACCAAAAAAATCAACAATGCGCTTTTTTTCAAATTCAGAAACAGTTATGAGTCTACTGCACTTTCTTACAATCCCGGGAACAACCATCCTCCGGTAAAGATTCCCGAATTTCTGGTAACTGGTGAACCCTTTGGTAAGAAGGCTTAGTTTCTCCATGTAAATAATATCATGAAGCGTAACTACCATCGGGATACTTGTAAACAAAGGAGCAGTATTGCTGGTGCAATGCAAAAGATCGCATCCTGCAGCCTTAGCTGCCGCCGGAAGGACATACTGCTCCCAAACAGGGTAGGGGGCGTTTTTCAGTTCCGCAATTTTAAAATTCCCCTCAGACCTCAGACAGTGGTCCTCGTCTTCTTTTACAAAAACAGTATATTTATTATGATGATCAATTGCCTGAAGGTTCCTTACAAGTTCAAGGGCAACCATATCCATTCCATGCTTCTTCTTCCTGAATATCCTCTGTCCTTCAATTCCTATATGCATAATGAATCGTTTCTATGGTGTCTGTATGTCATGTTCGGTATGGATAAACTGCCTTCTTTTGCTTTTGTTGATACTAAAAAGAAGCGAAAACATCAGGAAAAAAGCCATCGGCAGGTATAACATAGCTCGCAGCGTTTCTTTCCTGTAATATTGATTAGGAGTGGAGATAAGGATTGATAGCATGCAGATGATAAAAGCAGATAACCAAAGCCAGTTGAAAACCGGGTTTGAGATGAAAATATTGACAAGCGAAATAACGCCCAGCAGCCCCAGCAGCAGTACACGTGGAAGCAGAGAGAACTGAAGTGTTTTATTAAAATAATTGATGTTCCCCTCCCGGAACAGGGACAGTATGCTTGGCAAGAAATCCCTTCCGAAATAAATGAATTGTGAAGACATCCAGCGTTTTCTCTGCTTGTAAAAAACGTTGGTCGACTGGACTTTTTCATCCATCACATAGGCATCAGGGAGATAAGAGATAAATATTTTGTCTTTCAGGAGTTTGAGCTCAAGCTCTTTATCAAAGCCCCCTATGGCAGTTAGCATTGGAATGTATTTTCTGTACACGGCTGTATCGAAAGCTATGGCAGAGCCGATAAGTGCGGAAGACAAGCCAACTGCCACATGGCCTCTTCGGAAGATATTATTGTTGACTTCTTCGCTGATGGCGTCAAGAATAGCAAATGACGTATTGGTGTTCTTGGCCGACCGGTGGCATTGTATGATACAACTGCCTGAATCCATGCTGATGTTGAGTTTCCTGAGAAAGCTCATCTCCATCAGGTTGTCGGCATCAAGCAATACAACAACCTCTGTTTTGTCATTTAAATGTTCAATTGACAGCTTTAAGGACTGTACTTTGGTGCTTTCGCGAAACCTGGCTTCAACCACCTTTACAGGAAAGTTTCTCAGCCTGGACAGAGTTTCTGCCTTAAAAGCATCCGCAATAAGAATGATCTCAACATTTTCTTCGGGATAATCCTGTTGCAGTGCCGATTTTATAACAGCGTCTATGATACGGTCTTCCTTGAAGGCTGTGATTATTATGGTAATAAACCTGAACCTGGAAAATGAACTCTGCTTCACATCAGGTTTCAGAAAACCACATACTGCAAAGAATAACAGATAAAGGGCATTACCACCTAAATAAACCAATCCTGCGATCTGTACTACGCTGAATATCTGGTGAATGCTTTGCATACGCTTTATATCATGTCATTATTGCATCAGCCATTGGTAACACCATGAGAAGTGTGGTCCCACTTTTTTTTAGCTTTATAGATCCTGGTCAGCGACAGGAACATCATAAAAAAGCCCTGGGGAAGCAGAAAAACGGCTTTAAATGTTTGCAAATTATAATATTTCCAAGGGGTAGATAGCATAAGAGTGAAAATGCATACCAGGGTAAGGCCTAACCATAAAAGGGAATATAATAATGGATTGAATAAGAATGATAAGGCTGAAAACAGCACAAGGAAACCCAGGAGGAAGATCCGCGGAGGCAGGAACTGCTGTAATACTTTATCAAGGAAATCAATATTCCCCCGTGTAAAAAGTTCCTTAATCCCCGGTATGAAATATAATTTAGCGAAAATTGCCTGTGTGGCAAGCCAGCGTGCCCTCTGAACCATGAACACATTGGCCTTTTGCACTTTTTCATCATAAACAACAGCCTCGTTCAGATAGGCGATTTTGATCTTATCCCTGATCAGTCTCATTTCAAGTTCCTTTTCTTCACCAAGAATAAAATCCATATTAGTGATATAATACCTGAACAGCTTGTATTCAAAAGCCATTCCAGATCCGATCAGTGCCGAAGAAAGACCGACCACCCAATGTCCTTTGCGAAAAATCTGGTTGTTTATTTCTTCGCTGATAGTGTCGAGAACAGCAAAGGAGGTATTCTGGTTCTTTGCTGTACGGTGCACCTGGACCGATTTGAAACCCAGGTTTATTGCATTATTCGTTTTGGAGATGCAATCCTTTGCCATGACATTGTCTGCGTCAAGGATCATGACAACTTCGTAGGTGTCGGGAAGTCGCTTTACTGCTTCCTTCAAGGCTTTCGCCTTGGAACTGTTCTCGAATGATACCTCCATGACCTGGACAGGAATCAATCTAAGCGCATCGAGGGTATCCTGTGTGAAACTGTCGGCTATCACTATGACATCATACAGCCCCGACGGGTAATCCTGTTCGAGGGCCTGCCTGGCCACATCAATGATTACCGCATCTTCTTTATACCCCGGGATGAGTACTGCAAACCGGTTCTGATGCCGGTTATCGGCAAGTGGGTGTTTTACGTTGAAAAGCCCTGCAATCGAAAAAAACAGGAAGTAAACAGTGGTTGCAGCGAAATACAGAAAAAACACTCCCTGGATAACCAAAAACAAATACCGCAATATTTCAAGCACCATAAGATAAATTTAAATGATGATCAATATTGCAAATATAATTGAAACAGAATGGGATTCCAAAAGTTTGTCACAAATATGGATTGTCGTGTATAGTTGGATTCACGATGTTTTTGAGATGCCATCCAATCGCCCTGACATAGGCATAAAAATAGGAGAGTTTGCCTTTGAATAGGTATTTGAGTGCGTTTTTGGGAATTGCAATGGCAATCTGATAGAAAACCCCTGTATAGAAATCCTTTCCACACACATTCCTTCTTAAAAAAACAATACGGTTGCGGTTCTGCTGATAAATTTTCAAGGCACTGATTTTTCCCACAGCAATTGATTCCTTGTGAAATACAAGGGAATTGTGGATGTACCAGATAGTATAGCCGGCATTTTTTATGCGGTAGCACCAATCGGCTTCCTCATAATAAAGGAAAAAGATATAGGACATGATCCCGATTTCCTTTATCACTTTCATTGAGACCATCATAGCTGCACCGTGTGCGTATGGTGTTTCCTTATCCGTATCATGCTGCCCCGTGTCTTTTTCCCTGTAACCGATCGCAAAACTTCTCATGGTGCGGTGGTCTATTGGGGTATACCCGGCAAACTGGATGATTGAACGGTCATAATAAAAACGCAGTTTGGCACTTACACAACCTATTTTCGGGTCAGACTGCATTTTTTTCACAAGGGGTTCAAGAAACCCTTTATCAACAATTGTGTCGTTGTTCAGTAGAAGTATATATTCGCCCCTGGCCCGCATGATCCCGAGATTATTGCCTCCTGCGAACCCCATGTTAACATTGCTTTCATAAAGTACAACCGAAGGATACCTTTCTTTGATGATGCGTGGATTGTCTTTCTGCGAATGATTATCCACCACTATGATTTCAAAATTCGGATAGCTGATCTTAGTCAGGGAATCAATCATTTCAAGGGTGTCCTCAGAACCATTGAAATTTACAGTAACGATAGAAACAAGCGGGTACTGCATATCAAATTACTCAGGTCAACTTCGGGCTTGAATGTAATTCGCGGTTGAATATATTCGTAAAATGCCAGCCCACGGCATTCTTGTATGCAATGAAAAAAAACTGTTGCTCCGACACTTACATGTACAAACAATTTTACTTTCAATGCTCCTTCGGGACAACATGTTCTAACAAGTCTCTTTCACCCAAAAATGTTCGGACAAACTCCT
>CAIJYT010000070.1 GCA_903824935.1 uncultured Bacteroidales bacterium | reverse complement strand
GGGTAGTCACCATCATTTGCAGGATCGTAGATACCATTAGGGCCATCAGATCCTGGAGGATCGTTGTCATAAAAAGGAGCCAGGTAATAGCTTTGTCCCTTTGATTCATCCCCATGAGCCGGGTAGGTGGAAATAGATGTCGGAATCACGTAATCAGGATGCCCGGCTTTATCATCATACCAGGCCAGGAAATCATCCACTTCGGCCCTGGTGACATAATGCAGTTTATCATATTTTGCGCACACATCTGAGCTGATAGCAGCTGTTCCATCAATGGTGAGCGGGCCTGGCCAGTAATCGTTACCCACCTGGCGGTACCGCAAGGCAGCCATCTTCAACTGTCCGTTTGCGTCGAGTCCTCCAATCCAGAGGGCTGCCGAGAACATGGACATTTTTTTTGATCCTTTAGGGATCTCGTATTGTGCGGTCTCAAAATCCCACCACATATCGCCACCGGTATTGATACGGCAACGTACATTGTTAATTTCGAGCCATTTAAAGTTTGCTCCCGGAGCACATCCGGCTGCGAGGGTTTGTTTTACCGCCGGACTGCCTGATTTATAATGAACCTGCTCTGCCCTGGTCGTATTTGCTACCAGGAGTAATCCCAGTACCATCGCCGGTAGAATACGGAGTATATTTTTCATAGTACTTGTTTGTTTTTCGTTTCTATACTGCATTGGATATCGATCAGAAGCTAATTCCCACACCTACACGGATCATACGTGGTGAACTGAAGTTGTACGGGTTGTTCACCCTGATACTGTACATATCAGTATATGAAGCGACATTAAGCTGTGAGTTGATCTGCGACTGGTATTCGGCAGCAGCCAAATATCCGTCGTCATCCGGGTTCCCGGTAGCTGCATAAACAGCCATAATATTCTTTGCATTCAGAATATTTAATACCTGGAGGTAAACATTCAGTGAATAAACTTTCTTGTTGCCTTTGGAATCTTTCCCTGTAGCCAATGCAAAGTCCTTATCCAAACGGCCATCCATCCTGAACGACCATGGCAGACGTGAACCATTGAGTGAACCCTGGATAATGTTTGTGGTAGTAACCAGGCTCGAAATCTTACTCGAACGGGTATAAGGTGTACCTGAACCGCCATTCATAGTAATATTGAAACCGCAATTCTTAAGAACCTGTACCCCGTTAATCACAGGACCGTTGTAATCGGTGCCTTCGCTGTAACGGAAATCTATGTTGATCTGAACGGCATGACGTTGGTCAGCATCCAGTGGAATGAGGTTACGAAGGTTAGGCTGACCTGAACGGATGAGCGCTGAAGATGTTTCAGGGTTTGAACCTGTACCGTTTGCGAACTGTAAGGTATAGTTAGCCCTGACGCGTACATTGCCTGTACGGCGAAGGTCATAAGCAATGGTTAAACCTTTTACAGTTCCAAAGTCGATGTTATTGTATGAATAATACGTTTTCGGGAAAGCACCTGTATAACGGTACGACTGTATCTGGTCGCGTGATTCAATGTAGAAAGCCGAGATGTTGATGGACGAGGAATTGGAAAGTTTCTGCTGGAATCCCAATTCGTAGTTCACGTTCTTTTCCGGTTTCAGGTTAGGATTGGTCATGGTAGGGTTAGAATCGTATTCCCAGAAAAGGTAACTAAGCGGGTTGAAAACGGCATTCTGTTTAGGCCTCTGGGTAATCACATCGTAGTGGGCATAGAATAAAGCCTCATCCGAAATAGGGAAAGAGAAGGATATACGGGGCATGACCGAGATCTGGGGAACATAATCGGCAAATGATTCGTTTGTAATTTCCCTTGTACCTGACAGGTAAGGAGAAATACCGTTGCCTGCATCAAGCTTGAGCGTAGGATCCAGGAGTACGGTTCCGCTGGCATCATACCAGTTGTTACCATTACGGTATCCCATGATACGTGAAGGTTCGCTCACGTTATCAACATAAACTGCATAATCTTTTCCCATACTTGAAGGGTGCGTGCCCAGGTCGGTGACTTCAGCTACCGTCTTTACAGGGTAAAGTGAATATGGATCTTTCAAAGTACTCTGGTTTGCATCGAAACGGTCGACACGAACACCTACGTTG
>CAIJYT010000069.1 GCA_903824935.1 uncultured Bacteroidales bacterium | reverse complement strand
TACACCTCCACTCCTCTCCCCTATGTCTCCGTAACTTTAAAGGATGATAAAAACAATATTGTTTTCCAGGGGATGACCGATCCCAACGGCATTTTGCTGGTGGAAGACCTGCCTGCCGACAACTACCGTGTTCAGGGCATACTTAACGAAGTGACGACCACTATAGCAATGATCGGCAAAGAGGAATTCCGCAAAGAACTGATTGAAAAGACGATATTGCATAACGATCCCAGGTTCACCTTGTCAGGGATTGTAACGAACTCACATAATGATCTTCCGGTTGCGGGTGTGAAAGTTACCTGTGACAACACGGTTCTTCATAAAACAAATTCAAAAATTACCGCTGCAGATGGAAAATTCTTTTTTCAACTGGAGCAGGCCAGCGATTTTAAAGTTGCGGGAGAATTGCAGGGCTGGCTGAGCAGTGAGGAAATTTATGAAACAACCAAAGGGCTCGACCGAAGCAAGGACTTGTATGTGAAAATAAAGCTGAGCATGCAGCAACCTTCTGCAGGAGCGGTTATCAGGCTCGATAAGATCTATTACGACTACGATAAAAGTGATATCAGGCCAAGGTCGGCCGAGGAACTTGACAGGCTTGTCAAACTTATGAATGACTTCCCTGATATGAAAATAGAATTATCCTCGCATACCGACAGCAGGGGAAGTGATGCCTATAATCTAAAGCTTTCACAAAGCAGGGCGAACTCAGCTGTGTCGTACATCCTGAGCAAAGGAATTTCAAAAAGCAGGATTACTGCAGTCGGGTACGGTGAAACCAGGCTTGTCAATGGTTGTTCCAACGGCGTGAACTGTACCGAAGCCCAGCACCAGGAAAACAGGAGAACCGAGTTTCAGATCATTTCCTGTCCCTCATGCCCAAGGGTTGAGAAATAATTTTTACAGCTACCTGAGCAGGATGACAGTTCCTCCCTTTTTCCCGCTCACGCCTGGCGAAAAAGCTAATTCGTAGGTTGCGATAAATGAATAATTGCCGGCAGGACAAATGACCCCTTTATAAGTCCCGTCCCATCCCCTCTCAGAGTCATTGGTCGTAAAGATCTGCTGGCCCCAGCGGTCAAAAACAGTAAGCGTGAATTTTGAAAGCGCAGGCCCGATAGGTCGAAAGTAATCATTAAGGCCATCGCCGTTGGGAGTGAAAGCATTTGGGAAATAAATATCAGTGTTGCAGTCGTGGACCAATGTGGTATCCAAAACGGCACAACCGCCCCGGCTCACCCTGACCCAATAAGTTCCCGGATCAGTGACGCTGTAAGAAGATGAAGTTGAGCCATCCTGCCAAAGGTAAACTGCACCTGCAACTTCGGCATTGAGAATTACTGCATTCTTTGTGCATATAGCGGTATCATGCGGCAGGTTTACATTAATGGGAGGTTTCATGGTAATAATGACTGTGTCGGCTCCCGGGCAGTTATTGGTATCGACAGTATGAACCCAATAGGTGCCACCAGTATTGATAAGCATGGTTGAAGTGGTGTCCCCATTATTCCAGAGCAGGGATTTGTAATTCTTCCCGGGGTTCAGCAGGTACTTCTGTCCCTGGCAGAGAGTGGTATCTGGTTTCAGCTTTGTCGGGATCAGGGGGTAAAGCCCGATATTAACCGTATCTCCCCCCCAGCAGCCGAATTTGCTTACCCTCACCCAGTATGTTCCCGGCAGTGTTATTTTGATCCTGCGGGTTGTGTCGCCGGTTGACCAGAGAACGGTATCGCATCTGGCACCTGCATCCAGGAATGCGCTGTTACCCGGGCAAAGGACACGGTCGGGCCCAAGGTGCACCGGCGGTTTGTCAACAACGACAATATGTTTGCATACATTCTGCTGGTCGGGTTGCCCTTCGTTCACTATAAGACGTACGTTGTATATCCCGGCAGAGTCATAACTATAAGAGGGCGGATCGTACAGCTGGGAGGAAGGAATGGATGAATTTTTACAGGTGATGAAACTCAGGCGTGTTATCATCGTGGTAGCCTGGCTGCAAATGAAAGTGTAAACAGTATCCTTTACCCTTGTTATTTCGGAGAATTGCTGTGGCAGGTCAAGATTCCCGATATTACCTATACTCACCGTTGATACAGGGCCCGTGATACCCTGGGGCATCTGCAGCCGGTAAAGCAATTTTCCTGCAGGAAGGTATCTTGTCATAAAACCGTTGGTCTGCTGGCAATCCCTGATCAGCATGATCCCCCTGGCATCGGAGTTGCATACCACTCCCAGGTCCTTCCACACAGGTTTATTCATCAAAGACGAGCCGAAGTCCCCCCGGCATAAGGTGCTGTTGAGAGCATTCACAATAAAGCAGTAGTAATTGTTGTTTTCCGACACTATGCTGAGAGGGCCAGGTTGACTCAAACCGAATCCCTGGGTAATGTCGGTAAACACCGGACTTGTATTGGCGAGAGAATTGCCGAAATCAATATTCCAAACTGAATTCCCCCATGAACTGGTTGTTATTCCGACCCACCGCTGGTTGTTTTCATGCCAGATCTGAAGGCCGTGGAGGCTCCACATTCCTGTGATCGTGTTCAATACAAGGATTGAAGGGGTTTTGGACAATGAATTTCCGAAATCCAGTCTGATCAAAAGAAAATCGCATACCAGGAAACCGAACCAGGTTCCATTGTCAAACTTCACCTGTATCCCCTGCGAACTATCCATTTTCATGCCAGGTATGGGAATATTCTTTATTGACAAAGCATCGTTGCTGTAACTTACGCCATGATTAATTACAGTTACTGATTGATTAACGTGATTTGTGACAAAGCTGTAACAATTGTCACCATCCTGGGCAAGGGTGATGTAGGCGGGACCTCCCAGGAATCCTGATGTTCCGCCCAAAACCGAACCGATTGGATCAACTGATGTGTTCCCCGAACAAAAGCTCCAGTAAAATGTTGACCCTCCTGTTGTGAGGTTCTTGATATTGACTGTCTTGCCAACACAGATTGTATCAGGCAAAATGAAATCAGCAACCACCTGTGATTGAAGTGTCAATGAGATCAGGATAAAAAATATCAGGAGTGACGGGAGCTTCATATTATATTATCTAACGGATGATCACTATTTTTCTTGTGATCAGCCAGGTATTGGTTTGTATCAGCAAGGTATAAGCACCTCCCGGGGCTGCTGAGAGATCCAGCTGGTATTTCTCTGACCCTTTCAGAGTTTGAACCAGGATAACCCTGCCGTTCATGTCTGCAACTGATAGTTTAAATTCTGCAGTTCTGCCTTCAACCAGAATAATATTAAATATCCCTTTATTTGGATTAGGGAAGATGCTTACCCTGCCTGCTGCCGGCTGTTCAATTCCATCGGTCGATCTTATCTGGACATTATCTAAAGCCCAGTAAAGGTCGTAAGTCGCGTTAAAACTCCATTTGATCCTTACCGCCGATTTACCCGCAACTTCAGGCATGGCTCTGCTGTACCTTGACGGATTTGTTTTGAGTTCATAATCAAAGATCTCAAACTGGATCCAGTTACTTCCCCCGTCGACACTGTATGAAAGTGATCTTGTAGGATAATACCTTGTGAGATAATAATGGTCGAATTCAAGGAACAAATGGTTATACATTGAACAATCCAGCTGGGGTGAAACCAGTTCAGCGTCTTCGGAACTGCTGCCGTAATCATCGGAATTGAGATAGACGTAATTCCCTGTCAGGTTAGGGTTTGGGGTCTCATCATCAATGGTCCCGAAACGCCATGCCTTACCGTTGCCCATATTGTCAACATTGGTCCAGCACATAGGGATGCTTGCGGCATCAAATCCCTCCCTGAACGGGAAGGTATAGATCTTGCAAAGGGTTGTGAAACTTTCATTATTGCCATACCAGGTGCCTGCTGCATTCGTCGCATATGCCCTTACATGATAAAGGGTGTTGGTATTAAGTCCACCCAGTATGCTACTGAACAAACCTGTACCTGAACCGTCAGTGGTATGAGTGTCAAGGATCGTTGGGTTCATTTCAGTACCAAAGCAAATTCCTCTTGCCGTTACCGGGTAACTTCCGTCAGAGTTTATAATCCCGCCTGATGAAGCAGTTGTCAGGTAGATATTGCTGACCTTCATGGTAGTCAGTGAAGCTGCGCCGGGTGTAAAGGTCATATCTGCTCCCCTTGATGCTCCCTTGCCGTTGGTCCCTGCAAGACGGTAATGATAGGTTGTACCAGCCGAAAGGCCGGTAAGTGCTGCATTTACATCGAGAGTCGCAATACCGGATCCTGCCAGGATAAGCGGTGTGTTGTTGCCGTAGGAAATGCTGCTGCCGTATTCAAAATGCCAGGTGGTTGAAAGACCGTTAGGATTGACAGTCCCGTTGAGGATGGCCGTGGTGGGAGTCACATCGGTTGCCGGTTTGGTGACCACCATTGGTTTGATATTGAAGTTAAATGAAGCTATCCTGGTTTTGTGATTGTTCGCAGACCCTATATATCCGGAAGTAAACCAAAAAGTGCTGTCGTCCCTTGGATCTACCGACATCAGGGCATAATCGCCCCAGCGATACATGAAGGTCTGCGAGTATTTTCCACTGATAATGGTGTCCTCGGCGATGTCCATAGTGGAATTCCCGCTGAGGTACGACCAGATATTCTGACCACAGAACCTGATCGAGGGAAATGTGTGTTCCCCGGCGATTGAATATGCCAGGCCGACCTGGTTGCTTCCGTTCAGCATGATGCTCCCAAGCCAGCGGTTATCATCATCGGGGGCATACGTATTCTGTTGCCTTACTGCCCATTGGCCTCCCGGGGGTTTTCTCAGTTCATACCACCTGATCCCGGCATGAGGTATATCGCCAGGCTGGTTGAGGTTTACTGTATGGCAGAAGACTATGGACTGGTAACTGCCAAAATTCCTGTACTGGGGCACATTCATAGGAACATGAGGAATCGCATCCAGGGGATTCATCAGGTCGGGCTGAATGATATTCATATACCTGTGACCGAAGTCGCTGCTGAAAGGCTGAACGTCCAGCTGCTGCACTTTTGCAAAGGATGAATTCTGTGCATTGTTCCAGTCAACATGCAACTCATATATCCATACCTGGTTTGTTCCTCCGTTTGCAGTGTCATTATTCAAACCGATAAATATTCCCGGGCTGCCCGCGGGTGCGAATTCACCCACATTATGGACAGGCGGAACGAATGCGAGTGTTGTGTCGGTGTTCCTGGGTTTAAACCCGTTATGGAAGGCAACCGCCAGTGCAGGGTCGCCGTTAAGCATTTTGTCTCTCTGGAACACGTAGGTATCATTGCTGGCAGTGTCATGGGGGCCCTTCAGAGGCAACCAGTACCTGTTATCAGCCATATAATACCCGTCGTTCCAGACACCGAATTTGGGATAATCGGGGAAATAATCCACAGGGAAGGAATAGGAATTCCAGTCCCCGTCGGGATCTCCCGTAGCAGAGACGGTGATCAGCATCCAGGAAGTTGAATCAATGAATGAGAAGCAGGCCATCAGCCACCGGTTTGCCTGTTCATCATAAAGGGTGACAGGATCTATCCAACGGTAAGAGGCATTGCCACCGGGCAAGCCATAGAACATATAAATAAGGTTATACGGACCTTCCGTTGCTCCACCTGTCCTGCTGAATATTGTAAACGAGCCGTTAAGAGTCTGAATAAAATGATTCGGGCCAACGGCCCCGTTGCAGTCAATGGGTGGTCTTGCGCCACCAGTCGTTCCGTCGAAATTCACAAGAACGCTGTCGTTGTTGGTAAGGGCACCGTTCACTCCCTGGAAAAAATTGTCGCGGCCTTTGTGAGATACAGGGGAAGAATAAGTTGGAACATCCCCTGTTTTGCCTTCGTCCGGTTCTTCCCCGGCATTTTCCCTGGATTGTGTTACTCCTATTGCTGTACCCAGGGGGATATCTCTTTTAACGTTCAAATGACCCTTATAAAAACCTTTGATGACCTTTGACGGATGAACCTGAACATCCTGAGCCCGGCCTCCCGTAAACGAGATCAGGCAGAAAAATAAAAAGAAGGAAACCAGGGGTCGCATCCGCCTTGAATTAAGGTATAAAGATACCTTAAAAACAGATGTATTGAGCTGCAGGTGGTGTAAAAACTGCCTTAAAAAATTATTGACCGGCCGGAGTATGATCAGCTCCCGTTCTTACCAAAATAATACCTCCAGTCAAAACCTATCCTCACGCCAAGAAAGTATATTGGATTTGTTTTAGGCACGGGAGAGCCCTCCGGTGCTATCACAGTGATTTTTCCGGGGATATCTACACCGCCGAAAAACTGGAATACAAGGCTTGCTGTCTGGTTCGTAGAAAAAGTATGAAATGGGCGGTATTCCAAGAAAGGGAATTCGAGGAGCGTAGACCTCATGGAGACCAGTACCTGGTCGGCTTCAAGGTTGTTTGCAAATGGCAGGAGAAAACGGTCGGCATCCTTGGGCCAGCCGTAAAGGTATACACCCACTTCCCGGCCAAGGACAAACTGAAATCTTCCTATCGGCGTTACCATTCCCACCTGCCATGGAATGAGGCCTCCATTCCCTGCAGCAATGATCATCCTGGTTGCGGTCTTAGGTGAAAACAGGTAAAGAAAGGGTGCAACGATCAGCAGGTCACCGGGTATGATGTAAAACGGCATTCGTAACCTGGCATAAAAAGCATCCCTGCTGGGAACAGCTGAAAAGATACTGCCGAACTGCTTCAGGTCGGCATCAGCCGTCATTTTCATTGATGAGGGGCCGTCTATTCTCCAACCCAGGTCGAGGAAAACAAGTCCGTCGCTACCTTCATTAAGCAAACCCTCCAACCCGAGCCCGACTCTTATTGCCATTTCGAGGCCTGCATTAAAACCCGCTTCCTTCTGGTAGGTGTCAAATCCGCTGAACAGAGTTGTGCCCCTGGCTGCCGCCATAAGGCCGACAAACGGCCCAAGCTCGGCCCTGAACCTTGGGAGCTCACCTGCGCCTTTGGAAAGGCCGGGGATTGCAGTGGGCATCAATACCGGCTTGAAAAATGCCCAGTCCAACGAATCAATCCTGCCAAATGGCATCCTGACGTTTTTTGAAACATTAAAAGTGTCGGCTCCTGCAATAAAATTTACCTGGGTTTTCAGTCCCCTGGCTCCTGATCCTGCAGCTGCATCCAGAACCTCTTCCAGGCTCATCTTCACTGTGATTGCAGCCCTGTCGGCATCTTCCTGCCGCATAAAAGCATCGCCCATAAGCACCATGCTTCCCCCGACCCAGGTAGAGACTTCAATCCCTTTCTCATCATAGAAGTCATGGGTGCCTTTTCTCTGGGCTGCGTTTCCCCAGGTACCTGCCACATGCCCTGATGCAAACATATCTTCAAGGAAATGGTTGGCAAACGCCTCATCTGCCAAAACTGCAGTAATCAGGCCGGCGGATTCCTGCCCTGTATCTTTCAGCGCAGAGAATTTGCGGGCTTTCATCAATGCACTAAGGTGATAATAGGCATAAGTCCCCAGGGCATTTAATTCAGCCCCTCCCCGAAGGCAGGCAATAAAATACTCCTCCTGACTTGTATTCGTAGAAGGCCGGGAGAGCATGAAATGCACGTTGTTGGCCCCTGCCCTGGTTACATATTCCGGGTCTGCCCTCAGCAATCTGGTGTCGGAAGTCCTCAGGCTGTTATTCCTGTCGCTGCGGTTCTTTGCAGACGCCAGGCCCTGCCTTAATTCCATGGTAATACCGGCGACCTTTATGATCCAGTCCGATTTAAGGACATTATCCAGCAAGTTGGCTGCAGAGGTTGAGTGGTCGCCCGCAATTGCAGGCCAGGCGGCATAATCAATAAACTTTGGATTTTCCGACCTACAAGTATCAATAGTCAAAGGGAATAACCTGCCTTCGTTCCCCCGCCTGACTATGGACCAGTATTGTTCCAGCCTTGCCCGGTGAGCAGCGTCAAGCTTTTGTATCGCCAACATCATAATATCGCGATGTTCGGGATAGATCCAGGCAAAGCCATGGAGCGACAAAGTGAATGCCAAAACAACGAACAGGAGAAGTTTTTTCATGGTGCAAGTCTTTCGATGATCCAGGCTGATTTTGATTTACTGTAAAGTATCCTGTCGTGGAGCCGGTTGTCTCTGCCTGTCCAGAATTCAATGCGGTCGGGGGTCAGTATGTAGCCTCCCCAGTTTGAAGGTCTTTGAGGGGCATTCTTACCAAGATCCTTTGCAAATGACTCGTGCATGGCTTCCAGGAACATCCTGTCGGGGACCACTGCGCTTTGAGGAGAGATGCTGGCGCTGATACGGCTGCCCAGCGGACGGGAATCGAAATAATCATCTGAAATTTTCGATGCAGCTTTCCTCACCTTACCTTCAATCCTGACCTGTCGGTAAAGCCCAGGCCAGTAAAACAAAAGCGAGGCATATGGGTTAGCAGCAAGATGTAACGCCTTACGGCTCCCGTAATTGGTGAAGAAACAGAACCCATCCTGATTAACCTCCTTGTAAAGGACCATCCTGACTGCAGGCCGCCCGTCCTCATCCGCAGTTGCAAGAGCCATAGCTTCAGGTTCATGTTCTGATTTGCTCCTGGCTTCTTTCAGCCAGGCCTTGAACAGATTTAACGGATCTTTTTCGTAAATTTCTTTTTCGCCTGATTTCCCAGGTATCCTGCCTTGCCAGCCCGCCTTTACTTTTCTTTCCATTTCTATGCTTATTGTGGAATTCCAGCCAAAAATAATTTAATTCCTATCTTTACACAAATTTATAAATTACCGGAATGACCAATAAAATCACGAAATCGGAGCTTGCCTCGATTAACGACCGAAAAGAAATCAGTCGTTCATATACCAGCGGAGAGATCACTGTTTATTGGAGACCAGAACTTTGTATACATTCTGCTAACTGCCTGATTGGATTACCGCAAGTCTTCAACAGTGTTAAACGCCCCTGGATCGATGCCAAGGCAGCAGGGAGCGAAGAAATAATAAAAACTGTCAACACTTGCCCCTCGAGAGCACTGACCTACCTTAAAAATTCCACGAATGCTGCCAATGATCAAAAGAAACCTTCAGTTCAGTGTGACCCTGGAGCAAAGATACAGGTTCTGAAGAATGGTCCTTTGCTGATCCGCGGACAATTTCAACTAACCGATACCGAGGGTAAGGAAATCGTTCTGAATAATGACGTAGCGGCTATTTGCCGTTGCGGAGCCTCAAAAAAGAAACCCTTCTGTGACGGCACCCACCATCACATTGGTTTTACCGACTAAGATTGAAACTGCGGAAGAATTTCGCTGAAAAATAGCCGAATAATAAAGCAATAATATGACAATAGGATTATTGAAAGAAGAATTGCCGGAAAGAAGGGTTGCCATGCTGCCCGAGGCAGTTAAAACCCTTAGCGGGATGAACGTAAAAGTAATGGTTGAAGCAGGTGCCGGGCTGACTGCCTTTGCGTCGGATGCAGAATATGAAGCAGCAGGGGCAGTCATACAAACCAGGGAAGGAGTCTTCTCGTTTGCTGAATTCATCATCAAGATACAGCCTCCCAGCGCAAATGAACTTGGGCTGATGAAAGAAGGCCGGGTATTTATGTCGGTTTTCAACCCCATGGTCAATACCAGCCTGGTTAAGGAATTGTGTAATAAGAACATTACCAGTTTCAGCCTTGACATCCTGCCCCGCACCACGCGTGCCCAGGCCATGGATATTTTATCGTCCATGGCTACTGTGTCGGGCTACAAAGCGGTACTTACGGCTGCAAATAATCTGCCCAAGTTTTTCCCGATGTTTATGACCGCCGCAGGCACCGTGACTCCCGCTAAAGTCCTTATCCTCGGAGCAGGCGTTGCAGGGCTGCAGGCCCTTGCAACTTCGCGTAAACTGGGTGCAGTGGTTGAGGTGTTTGACGTGAGGGCTGCAGTTAAGGAAGAAGTGACAGGGCTGGGTGGTAAATTCATAGACGTGGAAGGCGCCACCGATGACAAGGCAGCAGGCGGTTATGCCGTTGAACAATCAGAGGAATTCAAACAAAGGCAGGCACAGGCCATTCATGACCATGCTGTCAAATCAGATGTTGTGATATGCACGGCCCAGATCCCTGGTAGAATAGCTCCTGTCCTCCTTAAAAAAGAAACAGTGGATGCTATGAAACCCGGGGCGGTGATCGTTGATCTTGCCGCCTCGACCGGGGGTAACTGCGAACTTACGAAAGACAACGAGACCATCATGCACGGCCAGGTCAGGATCATCGGGAACTCCGCCCTGGCTGCCGACATGCCCTCCGATGCGAGCAAGATGTTCGGCAAGAATGTCATCAACTTCCTGAAACTCCTTTATTCCAATAAAGGGGAATTCAAACTGAACTGGGAAGACGACCTCGTAAAGGGAACCTGCGTGACCCACGGGAAAGAAGTCGTCAGTGAACGTATTAAATCAATCATGAATTCATAAAGCACAGCAAAATGACTGAAGTTTTAAAATTTTTCATGGAATACCGCGAGGCGATATTCATCATCATTCTCTCCATTTTCCTGGGGATCGAAGTGATCTCGCATGTACCCTCAGTTTTGCATACACCCCTGATGTCGGGCGCCAATGCAATTCACGGGGTGGTGATCATCGGGGCTATCATCGTCATGGGCCATGCACACAACGTCCTGTCAATGATCCTTGGATTCATCGCAGTGATCCTTGGAACCCTGAATGTAGTGGGCGGCTTCGTAGTGACCAACCGTATGCTTGAGATGTTTAGTAAAAAGAAAAAACAGAAATAAGGAGGAAGCATGGGAACACTGGAAACCTTAACCCGGACTTTTGAATTCTCGGACTACATTTCGGTTCTCGAGATATCATACATACTTGCATCCATCCTTTTTATCCTGGGATTGAAAAAGCTCAGCCATCCCGATACAGCACGTAACGGCAACCTATGGGCAGCCGGCGGCATGGGACTGGCAATACTCTTTACCATCCTCTTCCACAAGACCAAACTGGAAGACGGCACATACCAGGGGATACAGAACATAGGGTGGATCGTAGCCGCCCTTCTCATCGGCAGTATAGTCGGCTGGATGGCCGCCATGAAAGTTAAAATGACCGCTATGCCCCAGATGGTGTCGCTTTTCAACGGTATGGGTGGGGCTTGTGCAGCTCTGATTTCGTTGATGGAGTTTCCCAAAATGCAGAACATGCTTGCCGCTTCGCATGCAAGCAGCATGATCAGCGGAGAAGCCCTTGCAATCCTGCTTGGACTGGGGATAGGGGGCGTATCTTTCGCAGGAAGCATGATAGCTTTCGGCAAACTCGACGAACGTATCGGGGACATCAAATCGCCCATCCTGCGTTACATCAACCTTTTCTTCCTTTTTCTTCTTTTAGCCATGGTTGTGTTAATCATGACCATGACACCTCAAAAGGACAACAACCTGATGATCTATATCCTTGGCCTCCTTGCCCTGTTGTACGGTGTTACTTTTGTAATGCCTATAGGTGGTGCGGATATGCCTGTTGTAATTTCACTGCTGAACTCATTTACAGGTGTTGCTGCTGCAATGGGAGGTTTCCTTTACAGCAACCAGGCCATGCTCACCGGGGGGATCCTTGTCGGATCATCAGGGACCATACTCACCATTCTTATGTGCAAGGCGATGAACCGTTCACTCCTGAATGTTATCATAGGCGGGTTTGGCGGAAGTGCAGCAGGAGCCGGGGACCAGGGTGACAAGACAGTGAAGGAGATTTCGCTCAGCGATGCTGCTGTATTACTCAGCTATTCACAGAAAGTGTTGGTTGTTCCCGGTTACGGGCTGGCTGTTGCACAGGCCCAGCACCTCTGCCATGAAATTGAAAATCTCCTCGGCTCAAAGGGAGTCGAGGTCAAATACGGCATTCATCCTGTCGCAGGCCGAATGCCCGGCCATATGAATGTTTTACTTGCCGAAGCCGACGTGGCGTATGAGAAACTCCTTGAGATGGAGGAAGCCAACAATGAAATGAACAATACCGATGTGGTGATCGTCATCGGGGCCAACGACGTAGTAAACCCGGCAGCCGAAGACGATCCATCAAGCCCTATTGCAGGTATGCCGGTCATCAAAGTGTGGGAGGCAAAGAATACTATCGTCATGAAACGAAGCATGGCCAAAGGATATGCAGCCATTGAAAATAACCTTTTCTTCCTGCCTAAAACGAGGATGCTCTTCGGGGATGCGAAATCCACCCTTCAAAAACTTATTGCCGAGATCAAGAACCTGTGATAATAAAAAAGGCCGTCAATGACGGCCCTTTTTATTATCAACAAGAATGATTACTTCTTTGCTTTTTTAGGAGCAGCTTTAGCAGCCTTAGCCGGCTTGATCAGGTGTTTCTTGATTGAATCCTGATGCATAATTGAATCAGCTTTCTTCTTTTCGTCAGCTGCCTTTGCAATTGAATCAGAGATCCTCTGCTGTTCAGCCTGGACCATAGCTAATGAGTCAGCTACGCGGATTGAATCAGCAATTCTTTTTTCTTCGAGTTCTTTTGCGCTGGGGCCGCAAGCATACATGAAAGCTACAGCACCTACTACTAATAATGTTGCAAATTTTTTCATTGTTTCGTTCGTTTTGAAATTCCCGGCAAAGATAAGTCAACAATTGCATCCCTTCCAAGTTTTTAGCCGTCTTTTTGTTAACATTTTTTAACATTTGACTTATTCCATTGAAAATCAGCACGAATAAATTTAACATTTTTTAAGATATGAACAATTCCAAAGGTGTTCAAGGCAGTTAAATACCATAATCGTACCTTTGAATTATTATGCTGATACCGCTGGCAGAACAATTACGTCCCAACTCACTTGAGGAATACCTCGGGCAGGAGCACCTTGTAGGGCCAGGGGCGATTCTCAGGAAGGCCATTGAATCGGGGAATGTTCCTTCAATGGTATTATGGGGCCCCCCGGGGGTTGGTAAAACCACCCTGGCCTATATTATTTCCAGGCAACTGTCAAGAGAATTCTACACTCTAAGTGCGGTTAGTTCAGGGGTTAAGGAAGTAAGAGAGGTAATAGCAAAAGCAAAGGAAAGCGGGACCAGTCCCTTCCTGTTCATAGATGAAATCCACAGGTTCAGCAAATCCCAGCAGGATGCATTGCTTGGTGCTGTCGAGAAAGGGATCATTACTTTTATTGGAGCTACTACAGAGAATCCCTCCTTTGAAGTGATCTCCCCCCTGCTCTCACGATGCCAGATCTATATCCTTAAAACCCTTGAGGAACATCACCTCCTCCGCCTGCTTGAAGAAGGCAGGAAAAGGTTGGAGCAGCAGCTTGGTCTCACGATAACTGTTGCGGAACCTGATGCGATTTTAAGGATCTCAGGGGGTGATGCCCGCAAATTGCTTAATGCCCTGGAGCTGATAGTCACCACCCTGGGAAGCGGGGAAAAAGCCATCAGTATAACTAATGAAAATACTATAAGTATCATACAGCAGAACCTTGCGATGTATGATAAGACCGGCGAGATGCATTATGATGTTATTTCGGCATTCATCAAATCGCTTCGCGGATCCGACCCGAACGCCTCGGTATACTGGCTTGCCAGGATGATTGAAGCCGGAGAAGACCCGAAATTCATCGCCAGGCGAATGCTGATCCTCGCTTCAGAGGACATAGGGAATTCCAATCCCAACGCCTTGTTGCTTGCCACTGCATGTTTCCAGGCAGTGGATGTGATCGGTTACCCTGAATGCGACCTGATACTTTCGCAGACTGCCATTTACCTCGCTACATCGGTAAAAAGCAATGCATCCTACCTTGCCATCCGCAGTGCTCAAAAAGCATTCAGGGAAAAAGGCGATCTCCCTGTTCCCCTGCACATCAGGAATGCGCCTACAAACCTGATGAAGAAGATAGGATACGGGAAGGATTACAAATATGCCCATGATTACGACCACAATTTTATCGAACAGGAATTCCTGCCTGATAAGATCAGGGGCTTGAAATTTTACGAACCCCAGAACAATCCGAAGGAGAATGAGATCAGGGTGAGGATGAAAGCGCTGTGGAAGGAGAAATACAAATATTGAATAGCGAAGTAGTGAAATAGCGAAATAGCGAAGTAGCGAAATAAAAAAACACAAACATATGCTCCCGAAAAATATATCAAAGCTGAAAGTAAAGGACCCAGGGATGTTTTTCCTCATTGCAGGGCCATGTGTTGTTGAAAATGAAACAATGTCCCTTGAAGTGGCATCTCATATTCAGCAGATTTGTGAAAGGCTGAATATTCCATACATTTTCAAATCATCCTACAAAAAAGCAAACCGCTCGAAGGCTGATTCGTTTACCGGGATAGGCAATGAAACAGCCATGAGCATCATTGCTTCAGTGGGAAAGGATCTTAATATTCCAACTCTGACAGATATCCATACCGAGGAGGAAGCAGCGTTTGCAGCCAGGTATGTCGATGTGCTTCAGATCCCTGCTTTCCTTTGCAGGCAAACCGATCTTCTGCTGTCTGCAGGCAGGACAAAAAAAACTGTCAACATCAAGAAAGGGCAGTTTTCCTCAGCAACATCCATGAGGTTTGCAGTTGAAAAGATACTGAGCACCGGCAATGAGAACATCATGCTGACCGAGAGGGGTACTACGTTCGGATACCAGGACCTCATTGTTGATATGCGGTCCATTCCGGAAATGCAGAAATTCGGCGTCCCGGTCATACTGGATGTCACCCATTCACTGCAGCAGCCGAACCAGGCTGAGGGGGTCACCGGTGGCCGGCCCGATCTTATTGAAACAATAGCCTGTGCAGGGATTGCAGCCGGGGCTGATGGGATATTCATCGAAACTCATCCTCATCCCGAGACTGCAAAATCGGATGGAGCCAATATGCTGAGGCTGGAACTGATTGAAAAGCTGCTGATAAAACTTGCAAAGATCAGGAAAGCCCTGTAAGACGATTATTCTATCCCCAGGGTTTTGATCCCTCCTGTTTCCCTGTGGAAAAGCACTCTCCATTTGCTTGCAGGAAGGTTGGTAATAAGCCCGAGTTGGTTTATAAGGCACTGCTGCTCCTCCTGGGTATTGTCACCGACTTTTACAGTCACCCTTGCATATTCGGGTATCCTGTAATAAAACCCGCTTGACTTGGACGCTTTTCCTGCTTTCTGAAGGTATGCGGAAACCGAATTGGTATTGCCGACCCTCTGGACCCTGATCGTAATGATTTTTCCTCCCCCTGCAGCATCCAGGTCCTGCACCCCCTTCGACTTATTAAACTTCAGGATGGGGATCTCGGTATTGATCTGGTTCTGGGTAGGTATATATTTATATGAAAAGGTCATCATCTTATGAATTTTGACCCCGGTGAACAGCTTCAGGTATTCTTTTTCGAGATTTTTAAGCTGGGCATCCATGAATTCCAGGGTTTCCTTATTGTAGTTCACTTCCTGGAAACCGGTGATCAGGTTAAAACGGTTATCCCTGATCTTTGTAAGGAAGTCCGCAGCTTCCTTGGCTTTTTGTTCAGGGGACTTATCTACCATGGTCTTTTTCAGGTATGACCTTTCAAGGGTCATGGTGTCTATATTGACTTTACGCCGAACAGTGTCAATCTTCTCAAACACGCTTACATCGGCGTAATTTCTAAACAATTCCCCAAAGGCGTCTTTTTCATATTCCAAGGGAGGTTCTTCAGCGTTGATCAGCTTTATAACCTGCGAAGTAGTGTCAATCACAGGCAGGGTTCCCAGGATGATACCGGCATCGGTAAGCGAGAGCATTCCCGTTTTCTCCCCCTTGGTAACCTTATCACCGAATTCAACAAAATAATACTGGTCGGGATCCGGTTCGAAGGAAGTGGAGATATTAATATCGGCTATCCTGTATTCAATGGTATTCGACTGAACCACATTCTTGAGGCCGAGGTAACGCTGGGCATAATCAGCGTAGGGCCCCTGGTAATTTTCAATCCTGTCGATCTTCACTGTAACATTAACAACCGTCCTTGGAAGACTGTAGAATATCCCTTCATTAGTCTGTGGAAAGGTATTGTTGTCGATATGCACCACGTTGATCTGGGCATGCATGACGGTGCTGCAAAGCATCAGCGCCAGCAGAACCAGCCTGTTAAAAAACCCTTTGGCTTCCATATTACTTTTCTTAATGAATGAATAAGAGTTCGCGGTATTTGGGCAATGGCCACACTTCATCATCGACCATCAGCTCCAGTTTGTCGGAATGGTAACGGATCTTATCAAAATACGGGAGCACACGATGGCAGTACGACTCCGCCTTTTCCTCTGGATCCTGAATCTTGTTGGCAACCTTGCGTGCTTCGGTCATTTCGTTAACGTAAGTCATGATCTTGTCAATATGTTCCGATATTTCGGTGATCTGTTCCATCTGGTTCTGGGAGATCTTGCCGTATGTCTTAAGGTCTAGCACCTGCTTGAGTCCTTTCACATTATCGACAAGGATATTCTGGTACCTTATGGCAACAGGGATGACATGGTTTGAGACGAGATCACCAATCACCCTTGACTCAATCTGGATCTTCTTGGTATAATCTTCAAGCCCTATCTCAAAACGGGCATGTACTTCCCTGGGAGTAAGCACCTGGGTCCTTTCATAAAGGTCAACAAATTTTTTCTGAACCAGGGCTTTTAATGCGTCGGGGGTTGTTTTATGGTTGGAGAGACCTCGTTTTGCGGCTTCTTTCAACCATTCCTGTCCGTAATTGTTGCCTTCGAACCTGATGTTTTTCGACTCCTTAATATATTTTTTCAGAAGTGTGAGGATGGCATCGTCCAGCTTTACTTTTTTCCCTGTGACCGCCTTGAGGTCTTTCAGGAATTTGTTCAGCTGATCGGCAACGATCATGTTCAATGCGATCATGGCAGGCGCACAGGAATGCGATGATCCAACAGCCCTGAATTCAAATTTATTTCCTGTGAAGGCGAAAGGTGAAGTCCTGTTACGGTCGGTATTATCAAGCAGGATCTCGGGGATTTTCGGGAAATTCTTCAGGAGGCCAGTATCGCTGTCGAGGCTGAACTTGAAATTTTTATCACTGTTCTCGATGGTGTTCAGCCAGTGAGTAAGCTGGGCTCCGATGAAAACCGAGATGATTCCCGGAGGCGCTTCGTTTGCGCCAAGCCTGTGGTCGTTTCCCGGCGTTGCGATAATCGCCCTTAAAAGGTCGGCATTATCGTGAACGGCTTTAACAATATTTACAAGGAACGTAATGAAACGAAGTTCTGATTTTGAGGTGGTGCCAGGGCTTAAGAGGTTTTCCTTCGTATTGGTGGCAAGAGACCAGTTGTTGTGCTTACCCGATCCGTTCACCCCGCTGAATGGTTTCTCATGCAGGAGAACTGTGAAATTATGGCGGCTTGCGACCTTTTCCACCAGGTGCATCATAAGCTGGTTATGATCGACACTCAGGTTGGCCTCCTCAAACACGGGAGCGCATTCAAACTGGTTAGGTGCAACTTCGTTATGCCTGGTTTTTACCGGGATACCCAGGCGGTGGGCCTCAAGTTCGAATTCCTGCATAAAGGCCATCACCCTCTGCGGGATGGTGCCGAAATAATGATCTTCCAGCTGCTGGTCTTTTGCCGAGGAATGTCCAAAAAGAGTACGGCCCGTAAGCACCAGGTCGGGACGGGCGCTGTACAAGGCCCTATCAACCAGGAAATATTCCTGCTCCCAGCCAAGAGTTGCAAACACCTTGCTTACATCTTCATCAAAAAGTCGGCATACTTCAACTGCAGCTTTGTCGATTGAATGGAGGGCACGAAGTAAGGGGGTTTTATAATCAAGCGCTTCTCCTGTATACGAAATAAAAACGGAGGGGATGCAAAGCGTCTTATCCATTATGAATGCAGGGGAAGAAGGGTCCCAGGCAGTATACCCCCTGGCCTCAAAAGTGGAACGTATACCTCCGCTTGGGAAACTAGACGCATCAGGCTCCTGCTGGGTGAGTTCAATGCCCCTGAATTTTTCAATACCTGCACCGCCTTCCACAGGGCTGATAAATGCATCATGCTTCTCGGCAGTGGCTCCGGTAAGTGGAAGAAACCAATGTGTATAATGAGTGGCCCCCTTGCTGATGGCCCATGCCTTCATGCCTGCTGCAACCTGGTCGGCTATCCTGCGGTCGATTTTTTCTCCTTTCTCAACGGAATTGCTGACTGCCATATAAGCTTCTTCGGTAAGGAATTCCTTCATGGCTACACGGTTGAAGGTAAGTTCCCCATAATAATCTGATGCTTTCTTGTCAGGGAAAATTACAACCTTAGGTGTTCTTCCCATCGTCATTTCCAATGCTCTGAATCTTATGTTGTCCATTTTGGATTATTTAGAAACTTTGATTTAACAATTACGATTTTCAAATAATTGATAACCGTTTTGGCTCACCAGATGTAACGGTATACAAGGATCATCAGGTAGTTCAGGAGTTCTTCCTGCTGACCAGCAGCAGTCCGGCAAAAGTAATAAATCCGTTAAGAATCAGGAGCTCAAATCCAAACTTATAACCATTAAATATCAACACCGAATAACTGCTAAGTAAATAACAAATGCAGGGAGAAACCAGTGCGATTACGGGTACCAGTTTATCCCTGACGGGTTTGCGCGAGAAAAGGCCGAAAGAATATAAGCCCAGCAGGGGCCCGTAGGTATAACCTGCGACTGTGAATAACTTGTCGATTACAGCCCTGTCGTTGATCGCCCTGAAAATGATAATTACAGTAAGTAAAATAATGGCAAAAGCAATATGTACCATATACCTTATCCTTTCCTTCTTTTTTTCACTTATGTTTTCTTTCTTCGGAAGGCCAATAAAGTCAATGCAAAAAGAGGTGGTCAGCGAGGTCAGAGCTCCATCGGCGCTGGGGTAGGCTGCCGAGATCAGGCCTATGATAAAAACGAGACCCGCAACGGGCCCAAGGTAGTTAATAGCAATTATTGGGAAGAGGTCATCGGAACGGGAAGGCAGGCTGATCCCCTTGTATTCAGCAAAAAGGAACAATGTTGCCCCCAAAAAAAGGAAAATGAAATTCACGAGCACAAGCACACCGCTGAATGTGAACATGTTTTTCTGCGCATCTTTCAGGTTGCGGCAGCTGAGGTTCTTCTGCATCATTTCCTGGTCCAGCCCGGTCATCACAATAGTAATGAACATCCCGCTGAAAAACTGCTTGATAAAGAACCTGCGGTCGCTCCAGTCGGTATTAAAGATCCTGGTGTAACCATGCTCCACCGCCCGGTGAAACAAACCTGTCAGGCTTAGGTTCATGTTTCTTGAAATAAGGTAAACCGACAACAGAACCGCAAGAAGCATGAAGGTTGTCTGGACAGTATCGGTCCATATAATGGTTTTAATACCTCCTTTGTAAGTATAAAGAAGTATCAGCACAATAAATATCAGAACAGTGAGCCGAAACGGGATATGCCAGGCATCGAAAACGAAGATCTGCAGGACGTTCACTACAAGGAACATCCTGAACGAAGCTCCGATAACCCTGGAAAGAAGAAAATAAAACGCCCCTGTTTTATGTGACCAGTAACCAAAACGGGATTCAAGATAGGTATAAATTGATGTAAGGTTGAGCCTGTAATACAGCGGGAGCAGTACCAGGGCAATAACAGCATATCCCAGCAGGTAGCCTGCAACCACAAGAAAATATGAGAACTGCGTCTCCCCCACCCAACCCGGGACCGACATGAAGGTGACCCCCGACAGGGAAGCTCCGATCATCCCGTATGAGACCACGAACCAGGGACTGGTTTTGTTTCCTATGAAAAAAGACCGGTTCGTCGCTTTTCTGGCCGTGAGCCAGGTAATGCCAAACAAAACGGCAGTATATGCGAAAAAGACGAGGAGGATGAGTTTAGGGGACATAATTTAAATAGCGAAAAGCGAAAGGCGAAAAAGCGTTGGGCGAAGCCCAAATGAGCACGCAAATGAAATAAGCAATTGGTGCGAATAAATAGCGAAATAAAGATAAGTAGCGAGGTAGCGAAGTAGCGAAGTAGCGAAATTAAAAATGTACATTTTTATTGGTTTAACATCCTGTTTATAATGCCTTTGAAAATGTCAGCAGGTCGGTAAAAACATAGTTTATGGTTTTATATCCCCTTCGGATGTGTGGAAGGTTAGAGGAGAGGAATACAGTCTTCATCCCTACCCTTTTCCCGAAAATCATGTCCGACAGTGAATCTCCAACCATTATAGACTGCCTGAAGCGGATTTCGGGAAATCGTTTTCTTGATTGCAGCGCCATCCCAATGTTGGGTTTACGGTTAAATGACTTATCGCTCTCAAGGGTCGGGCAATAGAACACAGCATCAATTCTTCCCCCTGCTGCTTCCACTTCAGAGATCATTCTTTCATGCACTTTCTCCACATCTTTTTCATACATCAGCCCCTTGCCTATACCTTGCTGGTTACTGACTACAATGATTCGGCCGAATATTCCTGAGAACTCTTTCAAAGCATCTTTCACACCAGGATTGAACTGAAACTGCTCCCAGCTGCGAACATAACCGTCAACGATGCGGTGGTTAATCACCCCGTCCCTGTCAAGGAACAGCGACCAGTTCTTATCAATCTTTAAATCCTTTAAATTCATCCTGTGCTTTATGATAGTCCAGGGGAATCCCTATATCAAGGAAATATCCTGTTGCAGGGAACCCGAACATACGTGAAGTATCGTAAAAATTTTCAAAACAGTCTTTCTCTATTGAAAATCTACCCCTGAATTGAGGTTCCATAAGGAATAATTTCTCCATGAGATATACCCCTGCGTTGATCAGTCCCTGGCCGCCACCTTCATTTTTCTCTTCAAAACCTGTGATCCTTCTCTGCCTGTTAAGGGTAACCCTGCCGTAACGGCCTGTATTGTCAAGCTTTCTGAGGGCCAGGGTGACATCTGCTTTTTTTAAAAGATGGGCCTTTTCGAGTGCTCTGATGTCGGTCCTGAATATACTGTCGCCATTCAGGATTACAGCCCTCTTGTCCCTGATCCTCCAGAAGGCAAGTCTTATCCCTCCTCCTGTTCCCAGCGGTTCTTCTTCTACAGCATATTCAATCGGCAAAGACCTGTAGCTATCCTTGAAGTGGTCTTTAATGATCTCATGTTTATAACCAACCGAAAGAACAGCCCTGGTCACACCCTGTGTAATAAGGTAGTCAAAAAGATATTCGAGGAATGGCCTGTTGTTTATCAGGGCCATGGATTTCGGAACTTCACTCACCACGGTTTGAAGACGCGTACCAAAACCACCGGCAAGAATTATTGCTTCCAAAAATGCTTATTGTTTGGGGAATATTGAAGACTCAACAAGCTCACAAATAATGTGGCCGATCATGATATGGGATTCCTGAATGCGGGGCGTATCTGTTGAAGGTACAGGGATCAGGAAATCCACAACATCCTTCATTTTCCCTCCACCCTGGCCCGTAAAAGCCACGGTAAGCATCCCTTTTTCGTTGGCTGCTTCAAAAGCCCTGATCACATTTTTCGAATTCCCTGAAGTTGATAGCCCTATAAGCACATCTCCTTCATGCCCGGTTCCCCTGATAATCCTCGAATACACCTCATCGTAGGAATAATCATTTGCAACTGCTGTCAAATAGGAAGTGTTCACATGCAGGGCTTCGGAAGGCAGAGGCGGGCGGTCATAGTAAAACCTGCCCGAGAATTCGGCAGCCAGGTGCTGTGCATCCGCCGCACTTCCTCCATTCCCGCAAAACAACACTTTATTCCCGTTGCAGAATGCAGTTGAACAGGCGGAGGCGACATCCTCGATGATTTTCAGCAGTTCCGCATCGTTTAATATGGATTGCTTGGTTTGTATGGACTGAAGAATGGCTTCTTTAATTCGGGACATAATATAAATAGCGAAGTAGCGAAATAGCGAAGTAGCGAAGTCGCCGGGTTAAAACTGGTCAAATTTAATAATTTCTTCTGATGACTTCCTTTTCAGGTGACGCGAAGTCTGGTCGGTCAAGTCGGAAGGATAGCCAAGGCTAAGGTAGGCAATGGGTTCAAGATAATCGGGAAGATTCATAGCCTGTCGGCATTTTGCAGGATCGAAATTGCAGATCCAGCAGGTACCTAGCCCCTGTTCCGTGGCCGCAAGGGAGATATGATCGGCAATGATACCGATGTCGATGTCGGTATGATCCTTACCGTCGCTGCGTCTCCATCCCTTCCTGTGATCACCCAGAAAGACAAGGATTACGGGAGCCTGCTTCAGCCATTCCCTGTTATAGGTTTCCTCGATCTTTTTTTTCAGATCGTGATCCCTCACAACATGGATGAGCCAGGGCTGGTAATTTGCAGCCGACGGAGCCACCCTGCCGCACTCAAGAAGGTAATTCAGTTTTTCCTCCTCCACAGGTTTCAGAAGATAGTTTCTGACTGAATAGCGCTTTTTAGCTAATTCCAGAAATGATTCCATATCGTATATTTTTGCAAGTAGCGAAGTAGCGAGGTAGCGAAGTAGCGAAAATTGTTTTGTACGAATATAAGTGCTGCCTTTTCGCTTTTCTCCTTTATTCTCACCAATTCCTTATTTAACTTAAATGCTCATTATAACTTCGCCAAACATTTTTTTTCATTTGGCTTGTCACCTTTCACTTTTCCTTATTTCGCTACTTCGCTACTTCACTACTTCGCTACTTATATAGTCCAACTCCTCAATCCTTTTGTTGTAAAATCATATCGTTTCGTTTGCCCGCCGAATTTCTTCAGGGCTTCGATAACAGCCGAACGGGTATTGCCGGGGCAATAAAAGAACATGAACCCTCCTCCTCCTGCGCCTGAGACCTTCCCACCCGAGGCTCCGTGTTCTTTTGCAGCATTATACATTTCGTCGAGCATGGGATTGGTTATCCCACTGGCCATATTTTTCTTAAACTTCCATCCAAAATCGAGGATCTCCCCTATTTTGTCAAGTTCCCCTTTGAGCAGCGCTTCTTTCATCATTACCGACTGCTCTTTCAGTTTGTTCATCGCCTCAAGGGATTTTTCATTGCCGGCAAGCACATTCTTCCTTTGTTCTTCAATTATAACGCTTGAGATACGGCTTGTCTCTGTATGATACAGAACCAGGTTATGGGCCAGTTCATCAAGGTATTTATCCATAATGCGCAAGGGATTGACGATAACCTTATCGTCTTTGAAGAATTCCATAAAATTCACACCGCCAAAAGTCGCGGCGTATTGATCCTGCTTGCCACCGGCCATTTTCAGGTCCACCCTTTCAATCTCATATGCAAGATGGGCAAGGTCATATTCACCCAGGGGCAGCCTCAGCCATTCGGCAAACGCACCGAGAATAGCAACGACCAGGGTTGAACTTGAACCAAGCCCTGACCCCGGAGGCGCATCAACATAAGTTGAAATTTCGAAGGAAAGGGGTTTCAGGTCATAATCCCTGATCAGCCTGTTGTAGATCCCTTTATGCAGATCGAGCTTGCCGTTTACCGGGAGTTCCGGTATTGAATCAAACTCATAACGCTCATGCCGGTCGAGTGAATTCAAAATGATCTTGCCGTCGGAACGCGGTTCGATAGCTGCAATGGCATACATGCTTATTGTTGCGTTCAATATGGCACCGCCAAAAAGATCTGAAAAAGGAGCTACGTCGGTACCGCCACCCGCGAGGCCAAGGCGCAACGGAGCTTTGCTTCGTATAATCATTGTAGGTTAATTATAGGCTTTAATGGTACGAAGATACTTTTAATTCGTGAACGGTGAACGGTGAATCGTAATCCATAATCAGATATATACATCAGCATCTGCGACTTACTTTACACGGTTCACCGTTCACCGTTCACGAATCACGGAATTTATGGCCTCGACCATCCTTCCCCAGGAATACTTCTGCTTCTCAACGGCGGCATTTGCAATAAACTCAGCTTCTTTTCCCGAATTGTAGAATTCAAGGATAGCCGATGCAATCTCAGCGATCTCAGGTTTTACTACATAGCCGACTTTCCCATGGGGCACGAACTCAGCCAGGCCGCCTACATCGGTTATGATCATAGGCTTGTTGAAATGGTAGGCAATCTGCGTTACCCCGCTTTGGGTAGCGCTTTTGTAGGGCTGTACGACCACATCCGCAGAGCAGAAATAATTTACGACCTGGCTGTCGGGAATGAAATCATTGCTCATGATCACTCTCCCTTCCAGTCCGTGTCGTTTGACTATTTCATGGTAAGGCGCAGCATCGCAGTAAAACTCCCCTGCCACCAGCAATTTGATGCCTGAAGCTTTTAATGCCGGGGTCCCGAATGCTTCAAGCAATAAATCAAGGCCTTTGTAATCCCTTATGAAACCAAAGAAAAGAGCATATTTTGCCTCGCTGTCAAGCCCAAGTTTCTTCCTGGCTTCAGTTTTGCCGATGGCATCCCCGAAATTATCATACAAGGGATGCGGGCACCATGCGCGGGGCTTGTCTTTGGTGAAAGTGAGGAGATCATCCATCACTGAATGGGACATGGCAACAAAGCCATCCACAGACTTAACAAAAAAAGAAGATAAAAGCCTGTCGCCCGGGCGTTTCTCATGGGGTATAATATTGTCGATCACAGATACCACGCGGGTGTGGCCGTTCCTCCTGATCATCCTGCAAACTGATCCGAAACATGGCGCCATGAAAGGCATCCAGTATTTCACAAGAACAAGGTCGGGCTTGAGCTTTTTGATTTCGTTCCCGACCGAAAGCCAGTTCAACGGGTTTACCGAATTCAGTTTAACATGAATCGGCAGGTCTTTGGGAGGAGGTTCCGTTGAAAACTGTGTTTTACCCGGGAACAACAGCGAAGGGTACTGCAGGTTGAAGGTATAAATCGAGGCATCCCAACCAAGCTGAATATACTCCTTAACCAGGCGTTCGTTAAACGTGGCGAGGCCTCCCCTGAGTGGATATGCCGAACCGATCAAAATAATTTTACCTGGCTGAGGCATTCCTTTATTCGGGTTTTGGGACAGTGAAGCAGAAGACCGAGCCAAAACCTTTCTGGCTTTCGACTTTTATCACACCATGGTTCAGTTCAATAAACTCTTTGCACAGGTGCAGTCCCAGTCCTGTGCCTTTTTCGCCTGCAGTTCCCTGCATGGATTGTGTTTTATCGAGCCTGAACAAACTGTCAAGGACCTCGGGCGACATCCCAAGTCCGTTATCCTGAACCGTAATCTCCACAAAACTTTCTTTTACTATCATCACAACGTGAATCTCACCTGAAGGCTGTGTGAATTTTATCGCATTGGATATCAGGTTTCTGAGTACAACCCTGATCATATTTTTATCGGCCATAACAATCACAGGACTGATGTTCCTTTCAAGTATCCTGATCTCCTTGTCCAGGGCATATGGATGATAGAAGCCGACCGTTTCATGTATGATCGAGGCCAGTTCAAACCTTACAGGTTCTGATACCATCCTTCCTGATTGCACCCGGGCCCATTGCAGGAGGTTATCAAGAAGTTTCAGATAGTTTTTTGAAAGATCGTAAAGGCTCTCTAAAATTTCTTTCTGCTGAGAGGAATCCAGCAGGTCCATATCGGTGCGAAGAACTTCAGAGAGGGAAATCAGGGTAGAAATCGGGCTGCGCAGGTCGTGGGCAATGATAGAGAAGAATTTATCCTTTGTTGCGTTAAGTTCGACAAGTTCCTGTTTCTGTGTCTCAAGTATTTCTTTCTGGCGCAGTATCTCTGTATTCTGGGCGGCCAGCTGCTCTTCAATAATATTCATATCGCGCAGACGCCTCACCAGGGTTTTCAGCATGCCTTTAAATACCGTATTTTCATTCTGGGTGACCCTCTGGAACTCACCCTGGCTGAACCTGTAAAGGAATGTATGCGAAAGCGCAGTTACGGTTGCCGACCTTTCTTCCTGGTCGAGGAGGTAATACTTTCCAAATACGTCGCCGGTTTTCAGGATAGTAAAAATGTATTCCCCGTCATGAACCTTGACCCTGCCGTCGAGGATGATATACATAGAATCTCCAAGTTCTCCCTTAAGTACGATATGGTCGCCTTCCGAAACTTCCATCTCGGTGAGGCTCCCGGCAATGCGTTCAAGGAGAATATCCGGGGAGTCCTCAAAGATCTGAATCTTTTTAAGGAAACCTGCCCTACGCTTAATATCTTGCTGATCCACAGGATATCATTGTTTAATGAAAGAATTATACATAACGCCTGATCAGAAACCTGCCTTCTTTTCGACAAGGTAATTATTCCTGTCCGATGAATTCCTGCTCACCAGTTCGCCGAGAAATCCGGCAACGAATAAAAGTGTCCCCATGATCATCGCCAGAAGGCCAAAGAAGAATAAGGGTCGTTCGGTCATTTTAAAGGCCTGGTGAAAGAACTTTTCATAGGTCAGGTGAATTGCGATAATCAAACCTGCAGTAAACAAAAGGCTTCCCCATAAACCGAAGAAATGCATAGGGCGTTTTGAAAAGCGCGACATGAAGGAGATCGTAAGCAGGTCGAGGTAGCCTTTATAAAAACGGTCGAGGCCAAACTTGGTTTTACCGTATTTACGTTTCTGATGGTGGACTACTTTTTCCCCTATCTTCCTGAATCCTGCCCATTTGGCGAGGAAGGGAATATAACGGTGCATATCGCCATAGACTTCAATGCTTTTCACCACAGTGCTCCGGTATGCTTTGAGCCCGCAATTAAAATCATGAAGTTTAATACCCGACATTTTTCTTGCCGACCAGTTATAAAACCGGGTTGGTATGGTTTTCGAAATAGGATCGTGACGTTTTTTCTTCCATCCCGACACCAGGTCGAAACCATCCTTTTTGATCATGTGGTATAGTTCGGGGATCTCATCAGGACTGTCCTGCAGGTCTGCATCCATAGTGATCACAACATCTCCTTCGGCAGCCTGGAATGCCACATTGAGCGCCGCTGCCTTTCCATAGTTCCGCCTGAATTTTATTCCCCGGAATGCAGGGTTTTTAGCGGCAAGCTGTTCAATGATCTGCCAGGAATTATCGGAACTGCCATCATCAACGAAGATGACCTCCCAGGAAAACCCGTTTTCAATCATGACTTTTTCTATCCATGCAGAGAGCTCCGGGATAGACTCATCTTCGTTCAGAAGTGGAATTACAACAGAAATATCCATCAGTAAATTTTATAGTGCAGATGTGGAAGCGTTGGGATCGACCTTTTTCAGGAAAATAGAAGCAATCAGGCCAAGAAGGGCTGAAAAAAAGGCATAGGCAATTAAACCAAAAACAGTCATGATTCCCGGCGTGGTGAATTTACGGGTCCACTCAAGCCCCGCTTCGATCTGGTCTTCAGTAAGGTTTTTCTCCTGCAATTTCTGCCTCGACTGTTCCATAATCTCATTTACAATTCCGGGGTTTATATATTTTACATAAAAAAACATGTATATGATCGCCAGGATACCTGCAATCATACCAATTAAAAAACAGGAAGTGAATGCCTGTCCGTAAGTTAGAAATCCGCCTTCAAGTTTTTTCCTGTACTCCAATGTTCCCCATACCATCCCTCCTATAAGGAAAAGGTATGCAACCCAGCCTAACGCCTGGTTCATGTATAAATTGGCGATGTACAACAGCAGGTTGTAAACAATGATCACTGC
>CAIJYT010000068.1 GCA_903824935.1 uncultured Bacteroidales bacterium | reverse complement strand
TATTCTTGTCCTTGAGTGTAGTCGTGATATGTAGATCTACATAAATGGGAGCCGCATAGGTTAGATTCCTTAGACGAGAAGCTGTGTAAACTGTTCATGCAAATCGGACCTCTTCAGCTATTTGAATCATGAAGAGCTCGAACTGGTTGATAACAACAGGCTGAATGTAATTTTCAAGCCGGGAGAGACCATCCGCAAACAGGGCACCCAGATGACCCATGTGCTGTCGCTGAATTCGGGTTTGGCCAAACTGTACCTTGAAGGGATAGAGAGCAGGAATTCCATCCTTCGCATAGTGAGGCCCACCCAGTTCATAGGAGGGCCCGGCATTTACCTCGACCAGATGCATCATTATACGGTAGTCGCGTTGATGGAATCCTCGGTTTGTTTCATCGACCTGAACACAATCAAGGAACTGTTCCGCAGGAATCACTCATTCGCAGAGGAGTTCATGAAAGACTTCAGCCGCAATACCCTTAATGTTTACAACCGCCTCATCTGCCTTACCCAGAAACAGATGCCGGGAAGGATGGCCGATTCGCTGCTTTACCTGTTCGAGGATATATTCAGGTCGGATCATTTTCCCATGCTCCTGACCAAGCAGGACCTGGCCGATCTTTCAGCCATGTCGCGCGACAGCGCCATAAAAATATTAAGGTCATTCGAGCATGAAGGCATCATCCGCTTCAGTGACAAAGAGTTGCTGCTTGCCGATCATGATGCCCTTAAAAGGATAAGCCGCATCGGTTAAAATGGGATTAAGCCCGGACCCTGGTCCGGGTTCCGCCCCGGAAGCGCGGAATTGACAGGTTAGGATTAAACAGGAATTTCGTATGTTTGGCTTCAGAAATGAAGGCTCTTAAAAGTACCGGCACCGACAGCCTGCTGATCTGCCTGATCCTTATCATCGGCGCGGTTCTCAGGTTTTACAACTATGCCGGCATCCCTTTCACCCACGACGAATTCAGCGCCATTTTCCGCACCCAGTTTAATAGTTTTCAAGACCTCATCAGCAAGGGAGTGCTTGTTGACACCCATCCCGCAGGGGTCCAGGTGTTCCTCTTTTACTGGGTGAAACTATTCGGGATCTCCGAACCCCTGGTCAAGCTGCCATTCACTCTTTTCAGCCTGGTATCGGTTTACCTGCTCTATGCCATAGGCCGGAAATGGTTCAGTTCAACGGCCGGGCTTATTGCCGCGTCCTTCCTGGCTTTCCTTCAGTATCCCGTAATGTACGGCCAGATCGCCAGGCCCTATGCCAGCGGCCTCTTCCTGGTCCTGCTGATGGTATGGTTCTGGACAAGCCTTATGCTCTCGCCCGGCAAACGATTTTACCTGAACCTTGCAGGGTATATTTTATCTTCGGCCCTTTGTGCATACAATCATCATTTTTCTTTGCTTTTTGTCGGCGTTGCCGGATTGACGGGCGTTTTCATTATCAATCGCAACTACCGCAAAGCGTTCATCCTGGCCTGGGTTGCTATATTCCTTCTTTACAGCCCTCACCTTACCATCTTCTTCAGCCAGCTGAAACAGGGCGGAATAGGAGGCTGGCTGAGCCGGCCGCGCCCCGATTTCATTTTCGATTACCTGGCTTATGCCTTCCAGTTTTCATGGTATATACTTGCCCTGCTCGTCTTTCTGGTGATCCTTGCACTTGTATGGAGACCTAAAGCCAGGCCCAGTAATTACCGTATGGTGCTTGTTTCTTTTATATGGTTTTTTGTCCCCCTGCTTGCAGGTTTCCTGTATTCCTTTTATATAAACCCGGTACTCCAGTATTCGGTGTTGCTGTTTTCTTTTCCTTTCCTCTTACTTCTGATGTTCTTTTACGCTGATGCCGGCAAAACCTGGCAAAAATGCATACTTGTGGCGCTTCCCGCCCTGGTGGTAATCCCTTCCCTCATTTTGGAACGCAGGCATTACAGCATTTTTTATAAGTCCCAGTACAGGGAGATCATCGTTGAATCAAAGAATGATGCAGAGAAACTTGGGCGTTCAAACTGCTTTATCCTCATCGATTCACACCGGCGTTTTACTGATTATTATCTTGGAAAGCCAGGTATGGAGGGGTTCACAGTGAATTATATTCATGATGTTTTTGATCCCCCTGTGCTGGAAACCATACTGGACACCTGCAAATCCAGGTATTTTGTTTACGGTTGCATTTCGAATTCAGCCTGGGAAGACTATTCCGTTATCCATTCCCGGTATCCCTTTGTTTTAAGCCACACATACTTTAACGAAGGCGATGTTTACGTGTTTTCAAAAGACAGCGCCGGGGCCAGCGAAGATTATTATTTTTCTTCGTATGCCGATTTCGATTCGAACAGTACAGGCTGGGAGAACTTCCGCACTGCCAGAACCTGGTTCACGGGAGTGGACCTGCAGACCCAGGTGTATTGTATCGACAGCGGATTGCAGTTCAGCCCGATTTTCAGAGGGCCGCTCAGGGACATCAGCCGTCATAAAAATGATATTGTTGATCTTTGTGCCGAGGTGGCGACATTCGACGGCTTTTCGGAAGCCTACCTGCAGCTGGGCATTTATCAGGACAGTGAACTGCTTATGCTCCGCTCTGCGACCATCAAAGGCATGCAGCCCGGTGAATACCGGCGCATTTATTGCAGCTGCCGGCTTGCAGATATAGAATGGAGGCATCATTCTCTTTATGTACAGGGATTTATCTGGAACCCGAAAAAGCAGGACCTGCTGATAAGGGCCATGTCGTTGAGGATACGGCACGGCAACCCGGTTTTGTACGGGCTGTACAGGAAGATTGAAAAGGAGAAACGCATATCGTTGCCCACCGTGGAAAACTGATACGAAAGAGATGCCGGGGAAAAGGAAATCTGCACTCATCAGGAAAACAATCCATGTAAAAAACATGGTTTGCAACTGCTGTATCCACCTGCTCAGGAAAGAACTGGCTATAGACGGCATCACGGTACACGACATCAGGCTGGGCTGCCTTGAATTTTCGTATGATCCTAAAAAAGTTTCTCTGAAAATCATTCATGGCCTCCTTGAACAGTATGGGTTTGAGATCATCATCGACAAGGAGAAGATCCTTGTTGAACAGATCAGGCAGGCCATGATAGATCTCATCCATAATTCAACCTACAATGCCATGGTGAGGAACTCCGATTACCTGGTTGAACGCTTCGGAATGTCTTATCCTTATATCTCATCACTTTTCTCAAAACATGAGAAGATCACCCTCGAAAAATTCACCATCATGCACAAGATCGAAAAGGTGAAGGAACTGATAATGTACGGGAATCTTACCCTGAGCGAAATCGCTTATATGATGGGTTACAGCAGCGTTCAATACCTGAGTACGCAGTTCAGATCGGTCACAGGTGTCTCGGTCACTGATTATAAGTCAGATCTGAACCGTGAACAGTGATCCGTGAATCGTGAACCGGATTACGGTTCACCAGTCACCAGTCACGATTAAAATCTTATACAACTTTTTAAAAATTCCATAATGCGGGGGCCGTTGGAAGCGTTTAATATTGCAGTGTGATAAAACCCAGCTTATGAAACTGAAAAAGAATGTTGCAGTGAGCGAAGCCGGACTGCTCTTCAACCCGGTAACCGGAGAATCCTTTTCGGTTAACCCCATAGGGACCGAGATATTGAATCTGCTTCGTGAAGAAAAGTCCGACGCTGAAATAGAGAAGGAGATATTGTCGATGTACAGCACCGACAAGACCTCGTTTGAAAAGGACTATCATGACTTCATCGGTGAACTCTCACATCATAACCTCCTCGAAGGCCATGAAAAAACCAAAGCTTAACATAGGAGTCACCGGCCTGAATGCCATTGACAGCCCCGGCCCGGGGGTGTCGGTGATACGGGCCCTGAGGGAAGCCGCGTCCTTCGATACGAAGATCATAGGCTTCTCATACGAATCACTGGAGCCTGGCATTTATATGCATGACCTGGTCGACCGCACGTATTCCATCCCTTATCCAACGGCGGGGACCGACACCCTGCTTGAAAGGCTCGAATATATCCAGGAAAAGGAGAAGCTCGATGTGATCATCCCGAACTTTGATGCGGAACTTTATCCTTTCATCAAGCTCGAGACTAAGCTGAAAGCGATGGGCATCCATATGTTCCTTCCGACCCTCCACCAGTTCGAGGAAAGGCATAAGGTCAACCTGAACGACTTCGGTAAAAAATACGGGATCAAGGTGCCGAAGAGCAAGGTGCTTTACGACCTGAGTACGGTGCACAGCCTTCTTTCGGAATTTTCCTTCCCTATGATAGTGAAAGGAAAGTTCTACGATGCTTCCATTGCGTACAGCATTGAGCAGGTGAAGACTTATTTCAACAAGATCAGTGCCAAGTGGGGGCTTCCCATCATCATACAGGAATTCATCCATGGCACGGAATTCAATGTGACAGGGCTGGGCGACGGCAAGGGGAAGACCATTGCTGCGGTGCCCATGCGCAAGCAGTATATAACCGACAAGGGCAAGGCCTGGGGAGGCATCAGCATAGCCGATGAGAAGATGCTTGAAATGACCCGCAAATTCCTCAGGAATACGAAATGGAGGGGAGGGTTTGAACTTGAACTGATGAAGAACAAGGACGGGGATCTCTACCTTCTCGAGATCAATCCGCGGCTGCCGGCCTGGATCTACCTTGCGGTAGGAGTGGGGCAGAACATCCCCGAAGCCCTGGTCAACCTGGCTATGGGTCAAACGGTCAAACCGTTTACTGAATATTCAGTCGGCAAGATGTTCGTCCGTTATTCCTGGGATATGATTGTTGACCGGGAGGAATTTGAACAGATCAGCATATATGGGGAATTGTGAACCGTGAACCGTGAACCGTGAACCGTGAACCGTGAACCGTGAACCGTGAACCGTGAACCGTGAACCGTGAAGAAGGAACCAACAAAGTTACGGATAACCAACCACGAGTCACGAGTCACGAGAAAATAACCTTTGAAAATAAACAAAACATATGAGTAAACAAAGATATGAACGCCCGGTAATCAAGAAGCTGGAAACCGGGATGCCGAACAAATTCGGAACAAGGACTGAATACCAGCCGATGACACATATCGACGGAAACTCCGTTGAGAAGCTCATGAAAGAATACGGATCACCCCTGTTTGTGATCTCCGAGAAGACCATCCGCAAGACCATACAGAAAGCAAAAAAGGCTTTCAGGACGAGGTATCCCAGGGTGCAGTTCGCATGGTCATACAAGACCAACTACCTGAATTCGATCTGCAGCATCTTTCACCAGGAAGGATCCTGGGCCGAAGTTGTTTCGGGTTTTGAATACGATAAAGCTATCAGCCTGGGAGTGGATGGTAAAAAGATCATTTTCAACGGTCCTGAAAAAAGCGAGGAGGATCTCACCAAAGCCATAGAGAACGACTCCCTCATCCACATAGATCATCTTGATGAACTTTATACCATCTCGGAACTGGCCGAAAAGCTTAAAGCACGTCCCAGGGTAGCCATAAGGGTAAATATGGATACCGGTGTATATCCCATATGGGACCGCTTCGGTTTCAATTACGAGAACGGGCAGGCCTGGGATGCCATTAACAAGATCATGCATTCTGAAACTATGGAACTGGTGGGTTTGCATTGCCATATAGGTACGTTCATGCTTGCGCCCTCTGCGTATGGTATTGCTGCTACTAAACTCGCCGAACTGGCGCTTTCAATCGAGAAGAAATTCAAGCACGAGATCAAGTACATTGACCTGGGTGGTGGCTTTGCTTCAAAGAACACCCTGAAAGGGGCTTACCTGCCGGGCTCGGATACCAACCCCAGCTTCGATGACTTTGCAGAAGCCATCTCCTCGGCACTCCTAAACAGCAATTTCCAGCAGGAGAAACTTCCTTTACTTATTCTTGAAACCGGCCGCGCACTTATCGATGAAGCCGGCTACCTTCTTGGTTCGGTCATCTCGAACAAACGCTCCAGCACCGGCCGCCGCAACACCATTCTTGATATCGGGGTCAATATACTCTTCACCTCGTTCTGGTACGATCATAAGATCACGCCGGCCCAGGCCTTCACGCATTATTCGGAAGACACCTGCATTTACGGTCCTCTGTGTATGAATATCGATGTGATCCGCGAAAGTGTAAACCTGCCTCTTCTCAACAAGGATGATCATGTGGTGATACATAATGTTGGGGCATACAACATGACCCAGTGGATGCAGTTTATTGCCCTGAGGCCCAACGTAGTTCTCATCGACATGGATGAAAAACCGCATGTGATCCGCCTTCGCGAAACTATCGACAATATGAACAGCATGGAGAAAGTGCCGGCTCACCTTAAAAAATTAAATTTATAGCTTTGATGTCCAGTAACAATCAATGACGTGCAAAAACTGAGATCGGTATTTCCTTCTTTCCTGTCAAGTGTTGTCAACAGCTACACACAGATCTTTTTTTCAAATAACAGGATCTTCGCGCTGATACTTATCGTGGTTACTTTTTTTGATGTATGGGCCGGGCTCAGCGGGATCATTGCAGTGATGGTCTCAAATATCCTGGCCTACCTCATAGGGTTCAACAGGGCGAATATCAAAAAAGGATATTACGGTTTCAACAGCCTGCTGGTAGGGCTGGGGCTCGGAGTGTATTACCAGCCCGGTCTTCAGTTTTTCATCATACTTGTGTTTGCTTCCCTTTTGACCCTTTTAATAACTCTCATGGTCGAGGGTGTGGTAGGGAAATACGGACTGCCTTTTCTCAGCCTTTCCTTCCTTCTCGGGACCTGGGGCGTAAGTCTTGCCGCAAGACAATTCACGGCCCTGCATATAAGCGAAAGAGGTATCTTCATGACCAATGAGATGTTTCTTATCGGGGGCCAGCATATGGTCAATTCATACAACTGGCTTACAAACCTCGGGATCCCGGATCCTGTAAGGCTTTACTTCACTTCCCTGGGGGCGATCTTCTTCCAGTACCACCTGTTCGCAGGTATCCTGGTAGCCATAGGGCTTCTCATCTATTCACGTATTGCATTCATACTCTCACTTCTGGGCTTTTTCTCAGCCTACGCCTACTACAGCTTCATAGGGGCAAACATCCACGAATTAAGTTACAGCTATATCGGGTTTAACTTCATTCTCACATCCATTGCGATCGGGGGATTTTTCATCATCCCTTCGCGATGGTCTTTTCTCTGGGTGATCCTTTTGACTCCCCTCATCTCTATCATTCTTACCAGCACCCAGGTCATCTTTTCAATGTTCCAGCTTTCGGTATACTCTCTTCCGTTCAACGTGATCGTGTTGTTATTCCTCTATTCCCTGAAGTTCCGCGAACGTTTCTTCGATAAACCCGAGTTGGTGAGCTACCAGCAATATTCTCCGGAGATCAACCTGTACTCACATCTTAATTATCGCGCACGTTTTGGAAAAGCAATTTATTTCCCGTTTATCCTGCCATTCTGGGGCGACTGGAAAGTGAGCCAGGGGCATAAAGGTAAACTGACTCACCAGGGAGACTGGAAGCATGCCTGGGATTTTGAGGTTGCGGATGAGAAAGGCCAAACCTATACCGGCAATGGCAATGCAAGAGAAGACTACCTGGGTTATAACAAACCGGTAATCGCAGCTGCCGATGGTTATGTGGAGGAGATCGTCGACGATGTGGAAGAAAATGAGATCGGGAAAATGGATCTGGAACATAACTGGGGAAACACCATCATCATCCGCCATGCCGATCATCTGTATTCAAAACTTTCCCACCTTAAAAAAGGAAGTTTCAGGGTTGCCAAAGGAGATACTGTCAAAAAAGGGCATGTCCTTGCAAGCTGCGGGAATTCCGGCAGGTCTCCGGTTCCTCACATCCATTTCCAGCTGCAGGCCACGCCCTATATAGGCTCCAAAACCCTTGATTATCCGCTGAGCCATTATATGAGGCACAATGACGGAACCTTTGAGCTCCGGTCCTGGGAAATCCCCTCCAAATGCGAACTTGTTTCGAATGTGAGCAGGAATCATTCACTTGAAAAAGCATTTCATTTCATCCCCGGCCAGAAGTTCCTGCTTGTGGTGAACCCCGGAGACAAAAATGAATACAGCCTTGACTGGGAAGTGGAGATCAGCCCGGTTAATACGAGCTGTATTTATTGTTCAGCTTCAAACTCACGCGCCTGGTTCAGCAACGACGGCGATATTCATTATTTCACCCATTTCGACGGCGATCGTTCATCAGTGCTTTTCAGGTTCTACCTGGGGGCTTATAAGGTCATGATGGGATTTTATCCCGGCCTTCTTGTTACTGATGTGTATCCTGTTTACACTTTCAGCAACAGGCTGATCAACCTGCTACAGGATTTTGCGGCCCCGTTTTTCTTGTTCTCCAGGTCGGAATTCAGCCTGCATTACCTGCATATGGAAGATGAGCTGATGCAGACCGGTATCCGCCTGAGGTCGGTTAGCAGTGCAAGCATCGCAGGCCGTGAAGTGAAGCGAATGGAATGCGAAATGTTCACAGGCCCGCATGGATTGGAAAGTTTTGTCATCAAAGAAGATGGAACAACCACGGAAGTTAAACTGGTAGCCGAACGATGACGATAAAGATCCATGCAGTTTTTATTATATTTTGTATTTGGATGGCATTGCCCGCGAAAGCTGTGGAACGGCTCGATTTTCAGACGGTCGACATGCTGACTTACCGCTGTTATAACGAACAGAAATGGGACAGTGTGATACTGGTAGGTAAACAAGCCCTGCACCAGGATATAGATTATTATTACATGAGGGTGAGGCTGGGAATTGCATACTTTGAAAAACGGCAATACTTCCCCGCAGCATCACATCTCGAGAAAGCAAGGAAATTCAATTCAGGCGATCCTTTTGTGGCAGATTACCTCAGCCGGGCATACGGGTTTACCAACCGCATCGAAGAATCAAATCTTCTGAAAGCCTCAATGCCAGGGGCCTTCGCCGACACCTCTTTATCCAAACCGGGATTGCTTGAACAGGTCCATTTTGAAAGCGGTTATACCGTAAGCAGCAGCAACTCACCAACGAATCTTGCCACCCTGATGGGCAAGGACAGCATTTACGGTGAGCAGGATCTTTACGGCAACAACTTCTACGGCAATCTCGGCCTGAACATAAGGGTTTCAAAACGGCTGAGTTTCTCAATGGCTTATAATTATCTCAATTTCAGCAAAACGAAATATGTGCAGTACGGCAGGGGCGAAGCACACCTTGACTCTATAGGAGACCGCCCGTTAAGCAGGGATTATTTTTATTCATACCCATGGAAGATACATGATACTTCGTTTCATTATCATGTTCAGCAGCATGAAATATACCTCGGGGCAACAGTGACACTTCCCTGGGGAATAAAGATAATGCCGGCAGTTCACTGGATACATGTCGCTTATCCGGTCACAAATACCAGCATGCGAACCGACAGTGTGAGTGATACAGCATATTATTCCAAAGTTGGCAACACTTACCATATGTTCAAATACTCCTCCCTGGTTTATTCGTTCACTCAAAAAGACACGACGTTCAATAATTATGTGGTAGCACTTCGGATATCGAAGGACCTGGGCCGGTTCAACCTCGCTCTCTCGGGCAGCTGGTCGAACCTGAACGGGAAAACCCAGGAGCAGGCGGGACTTTCTTTCACTTATTTCCCGTTTGGGAACCTGGATTTTTACGGAACAACGGCTGCCACTGGTTTCTTCCAGGGAAGTGAGAGCAGGCTTTTGCTGAGCCAGGTTATAGGAGGCAGGCTCACTCCATGGTTATGGGGCGAAGCCAACTTCAACTACGGAGATTACACCAATGCCAATATTGCAAACGGGGCCATTGTATACAACAACAGCGACATGATCGATTACAGGGCGGGGGCAACGCTGACCTTTGCCCTTGGCAAACACATCCAGCTGTCGCTGGTCTACCAGTACTTCCGTAAGGAAAGCCAGCAGTATTATTATATAAAAACCCAGGATCCCGGCACTCATGAGATCAAAGAAAGTCTGCAAACGAAAAATAATCCATATAACACAAATACAATAATAGGAGGAATCACATGGAAATTTTAGGAAAATATCGTGAAGAAGGGCATGACGTGGTAGCGAGCATTTCACACAAGCCGCATCAGGTGCGAGGAGCTTCTTCTAAGACAGTAAAGCATATCATAATGTCGCTCCGCTGCCACCGTAGCGGCGGTGTGAAAATGCAAGCGATTCACTTCCTCGCTACTTCGCTACTTTTATTCTGGTCATTGACCATTTTTGCCCAAACCAACTACACCGTCCAGCAGGATGCATTCTCTAAAAGTTATTCCTATGAATCAAGGGGGAATTTTACGGATGCGATCTCTGCGATGAAAACCGTTTACCAGGAAGACTCGTATGAGATCAACCTCAGGCTTGGCTGGGTCGAATACCTGGCAGGGCAGTTCACCGAATCCTCGGCATACTACCAGAAAGCAATCAAGCTGAAACCCTATGCCATCGAAGCGAAGATAGGTTTTGCCAATCCTGCTTCAGCTCTTGGCAACTGGGACCAGGTGATAACCCAGTACAACGATGTGCTGGCCATCGATCCCCAGAACACCACCGTGAATTACCGCATGGGATCGATTTACTACGGTCGCAAGGATTATGAAAAAGCTGAGAAATATCTTGAAAAAGTGGTAAACCTGTATGGTTTCGATTACGACAGCATGGTATTGTATGCCTGGACGAATTACAGGCTTGGCAAAGTGCGTGAAGCCCAGGTTTTATTCAATAAAGCCCTTCTCATAAGACCTAAAGATGCCTCGGCCACCGAAGGCCTCGGGCTGATCAAATAAAGAATCTTGCTACTTCACGATCACCATTCGTTTGGTTTCAGAAATTCCTCCCGCAGTCAGTGTATAAAGATATACACCTCCCGGAAACCTTGATGCATCAACAGGTATTTCGTACAATCCTGCTTGTTTTGTCCCTTCGAGCAGTACCGATAATTCACGGCCTGTAAGGTCTTTCACTGTCAGCACCACCTGCGATTGGGCCAGCAGCTCAAAACTGATCACAGCCGATGAATTAGCAGGGTTAGGATAATTCTGATACAGCCTGAATACAGAAGAATTTCCAGGACCATGGTCATTAATCCCGACGTGGTAAAGTTCGATGTAATCGCCCGGTGCAAGATCCCGTCCTGTAAACCCGGCGTAGGTCGGCGGGTACCTGTAAACCCTGAACACCGAGTTGAGGGTCTCATCGGGATGGACTGAGTCATGTGGAATCGAATCGCCCTGGTACATGGGACCCTGGGCGCCAACCGGGCAGATGTATTTCCAGCAGGTTTCGCCGGCAGGGGTGACTTCTATAAAAGTTCCGAGGGGGCCGTCGTCTATCAGGGTATTACCGTTCTGAAGCCTCTGGGCGCCTGAAATATCTCCAGCATAAAGTGAAGCCGGCGGATTGGCAACGTAGGTCCAAGTGAGGTTTGCCGGGAGCCACGCCTGGCCTGTGGACAGCGGGTAATCGCCATTGCCGTCGATGGGCGGGATGATCTCGTCAATGGAAGAATAATTGCGGTTCACTCCATTGTTGAAGCACATCAGGTTGCCTGATCCGGGGCAGTCGGGTTTAATCCACTCCACGCAATGCTGCTCGAAGTATTTCTGGTTTTGCGATGTGCCGGCTCCATATGTCGAGGGGTTTCCCCAGCGGTACAGGAGATCTCCTCCCTTGTTATGTGTGCCCCCGGTATGCCCCGTGGCCTGGGTCGTAGTCGTGCTGTGATCGATGACCCAGAGCTCACTGTTTCCCCTTACACTCATAACGATCTGATCAAGATCCGACCGGTAATCTATACAGTTCATATGGTTCCAGAACAATGGCTCCACCCTGCCATCGCCAAGGGTGCTGATCAGCTCAGGATGGGCGCTGATGACACCATAATTGTTTTTCGTGGCATCGAAATGCTGGATTAGGTGGTCCCATACATGCCATTGCCAGACTACAGTTCCTCCGCTGGGGTAGGTCGGCTGTATCTCCACAATGCAATCGGGCAGTATATAACCTTTCTGAGCAACATCAGGCTGAAAATTATTAGGATCAAATCCCGCCGCTATTGCTTCAGCCAGGGTCTTTTTCTCGACCACCAGCATGATGATGTTCCCGTTTGGCAGTTTTTTGACATCATGGTGCTGGGTGTATGTGGAAGTGGAATATTCCATATACCACACCAGGCTGTCGTTCCATGAATATTCCTCGAGCCTGCCTCCTTCGCCGCCGCCCGACCCAAGTCCTCCCTGAATCATACAGGTCCGCAGCAGGTCTCCGTTTTCGAGAAGATAAACTGATTGCCCAGGGGGATAGGCACTGGCCTTCCATTCATGGCATTTCCGTCCCTCGTTGTTGATGATATAAGTCATAGTGTTGTGCTTGGGGGCAAATACGGTATAACCCGAGTATGCTTTGGTGGTATCGTTGATGAATAATCCCATGGTCCTTGTCTGTCCTGAGGCATTCACCAGAGGTAAAAGAATCATTGCGATGATAAACAGCCTGATTTTCATAAGGAATTATTTTACAGGTTTATTTAATAAGAATCATTTTTATTGTTGACTGATGATTTCCTGCCACCAACCTGCAGAAATAAATGCCGCCTGCTAAATTCCCGCCGGCCCAGCTCAGGGTATGCCAGCCTTCGTTCTCCGTTCCACGGCGGAGGGTTGCCACTTCCCGGCCCGGGGCGTTGCTGATGGTAATGATAACCCCTGAAGCTTCCGGGAGATAGTACCTTATCGTTGTTGTCAAGCTGAACGGGTTCGGATAATTCACAGCCTGGAGGACGTTGCCTTCAGGTCGGTTTCCTGTTTCGTTAATGCCTGTCGTGGAGGAATATTTTCTTGCCACCCTGAAACCCACATGGTACCATGGGTGATAAGGATCCTGCGGACCCCGGAAATAGGAAGGATCACGGTTTGACACCCTCGAATGCCCGTCGTTCACATTGTTTGAATCGATGCCGTTGTACCAGTTACCACCGCGCGTTCCCCGATAAGGCTTGCCGTCGGGCATGATAGACCCGGTAGAGGGGCCGGTGGGATTGTCATAAGGACTGTTATAGTAATAGTCAGACGCATACCAGTCGTTGACGAACTCCCAAACGTTACCCTGCATGTCATACAGTCCGAAACCGTTGATGCCGTTACCGGTCTGGTAGGTTGTTGCACTGCCCGGCCAGTTGTAATCTGATTTTTGTTTCAATCCACCATCATAAAATCCTGAGGGTGTCGTCAGGGGAAAGTCACCTGTTTCATAGGGGTCGCCCGAATTGGGAAGGTTTGCCTGGGAGATATCCACCGTATTCCCATTCTCGAATTTCAGGTAGGGATTGGTATGCCCGCCGCGGCCGGCATATTCCCATTCCGCCTCGGTGGGCAGGCGGTACCCGTTATTGCTGAAAGTACAATTGCCTGAAGCCAGGTCATAACAGGGATTCAGCCCGTTCTGCTGGCTCAGCCAGTTGCAATATGCAATTGCACCAATCCACATCACCCCGTTGACAGGGTGCTGAGCCCTGAAATCGGCCATGGAAAAGGAAGTGCCGTCATATCCTATACTGTAGTACGGGGCATCCTGCCAGGTGTAATATATGGTAACGGTATCCCCTGTAAAATGAACCCTGTTGCTTGTCACCTGTATGTTCCCGGCCAGCAGGGCTGAATTCAGGAAAGTAAGGTATTGTTCGTTGGTGGTTTCGGTTTTGGCCATGTTGAAAGAGTCGATTTTCACCGTATGAATCGGGATCTCATCGTTGGGATGACTGGGATCGTAATGCCCGTTATGGTCGCCCATTTCATATTCCCCCCCGGGAATGTTCACCTCGGTGATGTTGGTATAAGCGTTGTCCAATCCTCCTCTCACCAGCAGCACCTGTTCCTTCTTTGTTTTATCCGAATAAGAGACTATCCCGAAATCCACATTGATATCCCAGGCCCTGGCAGTATTCCCTATCAGGGTGGTCGATGACCAGAAATTCCCCAAAATGACATCCGGGAACCGGGTATTATCAAAGGATGGGTTGATTTTACTAACGTCATTCAATGACTGGATTTCTTTCACGTTAGGCAGCCTCCAGTCGGACTTTCCACCAAGGGAAACGGTTTTGCTGTAAAGAAGTGCTCCTTCCCAGCTCATGCTGTCGGCAGCCTGGATCTTTTGCCAGGTAAGTCCGGTATAGTTGTCTTTTATTGTCCCATCGCCATTGTCAATGAAATGGGGGGGAGGGAATGAAGTGGTAATAACTGACCTGACTGCCCTTGTATTGAAATATTTTGTGCCCCCGGCACTGTGTGTTTCCGATTTCGGATGGGCACCGATGCCGCCTCCTGCATTTACAACCCAGATCATGGTGGGATCATCTGCCCTGGCCTCGCTTGTCCACCAGTACTCGGCATTCGTCAACGGGAAATATTCAGTATTCAGGGCCGGGTTCAGATGTTGGTAATTGTTGATGCTGAATAATTCTATGCAGTTGGGAAGACGCCAGTCGTTATATCCGCCTAGTGTAAGGCCGCTGCAATATGTCCCGGCATTCTCATAGGTCATCTCTCCCCCGTCGGTCTTTTGCCACATCAGCCCGGTGTTATTGTCGGTGATGGTCCCGTTGCCGTTATCGGTGAATGAAGGAGGGTTGACCAGGAAGTCGGCATCTTCTCCGGGTGTCGAGGTGAAGCTCCCTGTCTGCCCCGAATCGGGGATGCGAAATTTACTGAGTTTCTGTGCCTGCATGCCGGGCGCGGATAAACCGCTTACCAGGACAATGATCATTATGTTTCTGAATGCTCCTGACATAGATACCTCCGTTCAAATTACCTGATACATATCATTTTTATGCTCTTTGATTCATCGCCTGCCATAAGCCGGCAATAATATATTCCCCCGTTCAGCCCGAGTTCCGAAGAAGTGATCTTGACAGTATATTCTCCCGGCTGCTGGTACTTGTTCACTAGGGTGGCCAGTTCTTTTCCCAGCATATTATAAATCACCAGGCTTACCTTACATGCGGAATTAAGCGTATAAGGAAGGGTGGTTCCCGAACTGAAAGGGTTGGGATAGTTTTGCCCCAGCCCCGGGTTTTCAGTACTGCCGTTCTGTTCAGGAATCCCTGAAGGTGAACGTCCCAGGATGTAGGAATCAGCCACCTGCCCGTTCTTTTTGCTCCCGGTTTCTTCATTCGGAAGATAGGTTTTCACATAATCGACTTTTGCACTTGAATCTGTAACCGTTACCAGCAGGAACCCGCGGCTGGGCAAAAGTGTGCCATTAACGTAACCATACTGGGTTCCTGTAATATTTGTTATATTTCTTGATGATGGCTGGGGGACTTCCTGGTACACTATGCCGTCGAGATCCTGTTTTGCATAACAATGGTCATGTCCGTGGAAATAAATGTTTGCATGGTTTTCGACCATCAGTTCATGAACGGTTTTTTGCCAGCCCGGGCGGTTGGCGTCAAATCCCCAGGTCGAATCGGAATTTCTGCCACCCTGCTCAAAGTAAGATGCAAATTCGCTTCCCCCTCGGCCATCGGTACCGTTCCCCCCGACAAGTTGGTGACAAAAGACAAACTTGAATTTTGCAGTGCTGTTCGTAATGACCTGCCTGAACCAGTTGTACTGGGCCTCCCCGAGTGTCCATCCCCAGTCAGGTTTTGATTTCGTATACCAGTATGGATCCAGAACGATGAACAGGGCATCGCCCCACTCCCATGAATAGTAGTTTCCCCTGAGCCCAACATAGGGTTCAGGAATACTGTCGCCTGAATAAAATGCATCGGGCACGGGATTCGGGTAAAACAGTTTTCTTGTATTTGCCGTCAGAACCGGGAGGGAGGTTGCAGTACCGTCAATGCTCCACCCGTTTTCTCCTTCATGGTTCCCTATAACAAGGAACAGTGGAACCGAATGGCAGGTGGCTCCGAAATAGGGCCTGTACAGGAGATGGCGGGCAGTTATATTCGCCTGGGACTTTACCTGGAGTTTTTCACTCATGAATATATCTCCCAGGTCGATGAGGAAATCGGGGTTTTTTGACAGGATGTTCTGAAGGGTCAGGGTATAGGAAGCAGGAAGGGAATTGGTGTCCATATGAGGATCCGCTTCAATGGCGAATGTGAAAGTGTTTCCCCTTGGTCTCACTGTATGAAAGGTATGTTCAGGGCCTGCAAGGAAGTTGCCGGAAGCGCCGGCTGCCCTGTACCTTGTTCTGTAGAAGTATTTTTTATCAGCAGAAAGCCCGGTGAAGCTTGTTATCACTGCAGTATCAGTTTTAGAAGTGAAAGTTGGCGTGTTCTTGGTATAGTTCCCGGTTGAAGTGCCGTATTCCCAGTAAACATCGGCTTTCTGGTCAAAGAGTATGCTCATTGTTATTGAATTGCTTTCAGGCCTTCCAAGGATCTCGTTAAAATTTTGTCCCGATGCCAATATGACGCCTGTAGTCATCCACAGTAAAAACAGAAACCTGAATTTTCCCCCCATTTTGAACCTTATTTGTTATAGATCATTTTTTTACTGAGTTTGCGGTTGTCTGCCGTCAGGATATAGAAATACATCCCGCTGGCAACCCGCGTTCCCTTATCATTCGTGCCATCCCAATACAAAGAATAATTCCCTTCGATGCAGTATTTTTTTACCAGGGTTTTTACATAGCTCCCGCTAAGGTCATAAATTACAACTGAAGCATCTGCGGCCTGTACAAGGTCGAACTCAATCGTTGTCCCGACCGAAAAGGGATTGGGGTAGTTCTGGTTCAGCTGATCGGATGGTGCTGTGGCGCTGCCACCGGTTTCCTGGACTGCAGTAATATCATCGGGAGTCCAGTAATCGGGAGGATCACCTGTCATGGTAGGTCCCGGGGTAAGGTCATGACCTGCAAGGGCCGGACAATCGGCAGCATAGCGGTAGACCCTGAAAACGCCGTTGTAGGTTGGATAATGATCGGTTTTAATTTTCTTGATCCCATCGCGGGTCATCGGGTTGATGTATTCCCAAAGGATAGCTGTATCGGTGGGGGCAATCTCAAAGAAATGGCCGTCGTTCATAGAACAGATCAGGGTATTGCCGTTGGGCAGGCGCTGGGTGCTGGAGCCTATCGTACTGTAAAATGAAGTATTGTTTTTGCTGGAAAACATCCAGACGGTTTGTTTGGATATGTACTTCTTTTCCTTCATAAGGTTTGCATCGGGTGAGTTCACCTGGTTATAACCTGCATCCGGGGGGTTGACGAAATTGCCTGTATTCACGCCGGCGGAATTAAGGAACGGGTTGATCTCTATGATATAGGACTGGGGTGTTAGCTCAAATAGGTTCTCGGCATTGCTGAAGATCATGAAATGGCCCTCGCCGGGCAGACCCGGCCTTATCCACTGTATGTCGTGTGCCCCGCCAATCTGCTTGTTGCCGGCAGTTGCTTTTTCCCAGTTGTCCTCAACCGAAGGTGGATCCCCCTGGTTGTATTTCGCGGGATCGCCGAAGCGGTACTTGAAATCTCCTGCAGTGGTTGCGGCCAGGGCGATGCTTGCAACGGGGTCATTGGCCACGAAGGTATTTCCATGATCCACCACATAAAATTCCCCGTGAACCGAATTGAGCACAATCAGGTCCTTGTCCTGGTTATAGTCGAGGGAGTTGCAGTGCAGCCAGTCGCTTTTAACATGGTTGCCGCGGATGTTAAGGTTGATCCTGCCGGGAGTATTTGCAATGACGCCATAGGTGGGTTTGGCCGGGTACATATCCTGGACAACATGGTCAAAGAACCACCATTCCCAGATCACAGTCCCTGCCCGGTTCACTTCAACAATAGCATCCATCTGAGAGCCGGTGTAGTCATATTGCGCGTCGCATCCGGCATCGAGGCATTGCTGGGCGGTGAGATCCTTGTTGGCAATGAATATGAAAGTTGAATCTCCCAGCTTGGTGTTATAAATTTTTGCAAAATCATGATGCCCGTGGTAATTGCTGCGGCTCTCAGTGTATTGCCATTTCACATTCCCGCTCCAGTCAAGTTCCTTCCATTGATTCTGGTTGCTCGGGTTGCCGCCCACTGCATCAAGCAGTGTCCCTGCCTCGGTAAAGCGGGGATTTGTACCTAAGGCCCAGGTATGTATAACATGGCCTTCAAAATCTATAAGATAAGTGGTTCCCCTTGTGCCGAACAGAGTATACCCGGCATAGGTCCTGTTGTGATCCCAATATCTGGTTTCGGTCTTTACCATGAAAGATTCCTGCGCAAGCAGTGAAACCGAGAAAAGGAAAAGTCCCGTCAACAGCATTATCTTTTTCATAATCTGGTGTTTGTTTATATTGTTGCTCCAAATTTATTTTACAACAAAACCTTGTGCAAAAACAATCAACATACAGGCTGTTTTTATCTGTGGAATGCTCTTTTTTCTCAGCGGCAGATAATTAGTTTTTTATTGATATCATAATCCGCAGTATGGATCATTAAATAATACATCCCGTTATTGAACCTGCTCACATCAATCGTGTTTGAAATGGTACTTAACAAAGTCTCTCCAAGCATATTTACCAGCCTGATCACAGCAGGCCCTTTCCCTTCAGGCAACAGAATATTCACCTTGTCTCTTGCTGGGTTGGGATACACCCGGATCACGGCTCCCGGATCACGGTTCACGACTCCGTTAGGGCAGTTTCCTATGGTATAACTGAAAGGCACTTCCCTGTTATGATGTGCGCCGCTAAGGGTATCGGCCGGGAGGTAGGCTCTCACGAAATCCACAGTCACACAGGAAGAAGAAACCGTTACCCTCACGTGCCCTGCTCCATTATATTTATCCCCGACATAAGCTCCCCCATTGGCCAGCATCCCTATATTATATGTCGAATCGCAGGAGATCGGAACTTCATTATAAGTAACCCCGTCCAATTCCTCGTGGGCATAAAGATGGTCATGCCCCTGGAAGAAAATGTTCACACCATTGTCAATAAACAACTGGTGTATTGGCTTTCCCCAACCCGGGCGTTTTTTGTCAAAATCGTAGGTTGTGGAGTCTGCTTCATAACCACCCCATTCAAAATACCTCGCCGTATTGATTCCACCACGGCCCTGCCCCCGTGTATGGTGCGCAAATACAAACTTGAATTTCGCATTTGAATTTTCAAGGGTATTCTTCAGCCATGTATACTGCGGTAAACCAAGCGACCAGTTCCAGTTCTTTGGTTTTGGGGTAGTGTCGCATTCGTTGCGGTATACATCCAGAACAACGAACAGGGCATTTCCCCAGGTCCAGGAGTAATAATTCTCGGGATTGCCTATGCCGTAGGGCTCATTGTCGGTATTCCCGCTGTAAAAGCTGTTGGGGAAGGGATTGGGATAATAGAATTTTCGCCATTGAGTGGCCCAGATGCAAAGGTTGTTCGGGGGATCCTGGGCCATGTAATAATCGTTCTCGCCTTCATGGTTTCCAAGGCATACATAGAAAGGTACAGAATGACAGATAGCGCCAAGAAGGGGGCGGTAATTGAGGTGAAGCGAGTCAAGATCATGCGAGGTGATGGTCGTGGGATAATGATCGTCGCCGAAAATATCACCCAGGTCGATCATAAAGTCAGGATTATCTTTTGCCTGGTTGGCAAGACATATCCTGTAAAGGCTCTTCACCCCCTTTTTGTCGTAGAGGTGGTCGTCGGCCTCCAGGGTGAAGGTAAAGGTGTTTCCCGGTGCCCTCTGGGTGTGGAAACTACATTCAGGACCTGCCAGGAAATTGCCGGATGTTCCTGCCGGCCGGTACCTTGTCCGGTAATAATACCTGGTATCGGGTGCCAGTCCCGTCAGGTCGGCTTCAAGAGGAGTGTTGGTCAAGGCACCCTGGGCGGTGGTTGATGAAGTGTAGCTGCCGGGAAGCGTTCCATATTCCCAGTAAACTTCAGCCGACAGGTCAAAGAGTATGCTGATGGTTACCGAGGATTCCGTGGGCCGGCCTAAAATAATATTGTAATTCTGGGCTGATAAAGGAAAGTGTAAAAGAAATGAACATAGCAGTACTGCTGATAGGGTTACTTTTCGCATAGGCAGGATTAATGGGAAATTGTATTTTAGAATTATACACAAATTTTTTGCTTTACCCTGATAATTTTCCCTGGTAATCGCACTCAATGATATCGTACCTGTCTTATCAAACTTATCCTAAAGGCCCGGAAATGAATTGCTTGCTCAGGACAGGAAATTTTTATCGATGTAATTCTGGAACTTGCTTTTGTACTGCTCACTTACCGGGATGTATACATTCCCGTCGAAGATGATCCTGTTCCTTTCAATAACTGAGATCTTTGAAAGGTTGATGATATATGAACGGTGCACTCTCATAAAACGGTCTTCGGGCAATTGCTCTTCAATAGCTTTCATGCTCAGCTGAGTCATTACCGGTTTGGAACTGAGCAGGTGTATGCGGATATACTCGCTCATGGCCTCTATGTATTTTATATCGTCAAAGTTTATCCTGAGGATCTTGTATTCCGATTTGATAAACAGGAATTCCTTGTTGCTTGTTATTTCCGAAGGTTTTTGCTGAAGGGCGTCGAACCAGGCTTTAGCCTTGTTCGCCGATTTCAGGAAATCCTTATAACTGACCGGTTTCAGAAGGTAATCGACAGCATCGACCCGGAATCCTTCCAGTGCATACTCTCCATAGGCCGTCACAAAAACAACCAGGAGAGGGGTTGCAAGGTTCTTCACGAATTCCATTCCATTGAGATCGGGCATGTTGATGTCGACGAACATAAGATCAACAGCGGTATTTTCGAGCAGTTCAATGGCCTGCAATGCACTTTCACATAATCCCCGGAGATCAAGGAAGGGCGTTGACTTGATGTAACCGGCAATCTGCTGCAATGCCAGTGGCTCGTCATCTATTGCAATGCATCGGATCATATGGGGACGGATAAATTCACAGTGAATAGATCTTCATTATCGATAATATCGAGGTGGTATTTTTCACCGTAAAGCAAATCGAGGCGTTTACGTGTATTTTCAATGCCAATGCCTGAAAATTCAACGATCTTCTTATTATCGTTTTTACTGTTTTTCACAGTAAATAAAAGACGTTCCTGCCCCGGGATCAGGTCTATGATGATAAACGAATCATTCTTGTAACTGATCCCGTGTTTAAATGCATTTTCGATGAATGAAGTGAAGAGGAAGGGAGCAAGTGATGCATCGGGGACCACCGTTGGCAGGTTCAGGGTAATTCTGACTTTCTCGCTGAACCGGAGCTTCATCAGGTTGATATAGCTTTCGAGGAATTCCACTTCTTTTTTTAAGGTAGTCTTTTCTGTTTCGGTCTCGTAAAGAAGGTACCTCATCATTTTCGACAGTTTGATGATGGCTTCCTTCGCTTCCTCAGTATTCGAATCAACAAGTGCATGGATATTATTCAGTGTATTCATGAAGAAGTGTGGACTGACCTGGGTCCGCAGCAGGGTCAGCTGCGTGGCCACATTCTCTTTTTCCAGCCGTACTTTTTCGTTTTCAGCGGCTATCCAGCGGAGGCCCGAAAGCAAACCGGTATCGAAACCGACTATCAGGACCGAGAATATCAGGAAGTTGGCAAAAGGGGGAACAGGCCTGGGTTGCCGGCCACCCTGCTGAGCCGGCCTTCCGTTATCATTCGCCTGGTCGGGCCGGGGAGGCCTGTCGTCCTTTGCAGCCAGACCAGGTCCCGGGGGGGTGTCTCCATCGGCAGCCCTGTCAGGAGGAGGAGGCTTTCCCGGTTCACCTTCCCTGTCAGGAGGAGGATTTTGCCGGGGTCCCGTGTTCATTGCTTCACCTGGCCTTGAAGGAGGGTACTGTTTGATCTTAGTATCATAGATATATGAACCTACAGCAAGCAGGAGGATGACTCCCAGGACAGAGAAAATAAATAATACAGGTTTACCCCTGAAAAGCAATCCGGGCACAAAAACAAAACGATTGACCAGGAACAGAACCGATAGGGGAACCAGGATCTCAAGCTGGTTCAGCACGCTTCCAATAATGGGTTTGTTGTTGTCCTCCCTGAACAGAACCGGGGTCATAAGCAGGACCATCCAAACGAAGATGATCAGAGCCAGTTCAGTATATTTAATGGTCCTGCTTTGGATATTCATCCTGTCACGTTTATATTTTCCCCGGGTTTCCACAACAAAGATATTTTTATTTCTGTTTCGGACCTTGCTCATTGCCTCCGTGTGGGTGGTTTGCCCTTTCAAGGTCCTGGTATTTTTGAAACTGTTCGGCTGTGAGTACCTTCTTTATCTTATCATCCCTTTTCTGCCTGAGGGGTTCAACCTTAGCCTTGTCGGGCGGCCCTGAAGCATTTCCCTGGGTTTTCATCAGTGCCTCTGTATCTGCAAAGAACTCCTTGTAAGCCTTTGTCACCACCTCGTTTTGGGAAGCGTTGAGCCCGAGAGGCTTGATCACATTGGCCTCCGTATTCTTCATTCTTTCTTCTGATGTAGGTGGATTGGGACTTCCCTGGTTCCCGGCATCGGGAGGAGGTGCAAGGGATTTCAGCTTCTCAGGATCGAAACCGGCAGCCTTGATGAAATCGTTGGTCTCGGGTCCTGCATGTATCCCTGCCTGCCTGAACTGCTCCATGATGGCTTTGGCATCTGCAGCAGTCAAAGTGGAGGCATTATACTTCGACAGGATCTTTTTAATGGTTGAAGCCTGTTCGGGAGTTATGGCCTGGACCTTCTGCTGAGGCTTTTGAGGGGGATTCTGCTTGTCCTGGCAGAATATTATTGCCGGGAGAAGCAAGGTTAGCGTAAAGCCAATCATCATGGCTTTTTGTTTTACTGTTGAACTTAAGGTTTTCATAATGCCGGTTTATTATTTGAACATAAAATCAGTATTCTCTATTGTTGGCATGTCAATGGGCTGTGAATACAGGAAGCCGCCACCTGGAGCCACATACCCAAGTTGGGAAGCCAGCTGTGTCAGTTTTGTTTTCTGGTCAGTTGAAAGGCTGTTCCATACCTGGGTGAAGGTAGTTGCATAATAGTAGCTGAGTTCACCGTCCAGCTCTCCATACCTCTGCGAAAGGGCAATCACTGTGGATGAATCGGCTGGTCCGGATGCCAGGAACTTTCTCAGCTCGGAAGAGATGGCTTCCCGCTTGTTTACGAGTTCCATCAGGGCGCTCCGCTGCTGGTCAACTATACCTTTCACGAGGTCGGCCTGTGCGGTGGTAAGTATGGAAAGAAAATTCTGGCCGGCATTAGCCGTGAGGGTCTCATCGATGGTGTAATTGGGATTTCCCATGGCCGGCCAGTCTTTCAGGTAAAATGAACCGAAATATGTTCCATGCCTCTCGGGGCAGAAGTAGGTGTCGGATGTGACTGAGCCTGCGTACCATGCATACATTTCGCTTGCATAAGTCATCACGGCCACATTGACATCCTGGGGAAGGTTCAGTCCCTGCAGGGGATTTGAAAGGGTGCTGTCCCAGTGAGCCACCCCGTTGAGCGCCTTAAGGGCATCCATTTTCGCTTTCTGTTCGCTTGTAAATGACCCTATCACCCTGCCGAAAAGCCTGGCCCTGTCGTAGCTGATCTGCCCGTCGAGAGTGTATAAACCGGAGAAGTAGCTTAAAACCGCATCCTCGTTCAGCCCGGTGGCGCCCGATGGGATATCGCCCTCTTTCAGCCTCCTGAATGCCTTGAGCAGTGGATAGCGTTTATAGGCAAAAGCGTTGATCTGCTCAATCTGGTTCTGGGCCCTTTCCACATACATATTGACCTGGTCGGTGGTCAGGATATGCAGCACATTGAAAGCAATGATGGTGACGAAGCTGGTATTATGCCCGAGCTTTGTTGGGTCATTGTCGCGAAGGCACTGGAAACCGCTGTAGTCAGCCACCTTGCCCGGGGGCAGGAATGACTGTGAACCGAGGCAGCCTGTCAGAAATGCCAGTCCGTCAAAAGCAATGGTATTCCTCTGGGCCTCATCCGATATGGCCTGGGTGATGGTATACTGGTCGGTATTAATGATTGAACCTGCCTCTGCAGAGGTTGAGGTTTCGTCGGTCTTCTTGCACTGTGCAAAGACCGTTGTTAATACGATGAACATGATCACTGATAAAATTCCGAAGAATCTTGTTTTCATAACTTTGATCATTGTGACCCGGAACCTGGCAATCGTTGCGCTGTTCGGGTTTTTCCTGTAATTTACTTCTGTTGTTTTCATAACACCCTGTTTTTAGTAGTGATTAAGAATGGATTTTCATGCTTCAGGGTCGAATTGTTTCATTGCTCCGGGTTTGGTTATGATATAATTGGAAATTCTTCAGCAAACATAAACCACAACCGGAGTTTGGGCAAATATGTTCAATCAGGCAGGGGTTTATTATACCGGAACCGGGAATTTTATCAGCGAAACCAGGTCTGTGAAACGGACATACTGCAGACGTTTCCGGGATGTTTCAAATTATACCGTGGCTTGTATGCGGGGTCTCTTTAGAGCTTTATTATCTTAAGTTTTACCAGGGCGCCGTCAAAAGCCACATTGACACTTAATATACCGGATGTAAGGCCGGTAAGATCCAGGTCTGCAGCATTAGTGTTGGTAAAACGAAGATCCCTGACCTTAAGGCCAAGCGCGTTAAAGATTGAAATATGGACAGTGGAATAAACCCTGCCCAGCGAAATAGTGCAAAGGTCCGAAGCAGGATTTGGATAAATGTTGAGGCCTTGATCATTATTGTTCTCATTGACTGCGGTTGTGGAAGCGTCGCGGACCAACCTCACGAAATTGTTGATACGGATGACGTCACCCTGCGGGCCACGGCCATAAACAGGGTGACCCTGCTGGTCATAGCCAAGAAAATAATCTGTCGGGCTGCCGTTTTTCGGGTCACTGCGCTGAGCCCCTGCTCCATGCACATCCTCAAGGGTGTAATAGGTAGCGGTAGGGGGCATATTCATCCAGCCTAAGGCTTCACCAAAAGCAACATACACTCCTCCCATATTGTCAAGATGGGTAGTGTTTGTCCAATAGAACGGCCAGTTTATATTTCCCCCTTCATCGCTGAGCTGGGTGCAGCTGAACACAGGATCGATTGCGGACGAATTCGTATAATCCTTGCAGCGGGCGTAATCCACTATGCTATGCAATTCCTTGGCATGGGGAAGCCTCCAGTCGTTATACCCCAGGTAATTCTGGGTGTTGCTATTCTGCGCATAGGCCAGGGCCGCCTTCCAGTTCATGCCGCTGCCGCTGTCGTCAGTCATCCACATCAGACCGGTTGCATTATCAGTGATGGTACCGTCACCGTTGTCATGAAAATTATTGATACCGTAATTGGTGTTTCCCCTTACAAAACGAATATATAGCTTATACTTCACCGTATTCCCCGTGCCAGGCTGGTACTGGGGATAGCCCTTGATGCGCCCGTCAACGAAGTTCACTCCGAACACAGTCGAATCGGCCAGCATGGTAAGGCCTTTATATTTTGTCGCCGACCAGTCCTGGGCATCGATGACCCTTTCACCAATGGCCGTGTTGCCTGTGGTCCAGCCAAAGTAATTGGTATCAATATAGGGAATGCACTGGGCTGCGGTCGGGCCCGATTTCCCGTTGAAATTGATGAGTGAATACAGCTCCTTTATGGTGGGAATCCTCCAGTCGTTATAGCCCCCGGTACTGCATTGAGATGCCTTGAGAAAGGTAGAGTCCCAGGTGGTTTTTGATCCCCTGGCCTTGATCCACATCAGCCCGGTATTCAGGTCAGTGATTGTCCCGTTCCCGTTATCCTGGTATGAAGGTGTGATTCCCTGGTTCTGCCCGTAAAACGAGTCGGAGGGATTCGTGGGACAGGTGATCTCTGCATTGTTGCCATAACATTTGGTTACCCCTGTCCCGACTATGGTATAGGGATGGGTCTGGCTGTAAACCGTGATAACGGCCATGAGAATAAAGCAACCCGTGACCAGGGCCCTGATAATGCGCATTCTTTTCATTTTATCGATTATAAATTACTGCCTCGTTGGAATGTTGTCTGGATTGGATTTGGACTGCTGTTTGTCCTGTGCATAAGTTGTGATCATCAGCAAACCGAAAATCAGCATAAGAGCGATGTGGTTGATCATGCAGATTTCAGTTTTCATAATTGTAGGTGTTGGGTTAATTATCTTGATTCAGTAAGGACTTTGTGTTTAGTTTCCAGGTGCCGGAGGAGGAGGAGGCAAGTTCCCCGGTGGTGGAGGAGACGGTGGCTGAGGCGGAGGTGGCAATACCATTTTCAGCACATCCTTAAAAATAAGTTTGAATTTTTTTTGCTGGTCAGGAGTAAGGATCTTGTTGATCCTTGAGAAATGATCATAGGTAACCAGTTCCATCTGATTTCTGTTCATCGCTATTACATTTGCAAATAGCTGCACTTTGGCGGTATCAGGAACTTCCATTAACAACAGTTCGAAAAATTGCTGATGAAGTACTTTGTCCTGTTCAGTTAGTTTGTTCAGGATCTCCCTGTGTTCATGCCTCAGCTGTTGGTATTCCTTCTGCTGTTCAGCGGATAATCCCAGTTCCTTCACAAGGAATGAAGCGGCTTCTCCCTCATGTCTTCCCATCCTGTCCCTGCCCGGCCTGTTAAACCACATAAAAGCAAGGGTGCAAAGGTTAAGGACCAGGAGGGCCGCGATGATCAGCTTGTATATTTTTCCATTTTTCATGGCTCAGAGATTATAATGATCGATGTATGAGAAATATTCACTTGCAACGGACCTGGCAGGATTACTGCTGCTGCCCGATGACCTGTTGTAATATACAATGGTAAAAACATTCAGGCTGATCAGCAGGAGGATAACGGCAGCGATCTTCCATACCAGGCCGGGTTTTACTGTGGCCTGTTCCGTAACCGGCTCAGAAAGTCCCTGCAGAATCCTCTCCCTTACGAAGGGGTTTAATTCAGCGCGACCGGCCCCGTTGAGGCTTTCCATCGCTTTGTCAACCCATTCTTTCTTTGTTTTCATACACTTTTGATGATTTATTATATTAAAACTTGCGCTTATCTGATGTTTTTTTCATAATAATCGCCAAGCAACTCCCTCAGCTTTTGCTTCGCCCTGAACAGCAGGGATTCCACCGAGGAGACCGAAAGAT
>CAIJYT010000067.1 GCA_903824935.1 uncultured Bacteroidales bacterium | reverse complement strand
CAGCCTCTGAACCATCTACAATTAAACTATAAAGGTACATTCCTGGTTTGAGATCATAACCATTTATTTGGATTTCTCCATTTTGGGTTAAACTATTATATGTTTTTAGAAGCAAGCCCTGCATATCAAATATTAAAATTGAAGCCGCTTTAGCCTCAGAAGAAATACGGTATTTTATGATGTATTCTTACTGAACGGATTAGGGATATTCTGAAACAGGAAGGAAACATTTTCCTCCAAATCCGTTCCGCTCTTCAACGATTTTTCAGAATTTGCAAGGCAACTTTCGATAAGATGTTGTTGCTCTTTTATTGCTTCAATGAGTAAACCAATTAAACCGTAATATTCAACAGACAAGGTGCCATCAGGCATCATCCGGACAGCCTCGGGAACCACCTTCTCCATTTCCTGAGCAATTACACCGAGATGTTTCATTGTCTGTTCTTTCAATAACCTATGGAGTACCTCTGTTTTAAATTGCGTACTGTCAAGATAAGGGACCTGGCCTGTCGCGATCGTACGCCAAACTCCTTTATTGTCCAATATTTTCAGGCTATCCGAGATTTTAACAGGTTTGACGGCATTGTATAATATGCCCCGCAACTTAAGCACCTTTTCCAGAGGACTTTCAATTTCACTAATATTGGTTTTAAAGGCTGAATCCGATCCAATACATTGCCCTCTTGAATAAACCCAACCATTACCGTAAACGAAAAATGTATGTGAATTATTCCAATTCACAATCCAATTCTTAGCTTCTGCATCGGTACTATTTGACATATTCATCCAGGTATATTGACCATATACACTTGGATTAAAATAAGTTACTTGACCATTACCTAGTTGTATGCCAAAGCCTCCTTTTTGTAACGAACCAATCGAAATCCAGTTATCGTTAAAGATCTTGATCTGACACTGTGTTGTTGTTAATAAAAATAGTAACCCAAATGTTAAAATTTTTCTTGTTTTCATCTTGACCTCCTTATATTATTCGTTATTAAAAGTGTTTTTTGAAATATAACAATCAGGATCTGTCTGAACAATCCTGAACGTGATACCGTCACCGGATGGAATCTCAACGCCTTTATCCAAGGTAATTGAATTGGTTGCCCAGAAATTTATTTTTGTTCCTGAAGGGAAATATCCGAGATGATTATTGTCACCACCTAATTGAATATCTCTATGAGCTTTTGAAATATTTGGATCTGAAACTCCAATGGTCGAAGGCCAATATAATCCATTAATTCCTTGCTAGAGTTTATATGACCTGACATAATCTACCTCGTAATGTTGCGAAAAATTATTAGTATTACCCATAACTGTAAAGGATAGTTGTAACTTTTGGGCAATCATATTGGTGAAATTTGTACAGGTGTATTCACTTATCGGTTTATATCCGGCCGGACTGACAAGCCTCATATCAGTTGTATATTTATTGCACTGAACTACCTGACCATTAATATAAAAATTGATCTCGTTTGGAAACCATTCAACCGCATATACTATATCCTGCCCTGTCAATGAAGATGTGAATTCTTTAAATGCAAGCTGTTTTGAATCATATGCCTGATATTCCCGGTAAAGATTATAATTTAAGGTATGGTCAGTAATGTGTCCAAAGATATATTCACCAACATCAATTTCGTCGCATTTACCTAATTCAGGAATCGCTCCCCACAACCAAAAGCATGGAACCAGGTTAAGATCTGTGGGTAATTTATGCTTGACTTCAATGTACCCATAATGAACCGGGTTATTCAACTCAACCCATCCCGCAGAATATTGTTGAACATAACCTCCGCATTCAATAGCCACCTGTTCTCGTTGAAAACCTATCAATAATCTGCCGGTATCCTTTGACACATTATAAGTTCTATAAAATGACAACTCACTTGATCCGTGGCAAACCTGGTCCTTAACTGACCATTTTAATAGATCAATAGAGTTTTCGTGAAACTCATCAGAAGTTTCAGGGTTGATAATCCATCCGGTAGAATTTCCGCTAAAGGTTGATTGTGTTGGGATGGATTGTGGGTCAGAATTTCGAGCCTGCCAATCTGGACATTGAGCATAAATACAGTTTATGCCAATAGAAAAAATCAATAGTAGATACTTTCTCATAAGATTTATTTTGTATATCTATTATAGTGTACAATTCACATCTATTAAAATTACATCTTTGAAAAAATATGAATATTATTTTAATAATATCCTGGCAATGATGGACAATTTTCGGAAATTATTGTTCCGAAAATCGGACAAAAGGGTGGAAATAATTCCGAAAATCGGAAACAGCTTGGATGTTTATCTGCGGAACAATTGATTGGTTTCGGTCGGCTGTATATAAAAAAGCCTCAATATTAATGCGCTATCCTTCATTCTACTATACCAATCACGAATCTTTTTAAGATTTTTATCAATTTCAGATTTTGATTGTTTCATATTGTATTCAGATCAGTCTTTATCCTTTTCTTACATTTGGGATGACTTATGCCCGTCAATTTTGAATTTCAGGACCTGCAGGTTTGAATATTTGCATGTTTTATATTTTGTTGCAGGGATGCGGCTTGAACGTAAAAATCACAGGAATAGTAAGATGAAGATCATAAAATGGAATCCGGCCTATGTCAACTGACCTTGAGTTAACCTTTGAATCCCTAAGCACCAAGAACTGGGGAAAGTTCGAACAACTCTTCGGCCCGAAAGGGGCTTGCGGGAATTGCTGGTGCATGTATTACAGGCTTTCGCCTGCTGAATTCAGGGAAGGTAAATCAGAAGATGGCAACAGGCTGGCTATGAAGGAGATCGTTGAGGCCGGAAGGCCTGCGGGCATTCTTGCAGTTTGCGAAGGTATGGCCATTGCCTGGGCTGCGTTTGCGCCGAGGGAGGACTTTATAAAGCTCGGAAAGTCGAGGGTTCATAAGCCGATAGATGACAAAGCGGTATGGTCGATTCCCTGCATGTTCATCCATAAGGATTTCAGGAATTACGGAGTATCCGTTGCTTTGCTTAAGGGTGTGGTTGAGTGCGCCAGGAAGCAAGGCATAAAGATCATCGAGGCTTATCCAACAATCCCGACCACCGAGAGACTGCCCGATTCGTTTGCATGGATAGGGTTGTATAAATCCTTTGAAAGGGCGGGGTTTAAAATTGTTGACAGAACCTCGCCAAACCGGCCTATGGTCAGGTATTATTTGTAATTCAGGGACTTGAGCCCTGTTATTTTTTCAGCTTTTTCCCTATCTCTTCGAGCATGAGATTCGTCATCTTTTCAAGGTCGTAAACATAGTCGAGTCCCCAGTCCTTACGGGCTACGCTGTCGTCAATGCATGCAGGCCACGAATCGGCGATCGCCTGGCGGAAATCGGGTTTGTAAGTGATCTCAAAATCGGGGATATGTTTCTTTATCTCGGCTGCAATGGTCTTGGGGTCGAAGCAGATGCCTGCCACATTGTAACTTGAGCGCAGGGATAACTTCGAAGCATCGGCTTCCATCACATCTATGGTGGCTTTGATCGCATCACTCATGAACATCATGGGCAGGGCTGAATCGGGGCCGAGGAAACATTCATATTTATGATGGCGGATGGCCTCGTAGAAGATCTCGACAGCGTAGTCTGTTGTGCCTCCGCCAGCTTCAGTCTTGTAGCTGATCAATCCCGGGTAACGAAGACTGCGTGTGTCAACCCCGTATTTATTGAAATAATATTCTATCCAGCGTTCGCCGGCAAGCTTGGAGATGCCATACACAGTATTCGGTTCCATGACAGTGTACTGAGGAGTATTGTAACGAGGGGTCGTGGGTCCGAAAACCGCGATGGAACTCGGCCAGAAGATCCTTTTTAATTTGATCTCCTTGGCGATCTCAAGCACGTTGAACAGGCTGCGCATGTTGATATCCCAGGAAGGCATGGGGCGTTTTTCGGCATTCCCCGATAGTATGGCGGCAAGATGGTAGACCTGTGTGACCTTTTCATGTTCGCAAATGAGTTGAAGTTTCGATGCATCCAGTACATCGAGGATCTCAAAGGGCCCGCTTTCGCTGATCTCTGCAGGGGCAGGACGAATGTCAGTGGCGATGACGTTAGAGTTCCCGTAAATTTTGCGCAGTTCAAGTGTGAGTTCAGAACCTATCTGGCCTGAACATCCGATGACGAGTATTTTTTCCATAGTTTAAGATTTGCTGTTCAAGATGCGGGATGCAAGATGCAAGATGCAAGATGCAAAAGTAGAAAGATTTTCCAATGGTAACCAAGCGGATTCACTTGAAATAACAAACGAATTTTTTAATACCGGGATGAACAAATCCGCAGATAATATTTTTTTGTACCTTTATGACTCGCCGCATTCAGGAATTGTTGTTTAAACGTCTTGTTATGTATAATCCTTTACCTTACTTACCTCGTAAGTTTCAAAAAGCCATAAAAAGGCTTAGGTCGCTTAAAGTTTCCCCAAAGGTTGTTTTACTTGCAATAGGGTTCCTGGCAACCCTTTGGTTTCTGGTTAGGGTGATTCCAAAGCCAAGCCGGGCGACGTATCCCTGCATGAAAGCAACGGCGCCCTTTATGTCGGCATTTGTCATCTACCTGCTGAGCCTCGGTGGATCGATAGCGGCTTTCAGGGGTTTCAGGCTTTCAATCCGTAAATCAAGTTATTTCATTGCATCTTTCTGCCTTGTGGGGGCAGCGGTTCTTTTTCTTTTTACAGTGGTTCAATGGCCGGCTGTGTCAAGGGCTTCCCGAAGAATACCGGGAGTTAACTACTTTACGCCGAATGCGCCTATAGGTGTTGCCAAAGGGATCTTCCCGGGGCGGGTTGTCTGGATGTGGGATACCGCTGCCACAAACCCTGCATGTTCCAATACTTCCAACGAAAATGGAGTGATCGACGCGGGTGACGACGCATGGTTCATGGCAAAGAACAGCAACAGCCAGGTCATCGACAGCATGATGGTGAAATCAGTGCTGGCCCTTACCGGGACCAAGGATGTTGCAAAGGCATGGGACACCATGTTCAGGTATTTCAATTACAACCATGGCCATGGCTGGTCAGGATATTCATCCGGGCAGAAGATCCTTATAAAAGTCAACGCAACTACGGCCTGGGGAGGGCTTTCTTCAGGCAGGTTCAATGCTGACCTTAGCCGAACCGACCACCTGGCAATCAACAGTTTTGCATCTGAAACCAATCCATACATTGTGCTTTCGGTTCTCAGGCAGTTGGTTAACGAAGCCGGAGTCCCCCAGGGTGTGATCTATGTGGGCGACCCTGCGAGGAATATATACAAGGAGTTTTACGATCTCTGGCATACTGAATTCCCGGGAGTGCATGTGCTTGGGGACAATCTCATCCACACGGAAATAGACATAACAGGACTGGGACGTACGCCGGTTGCAGTGACTGCTACCGACAGGGTATTCTGGTCGGACCACGGCAGCGTAATGCCCGATGCGGTGACCGACAAGCTTTTCACTCTTTATGATTCTATAGCTTACCTGATCAACATCCCTGCCATGAAAGCCCATAGCACGGGAGGGATAACCCTTTGCGCAAAAAACCATTTCGGTTCATTTACGCGAGAGTGGGCTCTGCATCTGCACAAGGGATTGTTTGACAGTGCGGATGCTCCTGTACGGGTGGGTTACGGGCTGTACCGTGTACAGGTTGACATCATGGAGCACAAACAGCTCGGCCTGAAAACCCTGGTCTTCATCATCGACGGTCTCTATCCTTCGGATGATGCAGGGGGTGTGCCAGGAAAATGGCAATCGCCACCTTTCAACAACGGATGGTGCTCATCCCTGTTCATGTCGCTCGACCCTGTTGCCATTGAATCGGTTTGCCATGATTTCCTTCGTACCGAATATAACGGTCCTACTTTCGCAACCAGCCGGCCGAACTGGTACGGGGTTGACGACTACCTTCACCAGGCCGCTGATTCTTCGCTCTGGCCTGCAGGCATCACTTATGATCCTGACAATGACGGGGTGCTGATCGCTTCGCTCGGGGTACATGAACACTGGAACGACTCTTTACATAAACAGTATACACGTAACCTTGGGACCGGGTATGGGATTGAACTATACAAGGCCCATGAGACACATACAGGCATAAACAGCAATCCCCCGGACCTCAATGTATCGGTATACCCAAATCCGGCTGTCAGCTGCATTCACATTGCCAATCCGGAAGGTAAGGGACTTAAGTACCAGCTTACCGACTTATCGGGTAGAATAAGGTTACAGGGTTACGCAGGGCAGGAGATGAACACAATCCGCCTCGATCATCTTGAAAATGGCTTATACCTCATGAAGGTTTACGGGCCAAACTCATCCGCAGAATTCAAAGTCGCTAAAAAATAGAATATGAAGACACAAGCTGAATCCATTTTTCAACGCATCCCTTTGACAGGGATACTGATCGACATGTCAGCCCTGGCCTTTATTTACCTGGTTCCGAGCTTGTCGCATTTGCTCAGCCTGCCTGTATACCTTATCGAACCCATGCGGCTTATGCTGGTCCTGGCCCTGGTTCATACCAGTAAAAGGAACAGTTACATACTGGCTCTCTCAATGCCTCTCTTTTCCTTTATCATTTCTGGGCACCCGGTATTTGCCAAAATGTTCCTGATCGGGATGGAGCTATCGCTGAATGTCTTCCTGTTCTACCTGCTGGCAGGCAGGATGAAAAATGTTTTTCCGGCAATTTTCCTGAGTATAGTGCTGAGCAAGGCCGTTTATTACCTGATGAAATTCACACTGATACGGCTGGCGGTAATGGATACCAGCCTGGTTGCCACACCCTTGCTAATCCAGCTCGTGATGACACTGGTATTCAGCACATACCTTGCCGTAATGCTGAGAAAGCGTGAGCCCTGAGCACAAAGCAACAGTGAATTAAGAGAATCTGAAACCCTGAGGCTGCATACCCTAATGGTGGAAAGGATTGGTGACAAGGGGAGTTCTCTGCTTCCAGAACTCATTGAAACTTGACCTTGGGTTTTTACAAAGCCATACTTCAGTGCCGTATTCCCTCGCGAGGGTATCCTGAACCTGCCCGACCTTTTTGCAATCAGCAAATAAACTGTTTATATCATCCCCAAGTTCATCATTGATATAGATCATTTCGGTGATCTCGTGTGAGGGATTTCTCGGGAACCAGTACCAGAAGCTTTCCGAGAAGCAGACGGGTTCAGGAAGGCCATATTTTTTACCAAGCACCATCACGGCCCCCGCTTCACCATAGTTTTCGGCATATATCATGCAAGCCGTTTTGTCACTTACCTGCTCGTATGCCTTTGCTGTAATTCCCGCTATCTCATCCCATCCAAGCATATCGGCATAATCCTGGGGCAGTGTATGTATACGTCCGGTTTCCCAGCGGAGAGCCGCATCAAAACCAGTGGACTTCCTGGCTCCTGCAAAATACTCAACAAGTCTGGCTGGTTTAAAAACAGGCAAGCCATAAGGCAGGACAGGTAGTGTGAGCAAAACAATAAAGAGGGGCAATGCAATTTTTATTGCCAGGCGCTTTATCCTGCTTTCCCAGAAGACCCCGCCTGCTGCTATCCAGAAGGGATACAGGCCGAGAGTGTAATAACTTTTCCCTCTCAGTAAAACCAGGATCAGTAATACCAGCAGGCTGGCGATCAGCAGGGGGCGGTAAGGTTTCATTGATTTGGAGGTGAGGGTATAAATCAGTCCTGGTATTACAAGGAACACAGCCATGCAGACTATGAACATCTGGTCGGTGAAGAATGAGATCCTGCTCACATGGACCAGCTGGCTGTCATGAAGTGCCTGCATATGAGTAAGGACAGGCAGGTTGTTTTTAAGCTGCCAGATGAGGTTTGGGCTGAAAAAAAGAAGTGCGATGAGGATGGCGAACCAAAAATATTTTGTCGTAAAGATCTCACGCTGTGCCGAAAAGAGGAATACTGCCAGGATGGCAAAGAATTCAACGGCAATGAGGTACTTGTTAAGCATTCCAAGTCCTGCTGCGAGCCCGAGCATGAGAAGGTAACGATCATCCTTTGTGTTGATCCATTTCAGGATTAACAGTATGATGAGGCTCCAGAAGAAGCAGTCCAGGAAAACCGGCATGAACAGGAAATATGTCCTGAGGTTGAAAGGGCTTACAATAAAGGCAATAGACGAAAGGACCTGGGCATAGGTCTTTCCTTTGAGCTCCCTGGAGATAAGGGCGACTATAAAAACCATCACCCCGCTCAGCAGCATAGGAAGTAATCTTGCCGAAAGCAAGGAATAGCCAAGTGTATTGATCATGATCCAGGCCATGAAGCCTATGAAAGGGGGTACTGAAGCGTAACCTGCCGAAAGGTGCTGTCCGAGTGAAAAATAAAGAAGTTCGTCCCGGTGGAAGCCGAGAGTATTATAAACCTGATTAATTCATTAGGAACTTTTTCTTCAACAAAAATTTCGACTTAGGAGTTATATTTTCAATTTTTTGAAACAGTTCATCAAAAAAGGCCCTTCGTCGTTCACTTACT
>CAIJYT010000066.1 GCA_903824935.1 uncultured Bacteroidales bacterium | reverse complement strand
CTGAATCCTTCCGTAGACAAGGATATGCCATACTCTTTCAAGCCTGCCCATGCTGAGGAAAATATAACTCGGGCCTATCATGGTTGAGACCACGGTTATCGTTTCGGCCATTCTTAAAATAGGATGCCTCCATTCGACCCTGAGCAGGTGAAGTATACCTGAAATAAGGGCGCCTGCGTAACTGATCCCGATGAAGAAAATGAAATTGGCGTCGTATATCCCCCAAATTACATAATCACGCATCCCGGTCTCAATCTGGCCTACGCTAAACTGCTTGTACAAAGCATATACCCCCCAGAGTATGATGAGTACCATGGTGGTGATGAAAATATAGCCGTACTTGCCTATAGACTCAAGCTGGGGCTTGAAATCCTCATAATTTCTGTATGTTTTGCTGTTGTATTCCATGCTGTATGGGTTTATTCGGATATATTGGCTTCTTTCTTGTATAAATCAACTTCCTCGGGCTTCAGGTCCTGAAATCCCACTTTGTAATCAAAGAGGCGGTTCACAGGCGGGAGGTAGTAAACGCCCGGTTCGGTTCCCAGTTCTTCCATATAACGGTAAGCAGACCTTTGCTGTACAAGTTCGCTGAACCTTACTGTTTCAGTTCCGTTGGTCACAGTGTCTTCATTCTTGTCGCCATAGAAATACACGCCGTTGGGACATGAGGTGACGCACGACGGGAGTATGCCCTGGCGTACCATGTCGGGACAGAAGTCGCATTTGCCCACCGTGCCTACTTTCTGTGGCCAGCTCGTTTCGGGCGAATATTTCTTTCCATCGGGAAGAGCAGCCTGTTCGGGTTTTCCCCAATTGAAAACCCTTGAAGAATAAGGGCATGCAGCCATACAGAACTTACATCCTATACAACGGTCATTGTCGATCAGCACAATCCCGTCGGTGCGCTTGAAAGTGGCGCCAACCGGGCAAACCTTAACACAGGGAGGGTTGTTGCACTGGAAACAGGGCTTGGGAAACCAGTAGGGGGAAGTGTCTTTGCTGTCCCTGAGAAGAAAGAATTTGATCCACTGGATGTCCTGGGGAAGATGATGCATGCTCTGGCAGCCATCAAGGCATTTCCTGGCATTGCGGCAGCGCGCAAGGTCAACCACCATGACCATTTTCTTGTTGGGAATCCCCTGGCGGGCTTCCTTTCCTGTTGCCGGACAGGAGTGGCAATGACCTTTATCTACCTCGACAAGGGTGCCGTCGGGAGATAAAAGTTTCACTTTTTCCCCTGTTTCCTTTGAGGCTGGTTCAGGGTTTGAAACCGCAGATAAAACTTTTCCGCCTCCCCCTATCAGGGCTGTGGCGCCTGCTACAAGGCCGAGTCTCAAAAACTTTCTTCTGGAAGAGTTGTTGTCCTTTTTATCCATTCTTTGCAGAAATTTATTGTTGCCTGATTGAACTTGAATTTTGAATTAAAAACCAGAAATCCTGTGAAAATTTTCAGGGATTTGAATTGGTATGCAAAGCTAAAAGTACATTCAATTACATTACATGGTGAAGTTACGATATGTGATTGAATAATTTCAGTTTTTTTTCCTCCTTAAACAGGCTATGTAGCCACAAAACGATTGACATATATCAAT
>CAIJYT010000065.1 GCA_903824935.1 uncultured Bacteroidales bacterium | reverse complement strand
TACTATGAAATCAATTTGTTCCTTAATGTTAGTATTGCTTGTAACAGGAACCGCGATGGGTCAATGGATTCCGCAGTCCTCAGGAGTAAAACAGAGCCTTCACTCAGTTTATTTTACCGACCTGGATAAGGGTTATGCCGTTGGTGACTCGGCGGTTATTCTGAAAACAACGAATGGCGGAACTTCCTGGACTGCCTATTATGATGTCGCAGGCAATTACCTTCAAAGTGTCAGGTTCGTGAATGCCGATACTGGTTATGCAGTAGGCGGAAGCGGTTTATATCTTAAAACAACCAATGGGGGCCAAACCTGGTCATCCCAGTATTTATTCAACATGTTTTATAACCTGAACTGCGTGTATTTTGTGAATATCAATATTGGATATATTGCAGGTTCAGGCGGCCTGATTGCAAAAACGACAGACGGTGGTACTACATGGAACATGCAAACGACCAATACCACTAACTCCCTGCTTTCTTTGGCCTTCACCACACCCACAACAGGTGTTGCGGTTGGATGGTCAGGAACGGTGCTGGCGACATCCAATGGTGGGACGACCTGGGCCATGCAGACATCGGGAACCCAGTTTCACCTTGCATCTATCTGTTTTCCGGATGGTGTAACAGCTTATGCAGCAGGCTATCGCGGAACAGTTATAAAATCAACCGACGGTGGATATACCTGGGCATCCTTGAATACGGGTACAATACAGAACATTTACCAGGTGTTTTTCAATAATCTCACTACAGGGACTGTAATTGGTGCTAAAAATACCGGCGCCGAATCATTGATACTGAAAACCGAAGATTCAGGCACCGGCTGGACAGTTCAGAGTTCCGGAACCGCACTTGCATTACAGGGCGTTCATTTTCCGGCAATTGGACTCGGTTATATTGTCGGTGATTCGGGCCTGATCTTGAAAACCATCAACGGGGGTGCAGTCGGCATTAACAATGTACTGGCAGGAAGCGGAAGTTACAAGATCTGTCCGAACCCTGTAAAAGGTCAGTTTACTATTGAATTCCCCGAATTCTCAGGAACTGCAACCCTTTCGATAGTCAATACCGAGGGTAAAGAAATTCTAAGCCGCCAGGTTTCTGAACAGAAAGTGCAGATCGACTTCAACGGAAAACCTTCAGGGATTTATTATTTCAGGCTGACCAACGATAAGACATCTGTCAGTGGTAAACTGGTCAAAGAATAACCTGCACAAGGTTAAGGCTGGTATAAATCAAACAGCTTGCACTGCGGGGTTTATTAAGACCCGAACCTGTAACCAATCCCCGACTCGGTATTGAAAAGTACTGGGTGAGCAGCATCGTCCTCAAGTTTTTTCCTGAGCTGGGCCATAAAAACCCTGAGGTACTGGGTTTGTTCAGTATATGCCATACCCCAGATTTGCTTGAGGATATACTGATGGGTAAGCACTCTGCCTTCATTTTTTGCCATCAGGACAAACAGGTTATACTCGATTGTAGTAAGTTTCACCAGGACCCCGCATTTTCTGACAGTATGATTGACGAGGTCAACGACAATCTCTCCGAACTGAAGTACGGGGTCCTCCTTTTCTTCCCCCGTATGACGCATGGCCACTCTTATCCTTGCCAGTAACTCTCCGGTTCTGAATGGCTTTGTTAGATAATCGTTAGCCCCTTGATCAAGCGCTCTTACTATGTCGTCTTCGGAATTCCTGACCGAAAGGATGATCACCGGTTTATCCATCCATTCTCTAAATCGTTGCAATATTTCCAGGCCGTCGGCATCGGGAAGCCCGAGGTCGAGAATTACAAGATCAGGGTTAACAGAGGCTGCCAGGCTAATACCTTCTTTACCTGTGGATGCTTCCACCACATGGTACCCGTTCGCCGACAAGGTGATTTCGAGCAGGCGCCTGATCTGCAACTCATCATCAATGACCAGTATTGTTCCCTGGTTTATCATTCTTCCTCCTGTTTATTCTCTTCTTCTATGGCCAGCCCGGCCGATGGGATGATTACCGAAATGATTGCCCCTCCGTTTTTCCTGTTCTCTGCCTTAACAATTCCACCCTGGGCTTCAGTGAAACCTTTGACAATAGAAAGGCCTAATCCTGTTCCTCCTGCCCTGGAATTCCTTCCCCTGTAAAATTTATTAAAGACCGATGTGAGGTCTTCGCTTCCGAATCCTGAGCCCCTGTCCATGACTTGCATATTCACTCCACCATTGTCATAAAAAAATTTCACCCTGATCCTGCTGCCTGGAAGTGAATTCTGGGCCGCATTAAGCACCAGGTTATGAAGGATCTGTTCCATCAAACCGAAATCAAGCTTTACAAGGGGCATGTCGGCAGGGATTATCACCGATAGTTTGAAGGACTCAAGTTCCTTCTTCAGTGAATGGATCACCTGGTTCGAAAGGTCATGCACATCACACCAGTCGGGATGCGGACTGATACGCCCTGTTTCAAGCCGGGACATATTCAGGAGGTTTTCAATCAGGCGGTTCAGCCGTATGGATGCATCACTGATCTCGGTGTACAACTGCCTCCTGGATTGATCAGGTAATTCCTGCCCGAGCAAGGTATCAGACGCGCCCATCACCGTGGCAACCGGGATCCTGAGTTCATGGGATATCGAATTAAAAAGAGTTTTATACATCTTCTCCGATTCACTCAGCAAATAAGTGTTTTTTGCGGCATTACGCAGCAATTCCCTTTCAAACCTCCCGGAGATCTGTGAAATGACTGTCTCCCAGAACTGCTGCTCCCCTTCGGTAAATACCTTTTGAAGCTCAAGTGCGATAATCCCGTTATTATCACGGCTGCCCGAAAGCGGATAAAATGTCAGGTTTCCGGAAGGCAGGGTTTCAGTGTATTTTCCGGCCCGGGCTGAATTTTTGAAAACCCAGGATGCCACGCTGATGTCATTTTCAGTGAACCTGATCCCGCTCTCGCACCGTGGTTTGATCTCAAGTTTTCCGTTTGCATCCTTTAAAAGGATAGCGCTTTCACAATGGAAGGATTTGCTTATATAACGATATGCGGTCTCGGCAACTTCCTCAATACTACCTGCCTGAGTGAGATCCCTTGACAGCTGGTATAAAGCATGGGTACGTTCCTCGCGGGTACGTATCTTCTTTTCCTGCCCCCTTATCCTCGTAGTTAAAATACCGTTCATCAGAGCAATGAAAAAGAACATGAACAACATGAGGACATCCTCGGTTTTTTCAATATGCAAAGTGAACTCGGGAGGAATAAAGAAATAGTCCCAGATGAGAGCCGAAAGACAGGCAGCAATGAGAACAGGCCCGGTGCTGAAGAACAATGCAAGAATGGAGACCAGGAAAAGCAGTATAAAAGAAACAACCTGGTAACCCAGGTAATCCTTGATAAGATAAGATCCGGTGGAAGTAAGGACCACCATTAAGATCGTGGCCAGGTATTGCCGGCTGCTTGCGGTAAAAGACGGAACAGAAACCTTATCCCTGAAATGGTCTTTTGCATGCAGATCGGAACCAAGGACATATACATCTATATTTCCGCTGTACCTGATCAGCCTGTTCACGAAATTCCCAAGCCTGAACATTGAAAAAACATCCCTCACCCTGGGCTTGCCAACGACGATATGGGTCACATTCTCTTTTTGTGCAAAATCAACGATGGCTTTTACAATATCATGATGTGTGATGATCCTTACTCTTATCCCAAGCTGCTTTGCCAGGTTGATATTCCTGTCGAGCTGTTCAGTCTCTTTTTTTATAAGAGTGTGAGGCGTTTCTACATACAAGGCCTCAATATTTGCGCCCATCGAATACGCCAGGTTTTTTGCCCAGCGAAGCAGCCTGGCCGATTGTGGATAAAAGCTTATGGCAACCAGCAGGTGCAGCCCCGATTTCCATGGACCCCGTATCCGGTTACTCTGCATGTAATCGTGAAGCTGTTTGTCAACTCTGTCGGCGACAAGCCTTAACGCCATCTCCCTCAAAGCGGTAACATTCCCGACTTTAAAGAAATTTTCGACTGCGGACCTCGTCCTCTCGGGAGCATACACTTTTCCATCGGCAAGCCTCTGCAGCAGTTCCTCTGTTGTGATGTCGACGAGTTCGACTTCATCAGCATTCTCAAATACTTCATCAGGAACAGTCTCTCTCACAACAATGCCTGTTATCTGGGCCACGGTTTCTGACCGGCTCTCCAGGTGCTGGACATTAAGGGTGGTGTACACATCGATTCCGTGGGCAAGAATCTCCTGGACGTCCTGGTAGCGCTTAGTGTGCCGGCTACCCGGGGCATTGCTGTGGGCCAGTTCATCAACAAGGACAAGATGGGGTTTCCGTGACAGCACAGCATCGAGATCCATTTCCTCGAGTTGAGTTGACTTATATTCAACCTTCTTCCTCTCAATCCGTTCCATCCCCCCGGTCAGGGCTTCGGTTTCTTTGCGGTTGTGAGTTTCAACATACCCTATGATTACATCGCTGCCCTTTTGTTTCTCAGCAAAAGCAGTCTGAAGCATGGTAAAGGTCTTGCCTACACCAGCACACATGCCGAAAAAGATCCTTAGCCTGCCCCTGTGGAGTTTATCCTCCTCGCCGATCAGCGTTGCCAGTAGTTCATCAGGATCAGGCCTGGTATTTTCAAACCTTGTCATGGTATTTTATCCGTTTCTAAATTTAATAATAAAACATTGATCCGGGGTTCTCCAAGACAAATAAATTGTCGGGATTCAGTCAGGCTGCCAATCAGTACAATCATCTTTTGCCTCTGTTCTTTACTGAACTGTCTTACCCTTGCCACCCTTTCAAGCTGCAGCATGGCTGATGAAGGGGATATCTGAGGATCCAGCCCGCTGCCTGAAGCAAAAAGCATATCAGGAGGGACTGAATATAAGCTGTCAAGGCCGTTACCAACTGTAAATTCTAATTGCCGTTCATGTACAAGTTTCGCCAGGTCCCTGCTGGTGACAGAATAATTGGAAGCTCCAGAAGGCAACGGGTTATATGAAACTGCCGACGGTCTTGAAAAGAAATACCGCTGGTCGTGAAATTCCTGGCCGATGAGGACGCTCCCTGCATACTTTCCATTTTTACTTAGAAGGCTGCCGCCGGACTGCTTTGGAAAAAAAGCCAGGCCGATCCCCGTAATGAGCAGGGGATACAGTATTCCTGTTAACAAGGTGAAGAAAAACAGGAATTTTAATGATATCCATAAAGTTTTCATAATGTTCCTCCATTAAAGGTTGATAAGCAAGTCGATAAGCTTGATGCCGATAAATGGCGCAATGATCCCACCCAGCCCGAAGATCAGCAGGTTCCTGGTAAGGGCTTCCATTGCAGAGACAGGTCTGTAACGGACCCCTTTCAGTGCAAGTGGGATCAACAGGATAATGATGATGGCATTGAAGATCACAGCGCTCAGAATGGCGCTTTGCGGCGAACCAAGGTTCATGATATTAAGAACCGATAAAGGTCCCTTCCCATTCGAACCTGCATACAGGCTGATTGCTATTGCGGGTATAATGGCAAAATATTTAGCCACATCGTTGGCAATGCTGAACGTAGTGAGTGCACCCCTGGTCATCAGAAGTTGCTTGCCTGTCTCCACAACTTCAATCAGTTTGGTGGGATTACTGTCCAGGTCAACCATATTGCCTGCCTCCCTGGCCGCCTGGGTTCCTGAATTCATTGCAATTCCCACATCGGCCTGCGCCAGGGCAGGTGCATCATTGGTGCCGTCGCCTATCATTCCGACCAGGTGCCCTTTCTTCTGTTCTTCCCTGATCCTAGCGAGCTTGTCTTCAGGCCTGGCTTCCGCCATAAAATCATCAACCCCGGCTTCCGCCGCAATAGCCGCGGCCGTAAGGTGATTGTCACCGGTGATCATCACAGTGCGTATACCCATTTTTCGGAGTTCGGCAAACCTCTGTTTGATCCCTCCTTTAACAATATCCTTAAGGTGGATCACTCCAAGCACCTTGTCATCTTTTGCAACTACGAGGGGAGTGGCACCCGAACGGGCAATTTCAGCCACGGTTTCCTCTATATTCTTAGGATAAAACCCGTTATTGTTCTGCACAAACGTTTTGATAGCCTCAGATGACCCTTTCCTGATCCGCTGTTGCTCGCCCCCGGCTGAAAAAAGGTCCACCCCGCTGATCCTGGTCTGGGCTGAAAACGGGATAAAAGAGGCCCTTAAATTTTGAACCTCCCTTGCCCTTAAGTTGAATTTTTCCTTTGCGAGGACCACGATTGACCTACCTTCGGGGGTCTCATCCGAAAGCGAAGCCAGCTGGGCTGTATCAGCCAGTTCCCCGGCACTTATTCCTTCGTCGGGAATGAAATCGGTCGCCATCCTGTTCCCGAGGGTGATGGTCCCGGTCTTGTCAAGCAGCAGCACATCAACATCCCCGGCAGCTTCTATTGCTTTTCCACTTGTTGAAATGACATTCTTCTGCAACAACCTGTCCATCCCGCTGATCCCGATTGCACTTAGCAAACCGCCAATAGTCGTGGGTATCAGGCAAACCAGGAGGGAAACCAGTACAGGCAAACTCAGGTTTTGTGAAGGAGGCAGCCCTGAAGCTTTAAGGCTGTAAAGGAAAAATGCGGGCAGGGTGGCTACTGCCAGCAAAAAGATAATGGTGAGCCCTAAGAGCAGGTTTGACAATGCGATCTCATTAGGTGTTTTCTGCCTCTTTGCGCCTTCAACCAGTGAGATCATGCGGTCAAGGAAGGTATTCCCAGGTTCTGATGTAATCCGTATGATGATGCGGTCGGAGATCACTTTGGTACCTCCTGTCACAGCCGAACGGTCTCCCCCGCTTTCCCTGATAACAGGAGCAGATTCTCCTGTTATTGCCGATTCATCTATACTGGCAATGCCCTCGGTCACCTCACCATCCGAAGGAATCTGGTCGCCTGCTTCGCAGATAACGAAGTCCCCCTTTTTAAGCATGGCAGATGTAACTGTCTCTTCATGATCTCCTGAAATTTTCCTGGCTTTGACCTGGGTGCGGCTCCTGCGAAGGCTTTCAGCCTGTGCCTTGCCCCTGCCTTCGGCAATGGCTTCAGAAAAATTGGCAAAGAGCACGGTAAACCAGAGCCATAAACTGATCTGCAGGTCAAATGAGGAAAAATGCCCTCCCCTGGTCCCCGCTATGACAATTCCGGAAGTCAATAATGCGCCAAGGGCTACGATAAAGATGACAGGATTTTTCACCAGTGTCAGCGGATTGAGTTTACTGAAACTGTCTTTTACTGCAGTAAGTATCAGTCCACGGGTAAATACAGATGTTGTTTTCTTGGTTTTCATAGGGTTTCCTTAAAATGTTACCGCGCTATGCATTAGGATATGTTCGGCCAGCGGGCCCAGCGAAAGGGCCGGGAAGAATGTAAGTCCGCCTACAATTAAAATCACACCGGTAAGCAGGATAATAAATAAAAGGTTATCGGTCCTGAAAGTCCCGACTGAGAGAGGTGTGACCTTTTTAACTGCCATGCTTCCTGCAATTGCCATCACCGGGATGATCACCCCAAAACGGCCAAAAAGCATTGTAAATCCCAGGGCAAGATTATAGAATACAGTATTGGCATTAAGGCCTGCAAACGCACTCCCGTTGTTGCCGGCGGCAGAACTGAAAGCATATAATATCTCACTCAGTCCATGGGGACCGGCGTTGTTCAAACCCGCCAGCCCCGGCTTGCTCACCGAAGCAATGGCTGCAAATAACAGGATCATGAACCCTGGGATAAGAATACCTGCCAGGGCCATCCTGACTTCGAAAGCCTCAATCTTTTTCCCCAGGTATTCAGGGGTTCTCCCTACCATAAGTCCGGCAATGAATACTGTAAGGAATACAAACAGCAACATTCCGTACATCCCCGATCCAACACCTCCAAAAATCACTTCTCCAAGCATGATATTGAACATTGCTGTAATTCCGGTAAGAGGCGACATGCTGTCGATCATCCCGTTAACAGAACCATTTGATGCAACGGTAGTCGCAACAGTCCAGAGTACGGTACCCGTCGTTCCGAATCGCAGCTCCTTACCTTCCATGACCAGCCCTTTGCCGGCAGGTGAAACCATATGATATTCAGCATAAAGCGAAACCAGCAGTCCCGCCACAAACAGCACCATCATGCAGGTGAAAAGGGTATATCCCTGCTTTAGGGAACCTGTCATTCTCCCATACGTATATGTCAGTGCCGCAGGGATCAGCAAAATAGCAAGCATCTCAAGGAAATTTGTAAGGGGAGTGGGATTTTCAAACGGATGGGCGCTGTTTGCATTGAAGTACCCACCTCCATTAGTCCCCAGCTGCTTGATTGCTTCCTGCGATGCCACCGGTCCCATAGTGATGACCTGCTTCCCCCCTTCAAGGGTAGAAACCGTGACCGGTCCGCTGAAATTCTGTATAACGCCTTCAGCATTAAGTACAACCGCAAAGATGACAGATAAAGGCAGAAGCACATAAAGAATGATGCGTGTGATATCGGCCCAGAAATTGCCCAGTAAAGATGATCTTCCCACAATTCCTCTTACCAGGGCAAGCATAACTGCAATTCCGGTGGCAGCGCTCAGAAAATTCTGGACCGTGAGACCGGTCATCTGTACCAGGTATGAAAGAGTGGTTTCCCCTGCATAACTCTGCCAGTTGGTGTTGGTAATAAAACTCACTGCCGTATTGAGTGCCAGATGCCAGCTTACAGCCGGGAGGCGGGCAGGGTTCAAAGGCAACAGGTTCTGCGTGAGCTGGAGCAAAAACAATACAACAAAACCTCCGAGGTTGAAGAGAAGCAATGACCAGGTGTAGGATTTCCACCCCATTCCCTGCTCTGGCTTTGTGCCCGTGACACGAAATGTGAGCTTTTCAAGCCATCCAAATACCGGTAACATAAAATGCCGTTCCCCGCTGAACACCTTGTGCATGTAGCCCCCCAGGACAGGAGTCAGTAAGATCAGCAGAAGGAGGTACATTAACACCTGAGATATATCCAGTGCGTTCATTTGATTTTTATTAATCAGTTTGACAATCCGCTGCAAAGGTGCAGCCTCATCCGTATGGATTTTATAAGTTTAAGCACCGTATTATAAAAATATTATAAAAATCATCCATGGTATGAACCCTCGTGTAGAACTCCGGACCCCGGTTTCGGTTTCTGATGGTCTTATTATGCTGAATTGAAGGTGCCAGAACCTGAACTTCCCGGATAATCAGCTGAAAACATCCTTTGCAAGTTCAATTTCAAGGTTATAATCTCAGATGCGGATTCCATTTACGTATTCGCTGAACACAAAACCGGCTCTAAAACCTACACATACAAATTACCGCTTGAACCGGGGTATGTGTTCACTATATCTTTGCTTCATCAAACAAACAAAAACAACAAACCTTAAAAAACAAACACCATGAAAGCACAGATCAGAATCATCGCCCTCGCACTGTTACTCATCGGAATGTCCATCAGT
>CAIJYT010000064.1 GCA_903824935.1 uncultured Bacteroidales bacterium | reverse complement strand
TTATCAAACAGATCGATACCCTTGCTGCGGAGTACCCTGCAGTAACCAATTACCTCTACCTCACTTACGGAGGGAATGAACATGATATAGACTATGCGGCGGATGCTTCATCCCTACAAAGGTCGGTGATCGTCCTTGGTTCAGGCGCCTACCGTATCGGCAGCTCGGTAGAGTTCGACTGGTGCAGCGTGAATGCACTGATGACAGTGCAGAGGGCAGGTTACCGTTCGGTAATGATCAATTATAACCCCGAAACAGTAAGCACAGATTACGACCTCTGCGACAGGTTGTATTTTGACGAACTTTCTTTCGAAAGGGTGATGGATATTATCACCCTTGAAAATCCTGCCGGTGTAATCATTTCCATGGGCGGACAAATACCGAACAACCTTGCTTTGAAGCTGCATGCTCAGGGAGTTCATGTGCTCGGCACTTCACCTGTCGACATTGACAGGGCCGAGGACAGGCATAAGTTTTCATCCCTGCTCGACGAACTCGGTATAGACCAGCCCCGCTGGCAGGAGCTCACCAGCCTGGATGAAATCCTCAAATTTGCCGAAAAAGTCGGGTTCCCTGTCCTGGTAAGGCCTTCATATGTTTTGTCAGGGGCTGCCATGAACGTGGTTTCGAATATAAACGAACTGGAATACTTCCTTAAACTGGCTGCAAAAGTTTCGAAAGAGCATCCGGTTGTGGTCTCCGAATTCATACAGGAAGCCAAGGAGATCGAGATCGACGCCATCGCCCGGAAAGGCGAGATCGTGGTTTATGCGATCTCTGAACATGTCGAATTTGCAGGGGTACATTCGGGGGATGCAACCATAGTTTTCCCTCCCCAGAAGCTCTATATAGAGACGGTGAGAAGGATAAAACGTATCAGCCGCGATATTGCAGATTCACTGAATATCACAGGGCCTTTCAACATACAGTTCCTTGCAAAGAAAAACGACATCAAGGTCATTGAATGCAACCTCCGCGCTTCACGGTCCTTCCCTTTCGTCTCCAAGGTATTGAAGACAAACCTGATTGAAATTGGCACCCAGGTCATGCTTGGGCTGCCGTTCGAAAAACCAGATAAATCACTGTTCGACCTGGACTATATCGGGGTTAAGGCTCCCCAGTTCTCTTTCTCGCGTTTAAGTAAAGCCGATCCCATACTGGGAGTCGACATGGCATCAACAGGTGAAGTAGGCTGCATAGGTGACACATTCTATGAGGCCATTCTTAAATCCATGCTGAGCGTAGGCTACAGGATCCCCGGGAAAAATATCATGCTTTCAACAGGGCCGGCAAAGGCTAAAACCACCCTGCTGGAAGGATGCCGCAAACTCTCTGAGCTGGGTTACAATCTCTATGCAACGCCGGGTACTGCCGAGTTCCTCAAATCCTTCGACATAGAATCAACTGTCCTTCACTGGCCCGATGAAGACCTCAAACCGAACATTGTTGATTACCTAAAAGAACGCAAGATCGACCTGGTGATAAATATCCCAAAGAATCTCTCACGCACCGAGCTCAACAACGATTACCTCATCCGCCGCACATCCGTCGATTTCAATATCCCCCTCATCACCAACGCCAACCTGGCCAACGCTTTCATCATGGCGTTCTGCCTGCTTAAGCCGGAGGATATAGAGATAAAGAGCTGGGATGAATACTAAACAAATAGCGAGATAGCGAAGTAGCGAAGTAGCGAAATTAGAAGTCGGCAGTCATTGAGTTTATTTTATTTTTGTTATTTCGCT
>CAIJYT010000063.1 GCA_903824935.1 uncultured Bacteroidales bacterium | reverse complement strand
CATAAGCCTGTTCCAGTTTCGAATGGCTTTTTTCGTCAAGGACGTAATACTTTCCTTTAGACCTCATCCCGGGCGACAAAGCCAGGGAAAGCGCGATAAGCCCCACCTCTGCATTACCCGTTAAGACAAATTGTGCAGCCTGGGAAACATTCTCGCCTTCAACAATTTTATCCTTCAGCTTGTCATACACCGAGTAATATTTCAGGCATTCCACTGCCCGTTTTCCGTAGGGAGCCACTCTTGGATTGGCGATGGAGATCTTTTTAATTTGAGGGTTGTTCAAAATCTCTATGCCTTTCGAAACGTCCTGGCCGGGACTCCAGAGCACCAGGTGCCCAATGGCATAAAGTTTTGGCTTGCTGCCTGCGAGCTTAAGAGAATCAAGTTTTTTAGGGAAAGAGATATCCGCAGAAAAGAAAATATTGAAAGGAGCCTGGTTTACGATCTGCTGAAAAAGGTTTCCCGACGAACCGTAAATGACATCGACGCTTATGCCCGGGTTTGATTTTTGAAATTTAATGCTCACCTCATCCAGGACAAATCTGAGGTCGGCGGCAGCTGCAACCGTGATCTTCTGAGCCTGTAAAACAGAAGTCAAGAGCAGGAAACCAGTAAGAACAAGAAGAATTCGATTCATCCTGAATAAGTTTCGGTTTCTGCAAAAATCGGGCATTTCACCTTCTCAGGCAAGGTTTATTCCTTGTAAATTCTGAGTATATATCGCCCTGAAGAAGGCCGGCTGAAAAAACAGATCAGATTACCACGATCCTGAAGTTGAAATCCCTGCCCGGTTCATTGCTGCGGAGAAAATAAACACCTCCGGCAAGGCCGTGGAGATCAAGCACCAGTGAATTCCCCGCAGCTGATACAGTGTGGAAATTTATGTTCCTTCCGAAGACATCAGTCATGAACAGGGAGGATGGAACTGGCAGTTTTTCTTCCGAAACAATGGTTACGCGGCCGGATGTCGGGTTGGGGTAAACCTTCGCTTTCCCCGCTTTGTGCAAATCCACACCGCTGGAGGATGTCTCGGTGATGCTTATCGTCTGGCCGGCAGCAATACCGGTTAGGACCGTTATAAGTCCCGAAGGCCAGTAAACGATGAGGCTGTCGGCAATCAAAGCATCCTTCAGCCCGAAATGCTGGGTAAGACTGTTCTGACCGCAGTAGCCAGTCTGGGAACTCACCTCCCTGGTCTGCCAAACAGGAACGCCGCTTATCATGGCTTTGACCTTTATCCTGGCTCCAATGGCCGAGCGGTTGGAAACGATGCCTGTGAGCTTCACCTTGAGCCAGTGGTTCGTACCGGGGGTGCTGTAATACACCAGATCGACGGGATTGGGAGACTGGGATGTATTTTTGCAGGTGGCCACCACCACATCGGGCCAGCCGTCGTTGTTCAGGTCCCCGCAGGCGACCCCGTAGGAAGCAGGGGTGGTAAGATCGGGAAAAGTGGTTGTGTCCCTTACGAAAATCCCGTTCCCCTCGTTCCTGTAGTAAAAGTTTTTAATCACACCATTGCAGAAACCGTTGGTGATAAAAATATCCAGGTCCCCGTCATTATCCATGTCATACATAGTTGAGCCGTATGAACAACCCCCGTCATTCACAAGGTCGCCGGTTGTTACTCTGGTGAAACTCCCGTCCCCGTTGTTCAAGAACAGCATGTTGTTTTGGGGCTGGAAATTCCCCGAATTGGCTATTACCACATCCATATCCCCGTCATTGTCAACATCACCCCAGGAAGAGCTGATGGAACTGGCAAGTGCCGTAACCAGGGGATCCCCGCTCATCTGCTGGAAATTACCTCCTCCCATGTTAATGAAGAGGTCGTTCAGTTCATTGGATTCATGGCTCACGAACAGGTCGGGCTTACCGTCATTGTTCACATCCACCCAGTTGGCGCTCCTGGAAGTCTTTGCCTGGGCTGCCGGGGGCTGGTTGTCGATCTTCGTAAATACCATGACGCCCTGGTTCATTCCGTCATTTTTGTAAAGCAGGTTCTTCTGGTTGCCTGCGCTGTTGGTGATGTACAGGTCCACCCAGCCATTCCCGTCATAATCTCCCCAGCTTGCAGTTTCGGAGTAAGTGTTCACAAGCTCGAAAGGGTAAATCCCCGGGCGGGTGAAGGTGCCGTCCCCGTTGTTCAGGTAGAAGTAATTCTTCTGGTTGTACCAGGTCACCACGTAACAGTCCAGGTCCCCGTCATTGTCAACGTCGGCAAAAGTGGCACCATCGGACGGGCTATGGTCTTTCACTATTGTGTCGTTCCAGATCCGTGTAAACGTCCCGTCCCCGTTGTTGATGAAAAGCATGTTGTTCTCACCTCCCTGGGGACCGTTGGTGATAAAGACGTCGTCCCATCCGTCCCCGTTGACATCTACAATATTCACCGAACGGCTGTCACCCGGCGAGCGGGCCAGGGTATCATTCAGAACTCTGTAAAACTGCTGTGCGGGGGAAGAGTTCCAGATAAGAAGGGATAATAAAAGCAGGTATATTGTTCTCATGGCATATCGGTTTGGTTCCCGGCAAATTTGCAACGCGAAACACCTGTTTACAAATCGGCTCTGTGAACCGGCCTTTCTGCCATGCCAAAAGGGGAAATCATTCGTCAAACGACATCACCATTTTCTGCTCATTCATGATGTTGTAGTAGGTGAAAGGGGTATTGTTATTAGGATTCTGCCATTCGCCTATTTTCGTGAACTTCCTGAGTACAAACGGCAAGCCGTTGCACATGAAGAAATCAGGGGAGTCACCGATCTGGAAGTGAAGGTGGGGTGCATCGGAATTTCCCGAATTTCCAAGCAACGCAAGGGGCATGCCTTCGGTAACCTGGTCGCCGGCTTTCACCATAATGGAACCTTTTACACAATGGGCGTACATAGCATAGTGTCCGTTGCCGATATTAATGATCATATAATTCCCGGCATAATCGATGGGCGCTTTGAAATTCAGGTGGTTGTGGGTGTTCCCGTCATTCTCTGTCATGGTGTCGCTGGTGGCGACCACAACCCCGCCGGCCACTGCAAACAAGGTGTCACGATAACAAAAGTAGGAGGAGTTCCTGGTGGGATCTCCCTGGTAGAATTTATCGAAATTCTCGTCAGTCTGGCTATTATCGAAAGCAAACCTTTCGCCGGTTCCTAATTTTCCATCTATAAAAATGATAGAATAAAAATGATATTCGTTAGTGCACTGGTTGAAAAACATCCATTTAGTCCCCTTTACGGGCGAAGCGATGACCAGGGGTGTTTCATTGTACCTCGGGGTGAAAACGCCACCTTCTATGGTCACATCCTTGTTATTCACAGTGTCTCTTAAAACAAGCCTGTTCGAGATCCTTACCGGGGGGACCTTGTTGAAGGGAACAGGAAGCTGGATTGAAAAATAATAGTTGTAGAGTTTATCATACGGCATGATGTTATTGGCTGGGAGCGGATCCATGAAGATTTTCGGGAAATCCCCGCTGTTATAGGTCACCAGCACGATTTTCGAAACATCATCCAGGACGTTGATCTGCCTCAGTGAGAGGCCTTTTTTCTTCCATTCCAGGGTCTTGAGGGTGAATGGGATCCTCAGGAACTGGTCTGTACTGAACGGGATGTCGTTTATGATCACCTCGATATCGGCCTGGGCTGGCGGTGTGTATACCGTGTCTTTTTTCTTGCAGGCTAATAACATCATGGGCAGGATAAACAATGCAATGAGATACATCAGGGTTTTCATATGATGAAATTTAAATGGCGGATGATTGGACATTGGATGCATTTGGCATCATATTTTCCGGGGAATGCGTTACTCCCCCAAAGATAAGTAATATTTTCTGAATTCCGGTTTTAAACCTGCCACAAGGCCCCGGGCACTGAAACGCGAATTCCCTATATTTGCAGGTCAAATCACACTCTGATGCGCAAACTTCCTGTCCTCCTCCTGCTGCTCCTCCTGGCACAGTCATGCACCAAGACCGAAACCAGCTATTATCCTGTTCCAACTAAAAACCTGGTTATCATATCCGATAACACAGCTTCCAGCGACATGATCGTAGGCATCATGGGGGCTGTACGCTCTTCCTATCCTTCGGTCCACATCGACTTTTTCAACTCGAAATCATTTGATGTTTACGAAGGATCTTACCTGCTGTACCTTACCCTCCAGAATTATCCTGCCGGCACTTACATCGCAGGCATAGTGGAACCCGGGGCACAAAGCAAACGCATCATTTACCAGGCAAACAATGAGACCATCCTCGCCCCCGACAATATGCTTTCGACCCGTATCCTCGACGCCTGGCCCACAACCACCTGCACCTTCGTGGATAATCCCTCGGTCCTGGGTGGAAGCCAGGCCGACAGCCTATCGGTGACAGAGTTCTATAAACGGGCCATACTTTCAATGCTTTCAGGTGTTCAGGTCACCTCCTTCGGAAGCGCATGCAGCAACCCGGAAACATTCATGGTCCAGCATCCCGTGATCTCTGGGGATACTATCAAAGGTGAGATATTGTTTACCGACAATTTCGGGAACTGCACAACGAATATTCCCAGGGAACTCACTGCAGGTATCGCCATTGGTACCTTAATGAACTGCAGGGTCGATACAGCTCATCTGACCATTACCATGGGACTCAGCTATTCTACCGTTGGCGTCGGAGAGAACGTATGCTTCGTCAACGGCTCACAGCGCCTGCAGCTTTCGGTCAATTACGGCAATTTCTCAACCAGATACAACGCCTCTGCCAGCTCGAAAGTCTTCATCATAAAGTAAACGGGTTTGGCGATGACCCCAACACAAGGAGGTCAGTGGTTGTGTTCACGCTCACCCTGTGCACGGTGCTTAGCGGGCAGGTTTTTTCATGTGTATCGAAAGAAAGGCCGTACCTCCCGTAAGAGCAATCTTTTCGCAGGTATACGCTTCAGGCAGATCGTTGATGATCCTGCCTTTATTGATTCGTACCAGGAACGTGCAGGAGTCGGCCGGGGGTATTTTCAGTTTAACATCATTGGTCAGTTCAGTGAACCATCCCATGATTTCGAAGACGTAACGGCAGGTGTCGCCTGTGGTCCAGTGGCCTCTGACTTTACTGTTCGGAAAACCGAAAGCATTTACCTTGTATTCCAGGCGGAATGCGGTATCTGGCACTATCCTCAGAGTCGGGTTGCCTAAGTCAAACAGGATCACCCTTGGGTTAAGCCTGGCAAATTCTGCATTTGTAAGGTGAAATTCCTTGGATGAGAAATAAGGAGTGGCGAGCATCAACCCAAGGGTGATGACTGGCAGCAATATGCCCATGGCCAGGGTGACCCGCCTTGCTTTTTTCTTTTGGTCTGCGGATGAGAGAACGGGAATTTCAATGGGTTTGTCGGCCCGGAACAAGTAATATCCGATCAAAACGGTGAGCCAGACGAGCAGCCCCGCCCATAGCACATCACTGGCAAAATGTCCCCCGGCCATCATTCGTGCAATGCCGATGATAACTCCATACCCAAGGCCCGCGGCCAGGACAGAATATGCCAGGATCTTCTTCCTTTTCCTCAGGAACAGGTAAGGGATTGCCAGGTAAAACCCCATGGAACAATGTCCGCAAGGGAAACTCTTGCCTTCATTTGTTGCGCCTTTTTCGCAAACGCAGACAAATTTTTCAGTACCACCGAACTCCGTGATTTCCCTGGGGCGTGGGCGACCCGTATGATCTTTCAGCACCAGGTTAACGATAAGCCCCGGACCGACGATCATGGTAAAGATCAGTACCATGGAGGCTTTGCGGTAATTAATGTATTTCACATTCCAGTAGGAGAGAGTAACCATGATGAGCCCGGCAAATGCAAGGAAGTAACCCGGGAAGATCCCGAAACGGTAGATGAAATCCCAGAAAGGATGGAATTGAAGCAGCCAGCCCTTTTCAGGCGAATAAAAATAACGTTGAATAGCAATATCCGCATCGGTCAAACGAAAAACAAGGGTAAGCGAGCCCATGAACAGCACAACGATTGAAAAGTCCTTGAAAGCCCTGGTTCTTATGATTTCGCTGAATTTCATTTGGACGGCATTAGGAGTCTTCGGCCAGGTGCGCTGAACAGGTTGTTGCCCGAATGCCTGGTGTAACCCGAATAAGGCGAGTTGCCATAGAAAGTCTTCAGCACGTCCCCGCTGTTGAAATCGTAGATCCGGGTATACTGCTGATCATTTGCCCCCATAATGGTCCCGTGATTGAAATCGGCATTTAAAAAAACCGAGAAATCCACACTGAAACTCCGTACCAACGAAAAGTCATTCGCGTTCTTAATCGAACAAACCTTGCCCTGGATGATAACGGCTTTGCTTCCATCGGAGGGAAGAAAGGAATAATAAATGTAAAAATCGTCGGAATTTTGGGAGTGCCATATCTCCTTGGCAGTTCCGTTATCATTTTTATACAGGTGCAGAAGCCCGTCTTTAACAAAAAAATAATCCCCGTTGGGCGAAACCTGGGGCGTTGGATTGTTAGAATATGGGATAGTGCTGAGGACTTTATTATTGATGAAATCATACAGTACCACGTTCTTGTATTGCAGACCGATAACCCCGATTCCGTTATCCGAAATTGCAAGATCTTCCACCATTTGAATGCCTGAGTCCACCAGGTCGGCCGTAATATAAGTGAGGGTTTTAGATGGGATATGATAAAGGAGATATTTGTATCCGCCGTTTGCAAAAGTATAGGCAAGCAGGTATTTATTATTGGGCGAAACATTGGTGCAATATAAAGCTTGAGGGGAGGGGACCTGGTGGGTCACAGCAAGCGTCGCGACAGAATACCCGGTGACCACTTCATGGTATACAGTGAAAAAATCGTCTCCTGCAGGGGAGTAAAAGTACCAGTAAGCCGGCCATGGGATCCCGGCTGTAACCGTATCCGAACCGGAATATTCCGAAATCGCCAGGTCGTCATTATAGTAGGGAGGAGGGCCATTGGGCAAAGCAGAAACATATACATTGTTCCCGCCGGGAAATGCCACATCGGTGATTGTGCAGCTGGTCTGGTCTGCAGAAGGTATAACCGCCACTTCCTTTTTCACGCCCGGGAACACGTTGAAAATACGGTATCCCCCGCAATCGGCTGGATAAGCGACTTTTGACCATTGAAATACTGGGTAACCGTTGTTGTCAATACTGTGACTGACCGTCACAGGTTCCCTGTTCTTGTGCACAATCCCAATATTTTGAGCGAAAAAGTACGTTTTTTCAGCATTACTGTAATAGGTCGTGATCCTGAAATCAGCGGCCTCCCCAACGTAGGTGCTGTCGAAGAAAATAAACGGGGAGCTGCCGGTAAGGGAAAACAAAGTATAAAACTGCTGCACGGAACCCACAGATTTTTCGACCAGTATCTTACTCACAGGCCTGTCTGATTGAGGAAGATTGAGCGTGCACAACAATCGTCCATGGGAATTTGAAAAAGTCAGGCCGGGAGTAAACTGAACGGGATTTTTAAGAAAAATCAGGGTAATATTCTTTGTGGCCATTAATTGTCCTTTGGTGCCGGCCGCTGACTTCGATGCAGGGTAGTTGTATGCATTTAAAACGGTCTTATAGATCCCCTGGTCAAGTCCAAAGGTCGTAACAGCCACAAAATAGGTGTGTTGGCCCTTATCAGAGAATTTCAGGCTGTCATGAACCAGTACATCCAGCCGGGAGCCTGTCAACGTATCGGTTTTAACATCCACCTCGAAAAAGTCCCTGGTAATAACAGTATCCCCCCTTGCAGCCGGTACAGTGATCACAGGCGGATTCAGGTTGTTGCTGTTACCGGAAGTTGCATCATCCTTTTTTTTGGAGCATGAAGAGAAAATGGTGAAAGTCACTATGGCTACTGCAAAAAGCATGAAGACAACTTTCCTGGAAAACATAGACCGGATATGAGGAAAACATATAATTATAACAAAATTACAAAATAAAATTTGTTTTTTTGACTGCGGATAAGGGAGCGGCGGTTTGAATCAGATGAGAAAGTATGCGACCTCGAAGACCATGGGCCTGTAAAGAAATATAAGAAAAACACTCAGCAGGACGGCGAAGCAGGTACCTTTGAGCAGTGAGATCCACCAATTCTGCCTGAATACAGTATAGAAGACCCTGGCCGAATACATACCGAAAAGCAACATGACGACCAGGCTGATCGAGTGTTCTAGCAAAGAAGAGTATGTAATATTGTTTCCGGGCCGCAAAATGATGGCAAGGATGACAGGTATAAGTGTAAAAAAGACCAGTATCAGAAAAATGTTGATCTCGGTTGCCAGGACAAGGTCATCATAGAAGAAGTGTTTGGCTCGCGGGAACAGGCTCCTGATAAGTGCTGCCGAAAAAATAACCAGCAGGAACAGCATGAACTTCGATACTTTTTCGGAGACATGTTTGAATTTTTCGCTGAACTTCTCCTCGCTGAGTTTCCCGGCAGCAATTTTTTGATCGATCTGCGACTGGATGAGCCTGCCTGCCAGGAAACTCTGCCTGTATTCATTCAGCGAAACATTGAGCCCCGAAAATCCCGGGAAAACCAGGTATAATACCACAATAAAGAGGAACATAGAAACCGGTTTGAAATATTTTTTCCGCACGCCATTGCAATAATCAAGCGACATCTGCCCCGGTTTCAGAAGCATCGTTTTCAGGCTGGTCCAGAATGTTCCTTCAAAATGAGTGATGAAATGGAACATTTCACCAAACAGCGCCAGGATATGCCTGTCAGTGGCCTCAAATGCCTTTTGTCCGCAGTGGTTGCAATAGTTATCAACGAAATGGCTCCCGCAATTTTTGCAGAATTTCACCTGTGTATTCATCAGAAATATCTTACGATATAATCATGGCTTTAGTCAGCCAAATCATCAGCTAATTTATTTATAAGTTTTTAATTGATAACAACAGGGGGGAGGAGTATTTTGATTGAAGCGGGTGGGGGAGCGGGATTCAACTCATGTTATCGAGATAACATCAGTTATGGGAGTAAAGGTACGACAAAATCCTATATTTCAAAAATTGAAAATGATATCAAAGAGGTTCGGTTATCAACCTTGAAAAAGATTGTTGAACTGGGGCTTGGAGGTACATTGCAGGTGTCCATCAAATTCTGATTTCCGATCCAATTTGGAACGCAGTGCGTACCGAATTGAGCTGGAATTATTGCAGATTATGGTTCGACAACCAGCAGATTCTCGTAGTCGTATTTCCTGTATTCCTTGTTGTTCTCTGTCTCCCTGTTGATTTCTATCAGGTCGTTCTTTAACTGTAATATTTTTCCCTGAGTTTCCCGTGAAAATGATATCACTTTCCGGTAAAAGGGGGATTAAGGATGAACCGTATTTTATTTTCTAATGAAAAGCATTGATATTGCCGGACATTTGTCTTATCTTTGCAGACAAAGTTCCATTCGTATGAAAACTGAAGTGAAAAAAGAGGAACAGGGAATGGGCCAGGGAATCCCCAGGCAACTGAATGTATTGCTGAGAAAGTACCTGCAGGAAGCAGGCAGGAAAAACCGCTACCCGCTTTCGACTGGAGGTCTTACCTTTGACAATCTTTTTTCTGACCGCATGCTGCTGGTCCTTGCCATCAGGGAAGGTATCCCCTTTGATTTTTTCGAGCTTCTCCAGAAAATCAGTCCATTCACCTTAAACCAGTGGAGTGAAATGCTGGATCTCTCGACCAAATCGCTCTTGCGTTACCGTGATTCGAAGCGAAAATTCAAAGCCATTCATTCGGAAAAGATTATTGAGCTCGCCGAAGTGACCAGGCTTGGACTGGATGTCTTTGATTCCGGTGAACAGTTCAGGCTCTGGCTTGAAACTCCCAACCAGGCGCTGGGAAGGCAAAAACCTATGGACCTTCTGCATGATTCCTACGGTAAGGACCTGGTAGCCGGTGAACTTACAAGGATTGACCAGGGGATTTTCGCCTGATGGAGGTGTTCAGACTTCAGCGGGGAAAATTCGGCGAACGTTTATCGGGTGCCGGGGCTGCTTTAAAGGGAGCTCGCTGGAATTCACCCGGCACGGAACTAATCTACACATCTGCGAACCGTTCACTGGCAATGGCCGAAGTAGCCGTACATTTCACCTATGCGACCCTGCCCTCCGGGTTTTTCATGCTTACCATTTTCATTCCTGATGACAGCAGCATCCGTATCGTCAAAGAATCGGAACTTCCCTCAAACTGGAATAGCCATCCGCCGGTACTTACTACCCGGAAAACAGGAGACGAATTCGTAAGATCGAACAAACATTGCCTGCTCAGGATCCCTTCGGCGGTGGTAAAAGGAGATTACAATATCCTCATCAACCCCGCTCATCCTGAATTTCATAAAATCAAAGTAATCAATAAGGAAGAATTTCCGTTTGATCAGAGGTTGTTCAGAACACGATGAATCCAGGATTGGGCGGGTTCGTTGGGTTTTCGTAATTTTCGGTCTTGAGATTAAGGTTGTGGAGATTGGATGTATCTGTGTTTTATGCATGTTAAACTGCTCAGGATGAAGTTGATGTTAAAATTGGTCTTGCCGGCTTTCCTGCTTGTGCTTGCTACATCCGCCTGCCGCACGATAAAGGTCGAGAAGCCGACCGAGCGCTATGATGCGCCGGAATATCATCCGCAGTATTCGAATATTACGGTTCCCATGGAGGTGAATAGGGTGCAGCTGAAAAAGCTGGTGAATAAAAGGCTTACGGGCCAGCTGTATGCCGATACGAGCTTCGATGATAATGACAGGGATAACCTGATGCTGTTTGCTTCGAGGATGGACAGCATCGACGTGGGTTTCGAAAATAATTTCGTGACGTACCGGGTGCCTCTGAAGATCTACCTGCGGAAACGGATTGGCGTACAGGTGCTTGGAATGAACCTCGGTGACATTCGGGATGCGGATGCGGCGGTGGCCCTGAAGTTCAAGACGAAGCTGAACATCAACAGGGACTGCAGCCTTTCAACGGTGACCCTTCCCGATGGCTATGACTGGATCAGCATGCCTACGGTTTCTTTCGCGGGCTTTAACCTGCCCCTGCCGCTGATTTCCGACATCCTGCTGAAGGGAAGCCTGGGTGATGTTGCGAAAGGGATCGACAAGTCGGTGAAATCGGCTGTGGATCTGCGGAAGATCGTGAGGGAGGCCTGGACTTCGATGCAGAAGCCTGTCCTGATCTCGGCCGCGGATTCGCTCTGGCTTAAACTGAGCCCCGCCGAACTGAGTCTGATGCCTATCCAGGGAAAGGGCGGGAACATGCTCTCTTCGCTGGGGCTTAAGGCGCTGGTGGAGCTGTATTACGGGCGGGAACCTGCCTGTACGGTGAACCCCGAACTTCCCCCGCTCAAGATCACATCGGCCCTCCCCGAGCAATTCAACATCAACCTCTCCCTCGATATCCCGCTTTCTTATATCAATTCGCTCGCGCGGACGTCTATGCGTGGCTATACCATGAGCTACGGGCGTTACAAGGTGATTGTCAATGATATCACCATCTACGGGCAGGGGGATAAGCTCATCGTGGAACTCCCGGTGGATGGGACGGTGAAGGGCACGATCTACCTGGCGGGTGCTCCTGTGTTTAATAAAGATTCGCTTACGATCGAATTGTCTGACCTCGATTTCTCGGTGGCTACGAAGAATGTTGCTGTGAAGACGGCCTCCTGGCTGTTTCACTCGCCCCTGGTCCAGAAACTCCGCTCCAGACTGGTCTTCCCGGTAGGGGAACAACTTCGCACGGCCCGTTCGGAAGTGGCGGCTACGCTCAAGGAGAACCGCTCGGTTGAGAACTTCAGGATCAGCGGCCAGGTCGACCGCCTGGAACCAGATAAGATCCAGATCACACCGGCTTCGGTGAAGGCGTATTTTATTCTTGTGGGGAAGGTTAAAGTTGTTTTGAACTGTGACTAGTGACTGGTGAACAGTTAACAGTTAACTAGGGGGAGTTAATCCGTGATCTTGAGGCTGAGCTGCTTGCCGAGGCCGATTTCAACCAGCCGGTATAAAGTCGAAAGCTGAATATCGCTATGCCCGTTCTCTATCCTTGAAATGAAACTCTTTTTAGTGCCTGTCTTATCGGCAAGCTGCTGCTGTGTCATTTTCACAAGCCGCCTTTCTTCCCTGATGACTTCACCAATCACGTGCCTTTGCCCTGATCTCGAATTCAGTCCTTTTTAAACTGTCGATCGGACCGTAACATTCATCCAGGAACTCTTCGAAAGTCGTCAGATCCTTATTAAAATTCCTTGGTTTCATAAATACACAGTTAACTAATAATGGAACAAGATATCAAGCAGGAGACCTTAAAATTCTGAGAAATTAACCCTCCTAAGTATCACTTTTCAGGTTTTAACGGATTAAGTAAAAAATAATTTACTAAATAGTTGCACTATGGGGCAACTATTTGTATATTTGTAAAGTGATATCATATGAAGTTCCGCACGGTATTCTTTTACAGGGATTATTTCAAAGAGTTTTGTGAACGCCAGCAAGAAGATGTTAAGGCAAAGATCACCTGGACATTAAGGTTAATCGAACAAATCTGGAGAATCCCGGAATGTTATTTGAAACACATTGAAAGTTCAGATGGACTTTATGAAATAAGAATTCAACTCGCAAATGAGATAATTAGAATATTCTGTTTCTTCGATGCCGGGAACTTGATTGTTATCATCAATGGGTTTCAAAAAAAATCTGTAAGAACTCCGAAGAAAGAAATTAGATAAGCAATGCTTATTAAACGGCAATATGAAAAAGAAAAGCAAGACACTGACCAGCCTGGATGAATTCATTGATGAGAATTTTGGGAAACGGGGCAACCCTAAAAGAGAAAAATTTGAGGCTGGCTATGAGAACTTTAAAATTGGTTTCATGCTCCAGGCAGCCCGTTATGAAAAGGGGATGACCCAGGAGGAGCTTGCTTTAAAAGTAGGTACGACAAAGTCCTACATCTCCAAAATCGAAAATGATATTAAGGAAGTCCGTTTATCAACGCTGAAAAAGATAGTTGAGCTTGGGTTAGGCGGCAAACTTTTGCTTTCAATTGAGATGTGACAAACCAACGTTATTTATAAAACGCCGGGAACAAGAATCAATTGAGGGGATTTCTCAGGGATTCTCCACCGCCATGTAATAAAAGATCAGCATAAAATCATCGAGACTGATGTGGAAGATGCCGTGATCGCGGGTGTAGCCATTCTCAGGCGAATCGGGGCCTTTGGGTTTCCAGCTGGTGCCCCAGGGGTTCCAGACTGTGAGCATATCAGTTTTAGGGTCAAAATCCATAATGGCGTACACATGATGGGAGGGAAGCTTGCCTTTGGGATCCTTGGGGACCGAAGCCTGGGCCATCAGCCGGTGCTCCCTCATACGGATCAGGGCATCCCTTACCTCGCGGCGGCCGGCATTCACTCCGAATCTGTAGTCGATAACCTCATGGCCGGTCCACAGTTTTACATCGGTGACCCCGCTTCCGCCCATGTCGATACGGGCGGTGGGATCGGGGATCTCCCCGCGTTTTTCATTGGTCATCCCCTCAACAATACCCAGCGCTTTCTCCAGCACGGGCATCCAGAGCCCGTCGGAGAGGGTTGAGGGGGAATCGTTATAAGCCATCTCGGCATCGGTGGGAGCTGTCACAATAACCGGGAGCGAGCCGGGAAATTTCACTCCATACTTCTCTTTGCCCATGGTTTTAATGCAACGGCTTATCTCCTCGATGCGGTAGGTCACTATCCAGCCTGTACCCGAGAAAAAATAACAGTCGCCGGCGGGCCCCTGCTGCATCAGGCTGAACGTCGGACCGCCGTTGGCAAACAGCTCACGATTGATGCCATTGATCTTTTTAATGTTTTTCAGGTAGGCTGATGTCATTTTCCCCTTGCTCCGGCTGATAGCCTCGTCAAGACTGATATCGCCGATTTTACCGGCTTTCATTGACTTGAGAAGGGCCACCAATGCTGCCGAAGGCTCAACTCCGTAATCGGGATTCTTCAGGCAGGATATAAACTCTTCCTTGCTGATGCGTGGGTGTCCTTTGCCCCACCTATCCCAGTATTGCCTGAATACCTCCTGCATCGGGGCTGCCTTTATACCGGTGGCTTCGGCTTCATTCGATTCGTCGAAGGGATCGTCGATCTGCGCAAAGACCGGCATCCACAGAAACATAAAAATAAGGAGGTAAAGGGTTTTCATGGTTTGCTGAGTTTGGATTCCCGAAGTTAGGAAATATTATTCAAAAGAAGCAGGAAACTTAATTTGCGCTATATTGAGTATATTTGTAAATCAATCCGGTGATTTTGAGCACAAAGGCAATTCAAAAAATAATTTTTCCAGATCCTGATGAAAGCATGGAGAACTTTCTTGGATCAGAGCGATATAGGGCAACTTTCAGAGAAATTTCAGTCTCTGACCTGGAGACCCAGGAAAATGCCAAACGCTTGTTCAACTCAAAACTGACCCCACTTCAACGCCTTGAAATGATGAATATTTTAAACAGGATGTTCTATAATATTGATATCTCAAATCCTCCGGAGATGCCCGGGGAAATTATAATTGACCGGCAATGATGCAACTTTATCCCTGGCACGAAAAAATTATCGTGTTACTTCTTGAATCGCATGCGAGTTTCCTGGTTATCGGGGGATATGCTGTAAATTATTATGGTTATGTGAGGCCAACCGGTGATATTGATATCTGGCTTAAACCCGATGAGGAAACAAAGTCAGCCTTCCTTACAATGCTTGAGAAAGCAGGGATATCAAACGAATCCAGATCCCATATCGCCAGGCTGGATTTTACAGCGACAGCCGCTTTTCATATTGGCCAGGAACCGTTCAGATTTGATTTCCTGACGAAGATAAATGGCGTAAATTTCAATGAAGCCTGGAGTTCCAGGACCCTGGTAAAGATGGGGGATATGGAGCTGCCGGTTATTTCCAGAAACCACCTCATCCTGTCAAAGATCTCAACAAACCGTACCCAGGACAAACTGGATGTGGAGGAGTTGCAGAAGTTGTCAGGTAATTCGGCTTTGTGATCCACCCCAATGTTTACAAATAACCTCATCAGCGAAAGCAGCCCTTACCTCCTGCAGCATGCTCACAATCCTGTTAACTGGCATCCCTGGGGTGAAAAGGCATTGCTGAAAGCAAAAACGGAGGACAAATTATTGCTTGTCAGCATCGGCTATGCGGCCTGTCATTGGTGCCATGTGATGGAACATGAATGTTTTGAGGATGAGGCGGTGGCCGGGTTCATGAATGAGAACTTCGTTGCCGTTAAAGTGGACAGGGAAGAACGGCCTGATGTAGACCAGGTGTATATGGATGCCGTGCAATTGCTTACAGGATCTGGAGGATGGCCTTTGAATGTAATATGCCTGCCTGATGGAAGGCCTGTGTACGGAGGTACTTATTTCCCTAAACAGAGGTGGCTGGCAATGCTGGAACAGGTGCTGGATTATGTACGGAAAAATCCCGTGGAGGCTGAGCAGCAGGCAAAGTCACTCACCGACGGGATCAGGGGGAGTGAGATGATCCGTGAAAATAAAGAGACAGCGGAATTCACCATGGATGAGCTGGCTTTGGTCTTCTCAAACTGGAAAATGGGAATTGATTTTATTAACGGCGGACTTCAGCGTGCACCGAAATTTCCTCTGCCCGTGGGCTATGAGTTTTTATTGCAATACCATTTTCTGAGCGGGGATGCTGATGCTTTATTGGCTGTGACTACCACTTTAAATAAAATGGCTGAAGGAGGGATCTATGATCAGCTCGGAGGGGGATTCGCCCGCTATTCGACTGATGCTCTCTGGAAAGTCCCGCATTTTGAGAAAATGCTGTATGACAATGCACAGCTTGTAAGCCTTTATTCGAAAGCCTTCCAGGCGACAAAGAATCCGTATTACCGGTCGGTGGTTTATGAAACACTCGAATTTGTTAAACGGGAACTGACATCCGCCGAAGGCGCATTTTATTCATCACTGGATGCCGACAGCGAAGGTGAAGAAGGACTGTTCTATGTGTGGAAATATGATGAATTGAAAAGAATATTGAAGAATGATGCCGGTTTGATAATTGATTATTACAGCCTGACAAAAGAAGGTAATTGGGAGAACGGTAACAACATCCTATACAAGCCCGGGTCGGATAAAGTCATGGCGGAAGCATTTGGCCTGCCTGAAGCGGAACTGATGATCAGGATTGGAGAAGAAAAAAAGATCCTTCTGAACGAACGCAGCAAAAGAATACGTCCCGCACTCGATGATAAAATCCTTACTTCCTGGAATGCCATGATGCTCAAGGGTTATGTCGATGCTTACAGGGCTTTTAACGATGAGGGGTTCCTGCGTTCTGCGGTCAGCAATGCTGAATTCATACTGCAAAACCTTAAACATGAAGACTATCGCCTGGACCGGAATTTCAAAAACGGCCGTTCTTCGATCAATGGCTTCCTTGATGATTATGCCTTTACAATTGATGCCTTTACAAGCCTCTACCAGGCCACCTTCAATGAGAAATGGCTGCTCGAAGCTCTGCAGCTGACAGCCTATGTCCTGGCTCATTTTTACGATGAGAGCAGCGGTATGTTTTATTACACTTCAGATCTTGACCCTGCCCTGGTTGCCAGGAAAATGGAAATAACCGATAATGTAATCCCTTCGGCAAATTCGGCGATGGCAAAGAATTTATTCCTCCTCGGGCGTATGTTTTATAATGACGATTACCTGGCTAAATCTCAGAGGATGCTTAACAACGTAAAACAGGATGCTTTCAGGGGAGGAGCATATTATGCCAACTGGGATATCTTGATAGCGTGGTTTGCAAGCGACCCTTATGATGTGGTGATTGCCGGAGAGGATTGTTTATCGAAACGCAGGGTGTTTGACCAACATTATTTACCAAATGTGTTTTTATGCGGGGGCAGGGAAGAAGGAAAACTGCCCATTCTCAAAGGCAGGTTTACCGGTGGGCTAACGAAAATTTACGTATGCCGGCATAAGGTGTGTCAAATGCCTGTGAACGAGGTTGCCGAAGCAATAAAGCAAATTTTTACATAACAGCTGCAGGGTATTGATTGTGTTCTTTTTTACCGGAACTTTGCACCCTTAATGTATAATATTGATTATGGCAATAAAAATAAAACTAAGGAAGCTTGGGAAAAACGGACCCGAAGTTTCAGCCCTGGGGCTCGGCTGCATGGGGATGAGCTATTCATACGGCCAGCCGGGTGATAAGAAGGAAATGATTTCGTTACTGAGGACCGCCGTTGAACGTGGCGTGACGTTTTTTGACACTGCGGAAGTCTACGGACCGTTCATCAACGAGGAACTGCTTGGCGAAGCCCTGGCGCCTCTCCGCAAACAAGTCGTTATTGCCACTAAGTTCGGGTTCAAGCTGGATCCGGCAGGCGGACCGAAATGGATAGGGCTTGACAGTCATCCGAAACATATCAAAGAAGTGGCCGAGGCATCGCTTAAAAGGCTCAGAACCGATGTTATCGACCTGTTTTACCAGCACAGGGTCGATCCCAATATCCCCATGGAAGATGTGGCAGGGGCAGTGAAAGACCTTATCGCAGAAGGCAAGGTGAGATATTTCGGGCTTTCGGAGGCGAGTGTGAAATCGATCCGCCAGGCTCATGCAGAACAGGAGGTTACCGCACTGCAAAGCGAATATTCCTTATGGTGGCGGGAGCCTGAAGCTGAAATCATACCCACTGTTGAGGAACTCGGGATAGGCTTCGTGCCATACAGCCCGCTGGGCCGTGGTTTCCTTACCGGCAAGATCGACGAGAATACCACTTTCGATGCCAATGACTTCCGTGCCAACCTTCCGCGGTTTACTCCCGAAGCGCGTAAGGCAAACCAGGTGCTGGTGGAGCTGCTCAAAGGGATTGCTGTGCGCAAAAATGCAACTCCCGCACAGATTGCGCTGGCCTGGCTGCTCGCCCAAAAGCCATGGATAGTGCCAATTCCCGGGACTAAGAAACCTGAGCTTTTCGAGGAAAATATCGCTGCAGCGGATATTGAATTGACTGCGGATGACCTTCGCGAGATAGCTGAAGCTTCCTTGAAGATCACTATACAAGGCGGAAGGTACCCCGAGAGCCTTCAGAAAATGACAGGAAAATGAAATAGCACGGTATTAACCCCGGGGCAGGGCCCTGGACCCGGGTTCCACCCCGAGGGCGGAGGATTTACCGAAAGAGATTAAATTAAAGGAGATATCATGATGATGAATTTTGAATTGTACAACCCCACCCGTATCATTTTCGGGAAAGATAAACTTGACAGTATTGACAAATATGTTCCGGCCGATGCTGTGGTTCTTATAACCTATGGAGGTGGAAGCGCGGTAAAAAGCGGGCTGATCGAAAAGGTGAAAAAAGTCCTGGGTAACAGGAAGGTCATGGAATTCGGGGGGATAGAGCCCAATCCGCGCTATCTGACCCTGATGAAAGCCGCTGTAATGGTTAGAAAGGAAAAGATTAATTTCATCCTTGCAGTGGGAGGGGGCTCAGTCATCGACGGGACCAAGTTCATCTGCCTGGCATCATACTTTAAAGGAAATCCGCTTGGAATCCTTGAGGCCGGGTTCAGGCCGATAACCCCTGCCGAAGTTGAAAAAGTCATTCCGTTTGCAGCTGTCCTTACCTTGCCTGCCACAGGCTCGGAAATGAACAACGGGGGAGTGGTCACTTACGCGCATGGAAAATTTCCCTTCAAGAGCGATATGACATTCCCGGTGTTTTCAATCCTTGATCCTTCACTGTCCTTTACGCTTCCGAAGATACAGGTTGCCAACGGGGTGGTTGATGCTTTCGTGCACACTACCGAGCAGTACCTTACCTACCCGGTTGATGCCAGGTTACAGGACAGGATGGCCGAAGGAATTCTTCAGACCCTTGTTGAGATCGGTTCAACGAACATTGCAGAACCCGAAAACTACGATGCCAGGGCTAACCTCTACTGGAACGCAACTATGGCCCTGAACGGGTTCATAGGCGTTGGCGTGCCCCAGGACTGGGCCACGCATATGATGGGGCATGAGCTTACCCATTTGTTCGGCATTGACCACGGGCAGACCCTGGCCATACTCCTGCCGGCACTGCTGGAGGTGAGGCGTAAGAACAAGCATGCCAAGCTGCTGCAGTATGCCGAAAGGGTGTGGGGAATCAGTACCGGCAGTGAGGACGAAAAAATAAGCCTGGCTATTAAAAAGACCCGCGAATTCTTTGAAAGTCTTGGCATTAAGACCCGGCTTACAGATTATGGTGTGAATCCCGCACAGATCGAAACGATTGTCGGACATCTCAGGGAACATGGATTTACCCAGCTCGGCGAGTCTCATGACCATAGCCTGGAAACCAGCCGGGAAATCCTCGAAAAGGCTTTGTAAACCGACGCAATCTCATCCGCAGTCAATAATTTTGTTCCAAATCATTTGTACATTGTACATCGTACATTGTACATCCTTTTTCTATCTTTGCAGCCCGTAATCCGCAGTCAATAATCTTATTATAAAAACACAACACTATGGCATTCAATCTCAGAAACAGGAATTTTTTAAAGGAGCTGGATTTTACTCCCCGGGAAATGCGCTTTTTGCTTGACCTGGCAATTGACCTCAAGAAGGCAAAATACACAGGAACCGAACAGCAGAAGCTGAAAGGTAAGAACATCGCTCTGATCTTCGAAAAGGCATCGACCCGCACACGCTGCGCTTTTGAAACCGCCGCTTACGACCAGGGAGCTAACGTAACTTACCTCGGCCCCGAGGGTTCGCATATCGGAAAGAAGGAAACGATGAAGGATACCGCCAGGGTGCTTGGCCGTATGTACGATGGCATAGAATACCGCGGTTTCGGACAGAAGATCGTTGAGGAACTTGCCGAATATGCCGGCGTTCCCGTTTGGAACGGGCTTACCAACGAATTCCACCCGACCCAGATCCTTGCCGATTTCATGACCATGATTGAGCATAGCGACAAGCCATTGCACCAGGTCTCTTTCGTATACTGCGGTGACGCCCGCAACAATATGGGGAACTCTCTCATGGTTGGCGCCGCGAAAATGGGAATGGATTTCAGGGCTTTCGCGCCTAAGAAATTCTGGCCCGAGGAAAGCCTGGTGAAGATCGCCAAAGAGATAGCAAAATCAACAGGGGCAAAGATCACGCTTACCGAAAAGCTGAATGAGGCTGTGAAAGGTGTTGATTTCGTTTATACCGATGTATGGGTTTCCATGGGCGAATCCAAAGAGGCCTGGGATGAGCGTATCAAGCTGATGCTGCCTTACCAGGTGAATGCAAAGCTGATGAAAGCAACGGGCAACCCCAAGGTGAAATTCATGCACTGCCTCCCGGCCTTCCATAATAAGGATACTGAGTTAGGTCTTGATATTTTCAGAAAATACAAGCTCGACGGACTGGAAGTTACCGAGGAAGTTTTTGAATCGGAAGCTTCAATCGTTTTCGACGAAGCCGAAAACCGCCTGCATACGATCAAGGCGGTGATGGTGGCGACGCTGGGTTCCTGACGATCTTAACGGTCGTGTATTGTAATCAGTCCTTATCTTCTTTCTCCTCTTCCTTTTCTTTCTTCAAAGGATGCTTGCTAAGAATATCGCCTTTAGAGGAGAAGCAGACTTCAAAACCTTCTTTGCCATTATTGACATCCATCTCGTAGCACACCCCTTTATCGGGTGTCTCGACTTTAGCTACTTCAAAGATCTTGCACCCTGCGAAGTTCTTTGCGACCGAAGCTGAAACTTCTTTTGGCAGATCGCCTGATTTGATTCCGGTTTCAGTTTCGAGCCATTTTCCGGCGGCATCGAAGTTGGCCGACATTTCAACGCCTTTGTCTTTAAAAGTGGCTTCAAAAGCGTCTTTTTCCATCTCGTATTTTACATCGGTGGCAAAAGGGAACTTTACGGCAAACGCCTGTTTCACTGCATCAGGTGCCTGAACCGGGGAACCGGGGCCTCCCTCTTTCATTCCCATGGGGCAGCAACCTGGCTTTCTATCCATCATCTCTGGTGAGCAGCAGCCAGGGCCTCCACCCATCATCATGCCGGGACCGCATCCTGGGCCTCTTCCCATCATTCCGGGGGAGCAGGAGCCGGGACCTCTTCCCATCATCTCATACCTGAAACCGTGATGACGGTTAAAACAATGATGCTTCAATTTGCAGATGCCGCCTGCAATAAATCCGATGAACAGCAGGAATCCGACTACGATGAAGAACCATGAGATACACCTGAAAAATTTTTCCTGGTTCTCTTTTTTGAATTTTGCCAGCAACAGCGTGCCTGCAAGTATGGTCAGCAAAGAAATAGCTAAAAGATGCATAATCCGAGTTGTTAATACCGACTACTCTTTTACCGGTTTTCGCCTTATCCGTTTAATTTCATGAAAACAAAGTTACAACTTCCATGATATGTTTACCACTTTCAAGGGAATCGAGTGCAAATTTTGCAACTCCGGTCCTGCTGATGTTGCCGCCTGAAGGTTTTCCCAGTGTTGCTTTATAACTGTCAGCCTCCTTATTGCTTAGCATCACAGGCCTTGCAATGGTCCAGTCGAGACCTGATTTTCTTACCAGTTGTTCCTGCCGGTCGTGATCTTCGTAAGCCCTCATGATGTTGCTGTTCCTGATGAGCAGCCTGGCGATCAATGGCATATTCTTCCAGGAATCACCCACTCCTGATGCAGAGATGGTTATTATCCGTTTGACATTGTTTTTCTCCATTGCGTGGATTAAAACCTTCACTGAATCCGATATGAGGGTCAGGGGTGAAATGACTTTTGCGAATGGATTATCGGATGTGCGGTTAATATTCAGGGAAACCACCACAGCATCTATTCCTTTCAGCGAATCCTCCAACAGCTGTCCATCAGTCGGGGAACCATCAATGTAATTGACCTTTGGGAGCTTGCCCCGGTTTTTATCTCTCACAATTGCGGTTACCTGGTGGTTGTTTTCAGTGGCGATCCTCGCAAAGATCATGCCTGTGCGGCCTGTTGCGCCTAAAATCAAAATGTTCATGTTGTTTTGCTTAAAACTCGTAAATGATTGTAAAATATCAGCTCTTCCTGAAGGCTCCCTGTTCAATTTCGGGATGCCTTATCCTGCCCCCGCTTGTGCCAGCCTGGTATGCGAAAAACAAAAATAAAACCGCAATGATGAGTGCGGCAAAGTTGATTTTTTTCAGAAGGATAGCATTCTTCCGTGAAAACCATAATGCTGCCAAGGATCCGACTCCAACAGCAACCAGGCCGTAAAAGAAAATATATCCCCAGGTTTCATGGTATTCGATGGCATCGTTGCTGATACCCGGGTAGGTTTTAACGATCTCTCCGGCCCCATCACCGGTGAAAACAGCTAAAACCGATAAGAGCCCGATCAGGACATAGAACCAGCAGGAAAGCTTGATCAGTTCTTCACTTTTCCTCAGGATGGCAACAAGATTGAATAGAATGGCAAAACCGAGTCCAACGATTGACAAATGGTTGAACATTAAATGGAAATGAGCTGCATTCATATGTTATTATCTTTCAGGGTTATTTCAGTTGGTTTTGATGAATTTTTTAACCAGGACCCGGTTTTTATTGCAGACTCTTAGAAAGTACAAACCACAATCCAGGTCGGAAATTTCAATTGCTGAGTTTAACGAAACCCCTTTCCTGATTAAAGTGGAATTACAGGATAAAATTTCATAAGTAAATGCCTTGTCCATACCCGATAACCTGATGATCCCATTTGAAGGATTCGGGAACAGTTCGTGTGCTTCAGGCTCCAAATGCTTATTAACACCTAAAATGGAATCACAATTCGTTAAAAACGGCATAAAATAGACCAAACCAACGGTTATATCGTCTTTTCCATCATAGATCTTTGATTCTATAAATGCACTGTCGGTTGATCCCCAGCAGTTGTCTCTGAGGTCGGCTCCACTGTATTGGCTTGTGTTTTTTACGTTCCAGGTGCTGTTGTTATATATCCAGTTAAAACGGCAAATTGCATAGGGGGTCCCTCCGCAGATCACCAGCCCTATATTGTTATTGGTTATGGAATCGGAGATCATGCTTCCTGCCTCGGTACCTCCGCCAAAACAAAATTGCAAGCCGGTTTCATTATTAAAAAAACTGCAATGCCGTAATGAACTTGATCCCCCTGAGAGACCGACGACCGAGTTGTCATGAAAATCACAATGGCTTATCGAAGAAAACCCTGCAGATTCTATACCATATTTGTTACCGAAGAAGCTGCTGTGGGTAACCGTGTCGTTTTCCATAGAAGTGGAGTTGATACCATAGGTGTTATAACTGAAAACGCTGCTGTCGACACGTTGTGCGCCATACAATTCGTTACTCGAGATCCCTTCAAAATTGTATGAAAACCTGCAATGGCTGAACCTGTATGTTGAAAAGCTCCCCGAATTATAATAGATCCCCTTTGAGCTGTATTCAATGGTACAATAACTGAAGGATGCCTTTGACCTGTATTCAAATTGTATGTATTGCCATGAGCCGGCAGCCGGTGCAGCTGAATCGGAGGTGAACTTTATCGAATCGGCTTTAGTCCCGTTTGCAATTAAATTACCCCTGATGTCCAGCATTTTTCCATCCCTGAAGCGCACTTCGACCCCTGGCTCAATGGTCAGCGTGTAGGTCTCAAATACGGCAACATCACCTACGACAATATATGGACTGCCTGTCTTTGTCCAGGTAGTATTGACGTAAATGCCGCCACTGACATAGGTCTGGGCCCAGGATGCAATGCCTGAGAAAATAAGGATGATGAACAGAACTGTTGATTTCATGTTGTACAGGAAATAGTTAATGAATTAACAGGTAAATATACGAATGATATAAATTTTTAATACATGCCCGCCGGATTTTTTTTTGCTGAAGAAATCTGAATTTTCACAAAGTAATTCCCGGTTAATGCAGATTTATTCCATATTCTTATATTTGCAGTTAATTTAGATTAAATAAAACAACTGATAATTATGAAACCAATTATACGAAACATCCTGGCAGTGGTTGCAGGTCTGCTTGTAGGAGGTGCCCTGAACATGGCCCTGGTGGAGATAGGTGGAAAATTAATACCGGCGCCTGCAGGTGCCGACGTTACAACAATGGAAGGCCTGAAGGCTTCAATGCACCTGTTTACACCAGTTAATTTTTTGTTTCCATTCCTTGCCCATGGCCTGGGAACCTTTGTCGGGGCTATTCTTGCAGCGTTTATTGTCGTAAACCATAAGATGTGGTTTGCACTCAGCATCGGCGTGTTCTTCCTTGTGGGAGGTATAATGAATATCGTGATGCTGCCTTCGCCATTATGGTTTACAGTGCTTGACCTGGTGGTGGCTTATATCCCTATGGGATACCTGGCGGGAAAATTATTCGGGAAGGGCAAACAGGTTTAACCCGGCAAACTCGTCGCCGGAATGACTTTGCCGTTCTCGCACATCAGCATTCTTGCAGGGTATTTGTCGATGAGGCCGTAATTATGCGTGGCAACCACTACAGCGCGGCCGGTCCTGCTGATATCCATCAACAGGCTGATAATGCCTTCGGAACTCTCGGGATCGAGGTTGCCTGTGGGTTCGTCGGCAAGGATGATCTCGGGATCGTTCACCAAAGCCCTGGCAATAGCCACTCTCTGCTGCTCTCCACCGCTCAGCTGGTGGGGCATTTTATTGCCTTTGTTCCCGAGGCTTGACTTGGCAAGGACTTCCATCAGGCGTTTCTGCATCTGCCGCTTGTCTTTCCAGCCTGTTGCGCGCATCACGAACAGCAGGTTCTCACCTACGGTGCGGTCGGTAAGCAGCTGGAAATCCTGGAACACTATCCCAAGCTTCCTCCTTAAAAACGGTACATCATGGTAATGTATGCGCCTCAGGTCGTAGCCTACTACCTTTGCTGTGCCGTTCCTCATAGGGAGTTCGGCATAAATCGTCTTGAGCAGGCTGCTTTTGCCGCTTCCTGTACGGCCGATAAGGTAAACAAACTCGCCCTTGCTGATCGAAAGGCTTACGTTCGCCAGTATGAGGTTCTCGTTCTGGTAAACCGCAACCTTGTCAAGTTCTATGGTACGTTCCGAAAATGGCTGATTCATGCAGTGCTTCTTTAATGTGCCGGTAACACGACTCCTTCAATTTTCTTATAATCCGCCTCGTCTTTAAGGGAGATGTAATCCACCGTCATGTCATCAATAAAAATGGGAAGGTACCTCGCCGGGTTGTAAAAATAAACCTTGGCAACAGCGTCCTTTGGAAGATCCGCAGGTATATAAAATGCAACCTGCACCTTCACCCATTCATCAGGACTGATAAAGGTCTCGAGGTAAAACGGGTTGTAACTGATCCCCTTACCACCTGAACTGAAATCGGCAACCAGGGTGGCGTCGGTGCGCTCTTTCGGCGCAAACACCATAGCAGTGACCCGTATGATGCGGTTTGCCGTGGTGAAAATACTGTCGGGCTTTACTTCCATTCCCGAAGTGTAAGGCAGTATCGTATCTGCCTTGGACGACCAGCTCCCGCTAAAGGAAGCGAGGTTGGTGCGGCTTCGGTTGTTCATCCACGGCAGCTCCTTTTCCATGTCGTTGGTATAGGTCCTTATCGCGACTATCGCGTCTTTCGGGATGTATGCCTTTGCTGTTTTATCGGTGCTGAAGAAGGAATCCCAGAATATCTCGGAGGTGATGACATACGGAGGGAATATCCATTTCGTATGCTGGTAATATTGGAAGATGTTCAGTGCACAAAGCGCGATGAGCAGGGCGGTGAGGCTGCGCCGGATAACGGCCGATTTGAAGTTCATATACAGGAAAACAAGCAGAATCCCCAATACGGCATATATGTCGATAAAAATCCTTTGTCCGCATTTCGAGGCGTAATACCATACCCACCAGCTTGATGCCACGTAGGTGAAGATGACCAGGAAAATGAGCAGCACTGCTGCATGGAACCAGCTTTTTCGATAAAGGCCGATAAACCCGAACATTGAAACAAAAGCAACCGGGGTGTAAATAAACCAGCCCCTGTTATAACTTCCGAGTATGCTGAAGAAATAAGGTTTCATGAAATGAAATCCTTCGTCGCCGTATGAATACACTATCCATTTGCCGCATTGCAGGTACCAGAGGAGGAAGGGAATGAACATCAGCAGTAAAAAAATAAGAATTCCTTTGACTGCGGATGACTTCGCGACTTTGAGCCTGGCGAAGGTCGAGGTTAGTCGTTCACTGGTGCCGGCGACAAATGGCACGAGCAGCAGCACCAGTGCATTGGTGGGGCGTATCAGTATGATCAATGCCAGCAGGAACATCGAGATCCAGAACCATCTGGTTTTTTCGGTATGGGTGAGATTATAGGTGGTGAGCAGGAAACTCGTGATGAGGGCGAAGGAATACACATGGGTCATCGAGCCTTCGGTGATGGTGTAATACAGGAGGTTGGTCCCTATCGCTATCACGGCTGCGATAAAAGCCGCATTCTTAGCCGATGCCCCGAATTTCATCAACAGCCTCATCAGGGTTCTCGCTCCAAGCCATAAGAAGAAGAGTGAAGCAAAGGCGATCATGAACTGGTAGGGAGGGGAGTAGCCGTCGGTTGGGGAAAGTTCCAGGTAAGCTACAAAATGCGCTGTTAAAAAGAAAGGCGTCCAAACCACCGCCATCCCCGGATAGGTTTTGTTGACGACCTTGTTCCCGGCTTTCATCCTGAATTCCTTGAACGCCGCTTTGTCGTGGGGATAATACACCCATTCGTAATCCTCAACGAACTTGTATTCGAAATTATGATGGATGAAAATTGCCGGAAGGTAAGCGTAGTATGCTTTTCCGTCACTGTTGATGACCCTGTCCCAGGGCTTTTCGGGCGATTTGAACCCGAAAAACATACAGATGTAAAAAAGTAAAATTATTTCCGGCGTGAATCGGTAAACGTACTTCATTCTGCTACATTATTGCGTTGACGAACTGCTTCATAAAGGAGTATGCCGCTGGCTACCGAAACATTGAGCGAAGAAATGTCGCCCCTGATGGGTATGCTCACCTGCTCGTCGGCAAATTTAAGGTATTCGCCCGAAATTCCTTTGTCTTCCGATCCCATGATGATAGCCACGGGTCCTGTAAACTTTGCTTCCGTGTAATTCTTCTCAGCCTTCTCAGTGGCGGCGACTATCGAAAGCCCGCTGTCCTTCAGGAATTTCAGGCTGTCCTTGAGGTTGGCCGATCTTACCACGGGCAGCGTGTACAAGGCCCCTGCCGAAGTCTTCACCGCATCGGAATTGAGCTGGGCCGAGCCATACATCGAGATCACCATCGCGTCGGCACCCGAACAGGCTGCCGTACGGGCAATCGCCCCAGCGTTACGCACATCGGTAACCTGGTCGAGCACAAGGATCAGGGGAGTCCGCCCCTGCTCAAAAATAAAGGGGATCAGGTCCTCCAGCTTCTGGTATACGATCTCGGTAAGGTATGCGATCACCCCCTGGTGGTTCT
>CAIJYT010000062.1 GCA_903824935.1 uncultured Bacteroidales bacterium | reverse complement strand
GTTCACAACCCCATGAGAAGGAACAGGATACGGATTACGAATCACGATTCCCGGATCGCGGTTCACGATTCCCGACGACGGCTTGTAATACGTACTGTATACCCCGTTTCCGTGGGTGGCTATCGCGATGAAGCCGTCGGTGGAGCGGGCGTCTATCATATCGACGATCACGTTGCCAATTACATCGGGGCTTTCCTGTTCCCATACCGTTGAGTCGCCTTTCAAAGCTTTGGTTGAAAACAATCCCACCGAAGTCCCAACGAAAACAACTTTATCTCCCTGGAAATTAAGGATTTTGGCCCATCTCACCGAAGGGCCCGAACCTGATCCGTCGGGATGCTCCTCGAGATTTCCCGAAACCGAAGTCCAGGTAGCTCCTCCATCCGCAGAATGAAATAAACTCTGAACCCCGTAATTCGAGAACACTACCATCAGGCCGTCGGCATTCAGGGGATTGATATCTATGCACGAAATGAAAGCATGCTGGGGGAAGTTGCTCCCGGTGATATCCACAGGCAGGGGGTTGCCGGTATTGGCATTGTCGAGGCGGTACAGGCGCCCAAGGCTGGTTCCGTAATACAACCTGTTGGCAGGCAGTCGAGAAACGCTGATGGCGCTGATCACCGAAGCGTTGCCGATATCCACGTTGCTGAGATGGCTCCAGCCGGCGTTCCGTTTCGAAGAATCCAGGGCCGATGACTTAAGGTCGTCTTTGCGCCAGATACTGCTGATGGTAGGCAGGTAGAAGGTTTGTGAGTTGTTCTGGTCAAGGGCGAAATTCTGGTAAAAAGGAAAGAGAGCATTCGAGCCCATCACCGGATCATAGTATTTGAGAAGGGTGTCGGGCAGCTGGGGGTAAATGTTTTTGGTGTGCATGGATGCGTCGAACTGCGAAGTCCAGATGTTCCCGCTGTATGCCGAGATCACGCAATACTCCCAGGAAGGGGCAACGGCTGTAGCAAAGCCGTCGTAACAGATGTCGATGTTGAACCAGAACTCCGAGGGATTGTTGGTGATGGTATAATACCAGTTGTTGTCCTGAAGGCCGCCGAGGATGTAATCTTCCGCCGAAGCCCCGTGATCGATCGAGACCGAATAAAACTGGGTGGTCGAGAGCTTGTTGTTGAGGCGGTTCCACCAGATGTGAGCGCTGTCGGCCAGGCAGTCGGTGGTCAGGTAGATCCCCCCGTCGTTCCCAGTGATCATGATGTTAGGGTTGTTCCTGTCGAATATGATTGCATGCATATCAGGGTGGAGTTCGTGAATGGAATCCATATCGTACGGGCTCCCTCCCAGCCAGTTCGTGTGAAGGCTGTCGGCAAACCCGTTGTCGGAGCGGTAAAGGCACATCCCGCCGAGGAAGACCTTGTTTGCGTCATCGGGTTTCACACCCAGGGCGACACAATATCCGCCGTAAACAACCAAAGAAAAAGGCCAGGAGTTAATGCTTCCGTTCCCTCCGCCAGGGATCCCTTTCGTACGGTTTTCCCAGACCGCAGAATCACCCGCACTGCTCCAGGTCATCTTCCAGAAAGTGTTTACCGAATTCGTATAGCCGTTGAAGGGGTTGAGGTCGGGCGACTGCGACTCGGTGAACACATACATGACTGATTCATCCGAAGGCGCGAGGGCCAGTTTGGTCGTGCGGTTGTCAGCCGGGAAATGCTTAGGTGTGATCTCGGTCCAGTTGATCCCGTTGGCCGAACGCCAGATCCCCTTCTTACCCGGGGGCTCTATGGACCAGCCGTAGCCGCCCAGTGCCGCATATAGCGTGCCGTTCGAAGTCACCGCGATATCCGTGCAAAACGATTTGTTCACCAGGTCGCCAAGCACCACGCTCCAGGTATTCCCGCCGTCCTCCGAGCGCATAATAGCCCCGTAGCAGGCTGCGTACACTATATCCTTGTCGGTTCTCACGGGGTCAGTTACTATGCGCCAGACGCCCTGGAACACATCCTGAAGCACCCCCAGCGCATTACCCTGGGTCGATGGCAGCCCCTGCCAGGAAGCCCCGTTGTCGGTCGACTTGAAGATGCCGTTACCCAAACCAACGGTCCTTACGCTGGTGCTCACGTTCCTGTCAGTCGTGCTCAGCAGCTCCCCGCTTCCGTAATACCAGGTCGAATGTTTACCCGGCCTGCGGTCCTGCACTATGCAGGTTGCACTCTGTTCTGCATCAGGGGCCGTGACTTTATGCCATGCAAGTATGCCGTTGGTAATTTCCCACATCCCGCCTGATGCGCTGCCCGCCAGCCAGTGATCCGGGTGGTCCAGGTCGGTCGCTATGCACAGCATCCTCCCGCCTATGTTGTCAGGTCCGCGCCAGTCCCAGGTCTGGGATGCAGCCGATTTGGGAAGGCTTTTTGCAAATTCCAGTTCCCTTGACCGTATTCCCGATGGTATTTTTCCTGTAAGAGGATCACGGAGCATGTTAAACTGTCGCTCGGCCATCATTGGCAGCATCCTCGACGGAGGCAATTCCCGTTTTGATTTTGCAATGCTTTGTTTATGTGGATTTTGGAACGGTTTATCAGCAAACCATATCCCGGCTGCGCCCAGTATTAAAACCAGGGCTGGCAGAAAGAGTACATGTTTTTTCATATCGACCGGATGTCTTACAAATATAAGATATATAGATAGACAAGTCAAGCAATGCCTTGCAGGCAGGAAAATTCGCAGATAATAATCAGGATGTTATCCACATTCATTAAATTTGTAGGAACTATCATGTATATACAGGAAACAGTGCCGGCTTCCTTATAAAACTCAAATGATGAAAACAACTTCATTTATCCTGCTGTTCATTTTGAACATTTTCATTCTCCCTGTTTGTTTCTCCCAGAATTTCAAAATAGAACTTGTGAAGCTCATAAATGATTCAGGATCATCGTATCCGTCAGATTTTGTGATCTTTAAAAATAAGCTGGTATTCTCTGCGGGCGACCGGGTCAACGGAACTGAGCCCTGGATTTCCGACGGAACCACGGGCGGGACCATGATGCTGAAAAACATCAACCTGCTGAGTAACATACAGGGCGGAGATGGCAGCTCGGATCCCGGAGAATTCACCGTAGTGGGAGACCAGCTGTTCTTTTCGGCAAATGACAATGTTCACTGGTATGAACTCTGGGTGACCGACGGCACTGAGGCAGGCACCAGGATGGTGAGTGACATCTTGCCGGGAAGCCTGGGTTCAAACCCCCATGACCTTGCTCCCTTCAATGGCAGACTGATATTCGGGGCGGATGGACCGGGAGGCGATGAACCATATATTTCCGACGGGACTTCGGCCGGGACTTACATGATAAAGAACATCAATACCATAAGCGCTTATCCCTCGGGCTTCTTTGAATTCGACAGCATTGCCTATTTCAGCGCACGCGACAATACATACAGCGACCAGCTGTGGAGGACAAACGGGACCGAACAGGGTACGTATATGCTTAAAAACCTGAATTCACAGCAGGGTCAGAGTTCGCTTCCCCATGGTTTCACCCGTATGGGCAACCGCTTTTATTTTAACGCAAACAGCGGCACCAACGGTTGGGAGCTTTTTGTTTCTGACGGCACCGAAGCCGGTACGAACCTGTTCGCCCGCATCAATAC
>CAIJYT010000061.1 GCA_903824935.1 uncultured Bacteroidales bacterium | reverse complement strand
TCGCTACTTCGCTATTTCGCCATTTCACTACTTTAAAAATACAATATGGAACCAACTCCTGAAAAAGAAAGACGCATACGTGTAGGGATCACCCACGGCGACATCAACGGGATCAGCTACGAGATCATTATAAAAACCCTGCAGGACCAGAGGCTGATGGAGAATAATACCATCATTCTTTACGGTTCTTCGAAGATTGCGAGCTATTACCGCAAAACCCTGAACCTGCCCGATTTCAACTTCAACCTGATACACAAGGCGGACCAGGCGCATCCGCGAAGGCCGAACATCCTGAACATCCATGACGAGGAGGTTAAAATCGACATCGGGCAATCCACGCCCATCGCGGGAGAGCTCGCGCTGCTTTCGCTTGAAGCTGCCACCGCCGACCTGGCCAGGGGCGACATTGATGTGGTGGTGACTGCCCCCATCAACAAGAAAAATATACAGTCGGATGCCTTCCGCTTCCCGGGGCATTCAGAGTATTTCGCGCATAAATTCAATTGCCCCGACCACCTTATGCTGATGGTGAGCCGTGAGATCCGTATCGGGATGATCACGGGACATGTTGCCTTGAACCGCATCAAAGAGGTCCTGAACGAGGGACTCATCCTGAGAAAGATTAAAATCATGAATCACTCTCTGACCAGGGATTTCGGGATAGTGAAACCTAAAATTGCCGTGCTTGCGCTTAATCCGCATGCAGGTGACGATGGATTGCTGGGTGACGAGGATACGACGTTTATCCGCTCTGCGATCGCAAAGGCATACGAACAGAATATGCTGGTTTTCGGACCGTATCCTGCCGACGGATTTTTCGGGGCTGCACAGTTCACGCATTTCGACGGCATCCTTGCAATGTACCACGACCAGGGAATGATACCTTTCAAATTACTTTCGTTTGACGAGGGAGTAAATTTCACCGCGGGATTGCCTGTGATCAGGACTTCACCGGGACACGGAACCGCTTATGAACTGGCCGGTAAAAACGTGGCATCATCCGAGGGATTCAGGACAGCCGTTCATCTTGCCTGCGATATTTTCGAGAACAGGCAGAGGTATGACGAGCTTGTAGCCAACCCCCTGAAACCGGCCGATCCGTCAAAAGAATGAGGGCTTTGCATTATTAATGTTTGGAATGTTTGTGATCCGTTAAAAGTCAAGATAAAAGATGACGATATGAGAATTACAATCTTCGTCCGGTTTGTGATCATGTTCATTACCGGCACAGCCGTAATCACCGGGATCTCCTCCTGCAAAAAGCACAGTGACGATGCCTCCCAGCCGATTATCACAAACACCCAGAAGACGGTCAGCTTGCCGGCCCTGAAAATGCTCACAGCACAGGAACTCAACGGCAGCAAGCCCTTCCATGCATCTGCGCATTTTGCAGTAGGCAAGGGCCTGTACGATTACGGAACCCCCGGCGTCGACGGCAAAATAGAACCCTGGCTTGAGGTGGCAGGTCTGCTGTTTGATATCCATGACTTCATTAAAAAATCGCCTACGGTAAATTTTTCCGGGCTTTCGAACCAGATCTCGGGCTTGAGCGAGCAGATCGATTCGATCAAGGCGGAAGTGAACCAGCTGATGGTCCAGTTACAGTTCACCCAGCAGGTCATCATCCTTCATATCGACGGGATGATGGAACAGACGGCATTCAGCCCTATTGAATCGGCTTATTCAGGGAACATCCCGAGCCTTAAATTTTTTGCCAGCCAGGCCAAATTCATACAGAGTGGTCCGGCGGACTCTGCAATGCCACTGACTATAGTACAGTCGCAGATCGATCCTTATGTTTCAAGTGTGACCAATCCTACAACAGGTATGGGCAACAGCGTTCAGCAGATCCACGATATCATTGTACCGGATAAAACGCTCAACGGGACATTGAAGGATTTTACCGATTTCCTGATCCTCAATACCAGTACCAACGGAGGGAATATGGCAGTGCATGACACGGCCAATGCAATGTTCACCTACAAACTTCTTGAGAACTACTTCCTGAAGCTTATCGGGCACCAGATGCAGGCGCTGACCATTCTTGTCAATGCCTACAATTACCAGGATACGACCGGGCAGATGGCCAAATATTATATCGGGGCTTCGTTCAGGCCGCTGATCAATGATGAGATCATCAAATTTTTCAAGACAGTCGATTACCTCGCTTTGAACATTTATGATTACCGCGATGCCAACCAATACGGACTGGATATGCAGTTCAGCGAATACGGGGTTGCGCTTATGCCCAACTGTATCAATAATTTTGTCGCCCGTTCACGTTTTGTCGGAGCTTTGCTCAAAAACTCACTGAATGATCCCAACCCCATAACGGTCTGCGGGTCCATCGCGATACCCTCGTTTTATACCGAAGGAACCTCCATGGCTCCCACCAGCCTTGCGGTAACTCTTGGCGGGGGCACGCAATCTCAGGATGCAGGCTCAAGCCAGCTTGGCACTCCCTGCATCTATCCCTACACCCATTGGACCGAGCAGGCGGGAACACCCGTAAATACAGGGGTGGCATCACCCGACAACCATTACACGGTATTCAACTTTATACAATCCCCGCCAGTGATCAAGAATCCCACGGATATTTTACTGATGGACAATTCAAATCTCACAACTCCCTGGTATCATACAGATGCTTTTTTCGGAGACATTCCGACCTTATGGTACGACCCGGTTAATCCCAGGAACACTTCCGCTTCGCCTCAGGCCGGGTATATCCCTTTTGCTTTTTTTGGTTTACGGTGGATGTGGGGCTACCAGAGGCTGAGCATGTCACCAATAAGTTACTGGAGGGTTCCCCAGACCAGCGAATCCGGCGGATGGGTGTTCGAACAAGTGTATGGTTACTCAGGTGAGCCCAACCCCCTGGTTTCTTACAATGCTTATGATGGATTGCTGATAGACAGCCTTGCAAAGTACTGTATGCCAACCCCGGCATCATTGAATTACCCTTTGGTTCACGCACTGACTTATATGACACCATATACATCACAGTATACACTTACCACGAACACCAACTGGTGGAACTTCATCATGTGTTATGCGCTTCAATCATCTATTATGGTTGAACCCCCTCCCGGAGGCGGTTCGTCGGTTTCCCTGACTGCTTTTGCAAATGCCTCGACCAATTATTTTCCGTTGAACCAACCCAACAAGTATTTCTGGATTTATGCCGGCACCGGAACCAAAACGCAGGACGGCAGGACCTTTTTGAATAATAATATATTTTCTTCACCAAACGGAGGCTGGAGTAATATCAGTTTAGCAACTCCCTGCAGTTTGAATACAAATGTGCCTCTTAAATTCCAGGTAGCGGGCGAAGGAGGGTTTTACAATAATATGATGTACGTGCCACCGGTCACGGTATCGGTGCAGCGGATCGAAGCTATATGGAACCTTCAACTGGTGTATCAGAATACCTATAATATTTTCAACTAGCGAAAGTGTACACAACCCGGCAGATAGCAGAAATTACCGGAGGCAGTTTGCTGGCTGGGGGCGATCCCGGGCTGCTTGTCAGCGACCTGCTGATCGACAGCCGCCGCCTCATCAGGCCCGAAGGTACGATGTTCGTTGCGGTTGTTACTTCGCGAAACGATGGCCACCAGTATATTGGGGAGTTGTATGAGAAGGGAGTCAGGACCTTTCTCGTGAACCGTGATCCGCGAACCGTGAACCGGTTGACGGACAACGAGTCACCGGTCACGATTCACGGTTCACCAAAAGATGCATCCTTTATTCTGGTTCCCGATACATTGGTCGCATTGCAGCAGCTTGCTGCGTTCCACCGCCGCCAGTTCGATATCCCGGTGATCGGGATTACCGGAAGCAATGGGAAAACCATAGTCAAGGAGTGGCTGAACCAGCTGCTCAGCCCTGATATCAACGTCATCCGCAGTCCGAAGTCATATAATTCACAAATTGGCGTCCCTCTTTCGGTGTGGAAGATGGAGAAAGAAAACCAGCTGGCCATTTTTGAAGCGGGGATCTCACAGCCGGGAGAGATGGAAAAGCTTGAAGAGATCATACGGCCCGATTACGGGATCATCACCAATATAGGTCATGCGCATGATGTTTATTTCGCCAGCGCCATACAGAAGACCGATGAAAAGCTCAGGCTTTTCAAACATGCGAAACTGCTTGTTTACTGCTCGGATCATGAGCTGATCGACCGCTGCGTGAAATTTTGCGATCCCGCGAGGACATTTGTTCCTTTTACCTGGAGCAGGAAGAAGGATGCGGATCTGTTTGTGAAGGACGTGAGGAAGGGCGTGATGGAGAACGTGAAGAACACCGTGACGAAAGACGTAACGACCGTAACGATCGTTACGAAAGCTGGTGAAGAGCTCAAGTTCAGCATTCCTTTTTCAGACGAAGCTTCCATTGAAAATGCCATTCATTGTTTTGCTTTGATGGTGGCGATGGATGGAGGAGGAAAAGGCGAAAAGCGAAAGGCGAAAAGCGAAATTTTCGCTACCTCGCTACTTTGCTGCTTCGCTACTTTAACAGAGCGGTTAGCGGCTCTCGCCCCCATCGCTATGCGCTTAGAGCTGAAAGATGCGATCAACCGCTGTTCCATCATCAACGATTCGTACAATAACGATATCAACTCACTGAGCATCGCACTGGACTTCCTCATCCAGCAGAACCAGCATAAGAAAAAAACAGTGATCCTCAGTGATATCCTGCAGAGCGGGAGGGACAAAAACGAATTATATAATGAGATTGCGGCTTTGCTGGAGAGCAAAGGAATTGGCCGGCTCATCGGGATTGGGAGGGATATGAACAAGTATTCCGACAAGTTCAGGATGCAGAAGAATTTCTTTTATACCACCGACGACTTCCTGCTGCATTACCCTGTTTCGTCTTTCCAGGATGAGGCTATCCTTCTGAAAGGCGCGAGGATCTTCGAGTTTGAGAGGATCAGCAATGCGCTTCAGCAAAAAGCGCATGAGACAGTCCTCGAGATCAACCTCGATGCGATGGTGCATAACCTCAACCATTACCGTTCCCTTCTCAGGCCTGGTGTGAAGATCATGGCGATGGTCAAGGCCTTTTCATACGGAAGCGGGAGTTTTGAGATCGCGAACCTTCTGCAGTTCCACAGGGCCGATTACCTTGCCGTGGCTTACGCTGATGAAGGAGTTGAATTACGGAAATCGGGAATCCACCTGCCCATTATGGTGATGAGCCCCGAAGAACAAAGTCTTGATACGCTTCTTAAATACAATCTTGAACCAGAGATATACAACCTGAATATACTTTCAAAGCTTGAAGAAGCCGTAAAGCGCAACCAGACCTCGGGACAGGAAGCGATAAGAGTGCATATCAAGCTGGATACGGGCATGCACAGATTGGGGTTCCAGGAGGAGGAGGTAGACGAGTTGATGGCTCATCTGCAGAAAAGCGAAAATGAAAGTAGCGAAGTAGCGAAATTGCGAAGTAGTAAAATTGGAAGTAGCGAAGTAGCGAAATTGCGAAGTAGCGAAATTAAAGGTATTCAGGTTGTATCGATATTCTCCCATCTCGCTGCCAGTGAAGATCCCGAGGAGGATGGATTTACGCGGGAGCAGATCAGGCGTTTCGATGCCATGAGTTCGCGCATCACTGCAGCCCTGGGTTATCCGGTGCATAGGCATATCCTGAATTCGGCCGGGATCAGCCGTTTCAATGAAGCCCAGTTCGATATGGTGAGACTGGGGATAGGACTTTACGGGGTTGGGGCAAATGATGGAGAGCAGCAAATGATGCGGAATGTGAGCTCATTACGCACCATCGTCATCCAGCAGAAAAAAATAAAAAAAGGTGAAACCATAGGTTATAACAGGAGAGGCATAGCGAAGCAAGACAGTGTAATTGCAGTGATCCCAATCGGTTATGCCGATGGGATGGACCGCAGGCTGGGCAACGGGAAAGGGCTTGTGTACATCGATGGCAAAGCCTCGCCAATCATAGGGAATGTGTGCATGGACCTCTGTATGGCGGATGTGACGGGCATGAAGATAAGTGAAGGGGATGTAGTTGTGATTTTTGACGATGCACATCCTGTGATGGAAATTGCTAAAGCAGCCGGGACTATCCCGTATGAGATAATGACGGGGATATCGGGGAGGGTCAAGCGGGTATATTACCATGAGTAACCCAGTTCTCTGCTGACAGATGGGAGAAGATTAAGAAACAGGGGAAAAGAATGAAAGTAATAATTATCGGAGCCGGTCCTGCTGGTATGAGTTGCGGTTACGAGCTGGTTAAGGCCGGGGTTGAAGTTGAGGTGTATGAGGCATCGCCTTTCGTAGGCGGGATGGCCAGGAGCTTTGACCTTTGGGGACAAAAAGTTGATATGGGCCCTCACCGGTTTTTTTCGAAGGAGAAACATATCAATGATTTTTTCACAACCCTGGTGAAAGACGATTATACCCTCGTGAACCGGCTTACAAGGATCTACTACAGGAACCGCTTTTTTCACTACCCCATCAAATTATTCAATGTTCTAAGGAACCTCCCGCCTACAACGATCTTCATGATACTCTGGGAATACCTGAGGATACAGATGTTTCCGTACAAAGACCCGAAGACTTTCGAAGAATGGGTCTCGAACCGTTTCGGGCGCAAACTTTTTGAGATCTTCTTCAAACATTATTCCGAAAAACTCTGGGGGATTTCAACATCAAAGATTGACGCCGACTGGGCTGCGCAGCGCATCAAATCGCTTTCACTCTGGAAAGCCGTGTTCAGCGCGATATTCGGGAACAAGGGCGACAAGCATAAGACACTGCTCGACCAGTTCGCTTATCCAAACAACGGTACAGGAACCCTGTACGAAAGGGCGGCAGAATATATTATTGCTCACGGCGGCAAAGTGAATCTGCAGATGCCGGTGAAAAAGGTGATGCAGGATGCAGGAGGCAGAGTTAGCGGGATTGAATTGAAAGACGGGACCATTGTGATGGCCGACCGCGTGGTCTCAACAATGCCGCTGACGCTGATGGTAAAAGGATTAAAAGATGTGCCTGCGGATGTCATCTCGGCGGCTGAGAAACTTTATTTCCGTAATACCATTCTCGCGTACCTGGAAGTTGATTCTATTGATCTTTTCAAGGATAACTGGATCTACGTGCATTCTCCCGAGGTAAAGCATGGTCGTATCACGAATTTCCGAAACTGGAGCAAGGAGTTGAACCGCGATAAAAAGACAACCATCCTTTGCATGGAGTTCTGGGCTTTTGACAACGATTTGATCTGGAAAGACAAGGATGAAAATATTGCCGAACTGGCGAAGAAGGAAATTAAGCTGGTAAAGCTGGTGCCTCTGCAGGCGAAGATCCTGAACTCGCATATTCTCAGGATCCCGCACTGTTACCCGGTTTATGAAACGGGTTACCAGGTCAGCCTGAAGAAGGTCGAGAATTACCTTGATACCGTTGAAAACCTGCTGCCAATAGGCCGGTACGGAGCTTTCAAATATAACAACCAGGACCATTCAATCCTGATGGGTATCCTCGCTGCCGACAAGATCACCCAGGGCCTGACCACCGATCTCTGGAAGATCAATACTGATGTCGAATACCAGGAAGATGCAAGAATTAAGGATGTACTGTTGCAATAAAAACTTTACGATCGTAACGGTCGTGACAATCGTAACGACCATTACGACTGTGAATCTAAGTCTAAGAAAATGAAGGTAAAAAGCAAAACACCAGCCTGGTTTGAACCAGTGTTCTTCATTCTGATCCTGGGGATATTGGTTGCCCTGTCTTTCAATTACCATAAAAAGAACGGGTACTTCAACTGGAAGAGTGAGATCTGGGCCGACCGTGCTGCGTATTATATCTTTATGCCGGCAACTTTTTATTACCACTGGGACATTAAGCAATGTCCGCCAAAGATGGATGAACGCACGGGTTATGGTTTCGTTTATGACCAGTACCATCATAAGATCAAAACGCCGGTTTCGTGCGGCCCTGCCATTCTGATAAGCCCGTTTTTCGTAGGAGTTCATTTTTATACAAAGATTGCTGGGGTGCCGCAGGACTGGGGTTTTGCGCCTGCCTACCATAATATGGTCAACGTGGCGGCCGTGTTTTACCTGGTACTTGGTTTGTTTTTTCTCTACAGGTTCCTGGGAAAATATTTCAGCAAACTCACAAGCTTTCTAACGGTGGTCTTTCTGCTGGCCGGGACCAATCTCTTTTTCTATTCCACGGTTGATACCCTGATGCCGCATGTGTACAGTTTCTTTCTTTCGTCGGCCTTCCTTTTATTTCTGAAGAAACATCTCGATGAACCTTCGAAGTACTTGTATTTCCTGCTATCAGGCCTTGCGCTTGCCCTTGCTGTACTCATACAGCCCTTGTCATTGTTACTCGTGCTGCTTTATTTCATGCTGGATATACTGAGCCTGGATGAGCTGAAAGCAAGGAGCGGCGCGTTCTTCCAATTGAAACACCTGCCGGTGCTGGTACTGATCATCATCATTGTGTACCTTCCACAGGCGATGTATAACCATTATGCCAGCGGACAATACCTGGTGTTTTCGCCGGATGACAGCTGGTCCAACATTCTTGCCCCCCGCCTGCCGCAGCTCTGGTTCAGCACTCTCAACGGTTTGTTCCTTTATTCCCCGTTGATGCTCCTCATCATTGCGGGAATGGCCATGATGATGAGGCGAAAAGCCGCAAACGCATGGATCGCGCTGATCTTTTTCCTGCTCATCTCATACCTGCTTGCTGCGCATACCTGCTGGTACTCGGGATGTTCATACGGACAAAGGACTTTTGTTGACTTCCTCCCGCTGTTTGCAATCCCTTTTACTTTTCTCACCGAAGATGTGATCGGCAAAAAGCGTAAGCCGGTCATGGTTTCCATCGTCATACTCCTGCTGTTTTTCTCATGGTATAATTTCCGTTTGACAAGGGCTTACGAAGAATGCTTTTTCGGGTCGACCTGGGATTGGAACAAGTACGCGCTTATGCTGAACAAGGCACACCTTTTGCCTGTCAAGCCTGCGTATGCCTATACCAATGACTATGAGAACACCGCCATCAACAACGGAAGTGTGATCACGGGTCTCGTTTCAAGATCGGGAAACAACAGCTTGCTGTTCGACAGGGAACATGAATTCAACAGTTACTTTTCGGAATACCCGGCGATGCTTGGAAAAGATTCGGCTGTGAGGAAGCTGAAAATAAAGTTTTATATTTTCAACACCTCGCCTTCTCCAACGGGAGCGCTTGTGATTTGTGATATCAGCAGCAAGGGGCAGCGTATCTATTATGAATCAAGGCCTGCGGATGCCCCTTCTTACTCGGCCCGGCAGTGGAGCACTGTGCCCGTGAACTTTGATATCCCAAAAACCATTGACCCCTGGGCTGAACTGAAAGTGTATATCTGGAACAGGAATAAATCGACTTTTTATGTCGACGACTTTGAAATTAAAACTGAATAGGTGATCGCAAAGAAACGTCTTTTCTTTCTGATGTTATGGCTGATGGCGGCTTTCGCGATACAGACGAAAACCCATTTTATCCACAGCAAGGGCCTTGAAGGTTTTGTGCCAAAAGATTCGGTACCCTCGTTCACGAACGAAAGCTGGCTGAACGGAGCGTACCAGTCAGCATACAGCAGTCATATCAATAATACCCTCGGTTTCAGGAGCGACCTGGTGAGGCTTTACAACCAGCTTGATTTTTCACTGTTCAGGATACCGCATGCCAACAAGATCGTGGTAGGGAAAAATGATTACCTCATCGCCCAGCAATATATTGAAGCTTCGCTGGGGTATGATTTTGCAGGCAAGAATACGATAGACCGCACGGTGGAGCTCATGAAAGCCTTGCAGGACAAGCTTGAGCAAACGGCCCATGTACATTTCCTTGTTTTTTTCGTTCCCGACAAAGGAAGTTTTTACCCCGATGCCATCCCGCAGAGGTATTTGAAAAAGAAGCAGCCTCTCACGAATTACGCATATTACGTTGAGCGTTGCAAAGCCGCCGGCGTCAATTTCATCGATTGCAATTCGTGGTTTCTGAAGATGAAGGATACTTCGAAATACGTGCTGTACCCGAAGACCGGCATACACTGGAGCACTTATGCTTCGACGCTTGCGGTTGATTCGCTGATGAAGTACCTGCGGATAAAATTCGGGATGAACATACCGCGTCTCAGCATCGACAGCATCAGCATGAGCAGAACCGCGAAATACGAGGATGATGACATCGGGAGAACGCTTAACCTTATCTGGCCCCTGGCATATCCGCCTTTGGCATATCCGGCGTTCCACTTCACTCCCGATACCACAAAACCCAAGCCCAGGGCTTTGTTCGTGGGTGATAGTTTTTACTGGCAGCTGTATTACCCGGGTTTCATCGATGCTATGTTCGGCAACAGGGAATTCTGGTATTACAATAAAGACGTTTATCCTGAGACCTTCAGCGCTCCGAAATCGACCGACCAGCTCAATTATATAAAGGATGTGCTGAGCCAGGACCTGGTGGTGCTGATACAGACCAATGCAGGTTACGGCAATGTGGGCTATGGTTTTGTGCAGCAGACCTGGCAGGGATTAAGCGAGGGAAACGACCGGGTGAAGGAGTTTGAGCTGCAGATAAGGAATTCGGCGGAATGGTTTGAAAAGGTGAAACAGAAAGCCGCGCAGAACAAGGTATCGGTTGATGAGCAGGTTCACCGTGATGCGGTGTATATGGCGAACCAGGAAGTGATGAACGGCAAAACGAAGTGATATGGCATTCAGCAGCAGTATATTCCTTGTGTATTTTTTGCCGGCATTCCTGATCCCGCTGTTCCTGCTCGACCGGAAGTTCAGGAATTACTGGATACTGATCGCGAGCATTTTCTTTTATATGTGGGGGGCGCCGAAGTTTGTGTTCGTGCTGCTTTGCTCGGTGCTCATTGATTTTTATCTTGTACGGTGGATGTCGGAGCGCGAGGGTGAAGCGCGGCGGCTGCTGTTCTGGCTGAGTTTGTTGCTGAACCTGGGGTTGCTGCTTTACTTCAAGTACATGAACTTTTTCGTTGAACAGTTCAGCGCACTCACAGGGCAATCGGGCGGCAGTCCTTCGCATTGGTTGAAGATTGCCCTGCCTGTCGGCATTTCATTCATCACGTTCCAGAAACTCTCGTACACACTGGATGTTTACAAAAAACAATTCAGTCCTTTTGAGAAGCTTGAATATTTTGCCATGTACATACTGATGTTCCCCCAACTGCTGTCGGGGCCCATCGTAAGGCCGAAGCAGATCGCTGCTCAGATAGAAGGAATCGGCCATAATGAAAGCATTGACGACAGGCTGGCAGGTTTCATACGCTTTGCCATAGGGCTTGCAAAAAAAGTGCTGATCGCCGATGTGCTGGGAGAGCAGGTGAATGCCATCTTTGCAATGGATTCAGCCCATCTCTCGAGCGGGCTGGCGTGGATAGGGGCCATCGCATACACCTTCCAGATCTATTTTGATTTCAGCGGGTACACCGATATGGCTATCGGGATCGCCCGTATGATGGGCTTCAGGCTGCCCGAGAATTTCAACAGTCCGTATGTATCGGGTAGCATCACCGAATTCTGGAAACGCTGGCATATGACACTCGGCAGCTGGTTCCGCGATTATGTGTTCCTGCCCCTGGCTTATGCCGTTTCGAGGAAGATGCCCAAAGAAAAGTACCTTGGGATCCGTGCCGATAAGGTGATATATCTCATGGCAACTTCGGTAACCTTTCTCTTGTGCGGCTTCTGGCACGGGGCTGCATGGACTTTTATTTTATGGGGAGTTTACCAGGGAATTTTCCTCATTTTAGACCGCCTGGTCCTGTTGAAATATTTTAAGAAAGCCGGCCGTACTGCCAGTGTGCTGATTACATTTTTTATCACGGTCTTCGGATGGGTGCTGTTCCGCAGCGAGAGTCTTGCTTCGTTCAGGTTTTATCTCCACCGAATGTTTGCTTTCAGAAGCGGTGACAATGACCTCTGGCTTAATCCGAAGTTCTGGACCGTGCTGGTGATCGCGGTGATTTTCTCTTTTATCGGGTATAGCAAAAAGGTCGAGGCCTGGCAGGATCGCTTATTCGATAAACCCGGGAATGCTATCATTATCGGTTTCACATTAATCGCAATGCTGCTGTTCGTGTTGTCGCTCGCCTCCATCACTTCCAGCGGTTTCAGCCCGTTCATCTATTTCAGGTTTTGATTCACTAGTACATCACACTGCTTTTCGCTCGCACTTACGCACCGCTGCTACAGTGGCTACGACTTACGCTCGTATATCACAACGCCGCTACGGTATCTGAGTCTTGCGCTTGTACATCACACCGCTGCTACGGTGGCTGCGGAGCGACAAGATGAGATGCATATCCGGCATACAAGGAGCGAATTAATACATGATTGGCTTAGGTATTATGCAGGCATGAGCGACGCAGCAACGTCAGCAGCGGTGCGTAAGTGCGAGCGCAAAAGGTTGTCACCGTAGCAGCGGTGTAAAGGTGCAAGCGACAGGGGGCATGATGCTGCCGCGGGGTTCATGCCACGGATTTTTCATTACAAATCCCCCATCGCTGAAAGGGGCTTCTGGGGAAGGTTTGAAACATCAAAATGCAGGAACGCAAACAGGGACTGGAAGCCGAGGATTACCGGCAGTCCGGCGAGGATCACGGTTCCTGCAGTTGCAGGATGCGAAGTAATAATACTTTCCGACCATTTATAAACCCCGAAAATACTTCCGAAGAGGATGAATATAAAGGCCAGTACCAGCTCAAGCGAACCAATGTTGAAATCGCGAAGAAAGTAATTATAAAATAAGCGTTTCAGCAAACGACTGAGGTACTTCAGAGGGAACTGGAAAGCGATCCTGTGAACTTTCAGGTTGCTTTCCTCATCCCCATATTTCGCCCGCATCGGCATTTCGGCAACTACGGCTCTTATGGTGTTCAGTCTGAACAGAACGTCGCTTTCAAAGAAGAACCGCTTGTCGATCCTCTCGAAAGGCAGGCTCTCCAGGGCTTTACGGTGGATGGCAGTAAATCCGTTGCTGGGATCCATGAGGTTCCAGTAGCCGCTGGCTGCTTTGTTCATGAACGATACACCCGAATTCCCAAGTTTCCTGAGGAAGGGCATTTGGCGAAGGAATTCCAGGTCGTAAAACCTGTTCCCCTTGACATAATCGGCCTGTGCATTCCTCAAAGGCTCTATCAGCCTGGGGATGAGTGCGGGGTCCATCTGTCCGTCACCGTCGAGCTTTACCACGATCCCGGCCTTGTCGGCAAGCGCCTGTTTATATCCTGTCATCGTTGCTCCGCCTACACCCTGGTTTTTTGAATGGGTAATGATCATCACCCGGCTGTCGGTACAGTTCGCACGAACGAAATCACCGGTATGTTCGGGACAATGGTCATCCACCACATAGATCATGTCAACTTCGGGGCCAATACCCGAAATCACCTTCAGTATCTGGCCTTTCACCTTATAACTGGGAATTACAACCGCTACCATATATTCTTCCTTAGGTTACGTCGGATCATTTGAAGCTGCTAAAATATTAATAATAAGGAAATCAATAATGAAATACCTTTATGATCAGGGTAACAATTTACCATCCTCCTGTTCGATAAAACCCCGGGACAGTGAGTAATTATCATAGGCGCCGGCATCAGGGGTTTTAAGGAAGATATAAATTTCGTATGGCCTGTCGCCGTAAGTCATGATCTTTTGCTTTGGCCTGAACACCCTGATGAGTCTCATATACGGATCATGCATAATGGTATCGAGGGGGATACGGCATTCATTCGGGCCAAAATGCGAGTCCCAGAGGTAGACTGCTCCGAAGGGAATGGATGTAAGGGAGGACGCATCCCAGAGCTGTATGATTTTTTTATGGTTGTATGGATCGGCGTCGAGAAAATAAGGGACGTTCAGATCATTATAAAACACAACAGGTATGGGTGAGAATTCTGATTTGATCCAGAGCGACGCTGTTTTGATCACCTTTTCCTCCTTGCTCAGGGCGAATGGATACCTGTATGTCTTGAAGTTAAAGAAAAGGATCAGTAAGACGGCCAGGATGTTGATCGCCAGCCGCAGCCGGCGCCTGTTGCCCGCCAGGAGTAATAACCAGGAAATCCCAAACAGGGCTATTATGGAGGCAAGCGGGATCACCCCTGCCGTTACCCGTATGAATCCAAGGGATCCCGCCCATCCTTTGTAATACATCCAGGAGTGGAATAAATAATAGCCCAGCACAGGTAACAGGAACATCAGTAAGATCTCAGTGTTGCTGATGCGCTTTTCTCTTTTGCCGCTGAACAGTCCGGCCACGAGTACGATTATACCAAGGCAGATGAACAGTAAGTTGGCTGCACCGAAGGTGGTATCTGTTTGGCGTATGAAAGTCCAGAAGGGGCCCGGGGTATGATAAACCGCGTGTATCAGGGGATAGGGGTTATTCCTGATAACCCAGAACAGATCCTTATACTGCCAGGCTCCGATAATAGAGAAGAATACAAAACCAAATCCGAGGAAAATAATTGCTTTCCATTCTTTTCTCATCAGAAGGCCAAGGAACATGAACGCAATCATGAAGTACCCTTCGGAACGGGCGAATGGCAGGAAGGAGATCGCTATTGCAGCGGCGATATACCGCTTCGAAAAAAACAGGTAAGCCGAAAAAACAAGCAAAAAGCCGAAGAGGATCTCGGTCATTGCGGTGAACAGCATAACCATGTAAAGGGGCGAAAATATAAGGATGACGATGGCCATCCATGGCTGGCCCGCTTTCAGGATCTTTACGGTCTTCACCAGGAACAACGCGCTGAGCGTGCCCAGGATGACATTGAACACTTTGATTCCATGGAATCCGAACTGGGCAAAGGGGGAAGCCAGTATGGTGTACATGGGCCTTCCCCAGGGATCCAGGAAAAGCTTTGGATAGGTCCATGAGTATCGCGAGAGGAAATAATGGTTGATGTTGTCGGCCCCTCCGTAATAACCCTGTGAAAGAAATGAGATCACCATCAGCAGTATGAATACTGCTGCCAGCAGGATGTATTCAGGGTTTCGGAATCCACCGGGTTTCATGCCGCAGGAATTTAGAAAAAATTAGTCGTGTAAAATTACCGAACATCTTCAATCGGATAAGGAAAAACTTTAAGTTTGTCCCTGAAAAGTTCAGCATTAATGAAAAGCAAAGGAAGATCATACAGGAGGTTATTTATTATTTTTCTTGTATTTCTTCTTGTTTGCGGACTGGCTTACCGGTATTTCCCTTTTTCAAAGATTCTCAGGGTCAAGGCAGGTAAAGCGCTTTCGCAGATAGAACCAGCTCCGACAGGTTCGGAACCTCCAAACAGCATTGCTTTCGACTTCGAAGTGGCCAGGGGCAAAGAAGTGCCTAACGGCATCGTGAGCGGGATGGCGCATTCGGGACAGTATGCGGCCAAGGCCTTTGGCAAGAATTCTTTCACCCCGGCCCTGGAAAGACTGGCGGGCGACCTCGGCACTTCAAAGCTGGGTTACATCTCCATCTCTGCCTGGATTTATGTGAAGCCCGGAGGGGACCCGGTTTCGGCAGTCCTTGTTTTAGCTGCCTCAAATGCAGTGGGAGTGAATATCTGCTGGAAAGGCACCTCGCTTAAAGACCCCGGGGTTCCCAGGGGAAAGTGGTTCAAGATGAACGGGCAGTTCGACCTGAGAGACGTCAAATTCAGCAAGGACACCAGGGTTCAGATGTATTTCTGGAATAACAGCAGCACCGATATTTATGTGGATGACTATTACCTGGTATACGGCGGTCCGGCGCCCCGTAAGGGCGACACAACCTATGTGGACCTCACGAAAGGCCCTTATACCGCTAAATTCAATTACCCTCCGTTTCCTGTTGTCTGTATGCGGATGGAGGATATCGGCGGCATGGGAGCCACCAGTCTTGCAACTGTCACCGAAGGCGTGCAGGAGTCAGTGGTGCCGTACTATCCCATGATCAGCGGCAGTTTTATTCCGGGAAATCCGGGCAGGGACGAGCTTTTCGTAATGCCTGCAGGCGGTCCTCCTGTCATTTACGCATACTGCGCCGAGTCAAACGAATTTATCAAGTCCAGGCTGGAAATGCCGGTTCCAATGCCTTATTCCAAAGGCAGGCAATACCTTCTGAAAGGGAGATTCAGCGGAGGTGATGCCGAGCAGCTGCTTTTCATCGGCGAAAAGTCCTGCTTTCTTTACCGGTTCAGCAGCAAAGGCGGGATATGCAGCAGCAAATCCGTTACCGGCGCTGAATTGCTATGGCAGAACGTGAAATTTGACAACCAGGATTTTCATCCGAACCGTCGGTTGCTGGCTGAAGACTTTGACGGGGACGGTATCAGCGAGATCCTCGAATACAATGAAACCGGAGCCTGGAAAATGTTCAGGTTCCAGCTGAAAGGCAAAACGGGTGACTGGAACCTTATAGCAGAAAGTCATGAACTACAGGCCGGCTGGAACGGGCCTTCGGATGCCGTGACGCTTACTGCGGGGCATTTCATACCCGGCCGGATACTGGCAGGAATCCTGGCAATTTCCAGAGATGAAAAAACTCGAAAATGTACCTACACTCTCAGCTATTACAATACTCCCGCGAAAACATTCGCTTCGTTTTTTTCGCCAAAAACCAGGCTGTTCGGCAAAACAATCGGCATAGATACGCTTAAACCGGATGACCATTTTTTCTGCGGAAATTTCGGGATCAATGCTGCTCCCATGCTGCTGCGCTATAACCGCGACTGGAGGTTTGACCTCAAGGAGATCAGGTTCAGCGATTCAACATACCATATCCTGAACAACCTTGATTTTGAAGGTTACACGGCCGACCATAACCCGAAGTACTATGAGGTGCTTAAGCTCATTCCCGGCCGGTTTACCGGGAACCAGGCATCATTCATTGTGATTGGCCGCAATTGCAGGAATAAAGATTTCAACGGGATGGACTGTGAAGAATATGAGAGCCTGGCCGAACTACCCGATTTCATTTCGGTTTATTCATTTGTAAGACCATGAGGATGAGCTGCAACATACGTTATTACACTGCTGTGATCTGTTTGCTGGCCCTTGCTGTTCTCAGTTCCTGTAAACCACACGCGAAGACATCCGAAGTCAAAACAGAAAATTTTACCGTGAGGGATTTCAATCCTTCAACCAACAGGGATCTGTCACAGGTGCTGAGTCTTGATTACGAGGGGGCTTTACAATCAGGTTTTATCATACCTACGGTGAGGCAGACAAACGACGGATTTTTCGACCTGGAGTTCAGCATTAAGAACACCTGTGGCCGTCCGCAGAAATTCGCATACAAGATCTATTACCAGAATGAATCGTATAAATTTTCCGAGGCAGATCCGATCGACAGCCTCAGACAGGGTGAGAATGCGTCGGAGAATTTTTACGGGAGCTGGGAAGATACCATATCGGGTTTCAGGGAAACTGAACTTATTGCAAGCGACAATTCGTTTCACAAGGTCAGCAGCCAGTTCAGGATAGTCGGGAATCCCAGGAATGAGAGGCGTTACTTCAACGGCGCGTCGAACGACCGCTGGGAACGCAACCCGAGGGTGGGAGAATACAGTTTTATGCTGGTCGTGACGTCGCCTGAAAATCTTAGCAAAAACCTGGTTCCGGCGTATATTCAGTTCATCAACCGTACAAATAACGGTGAATTTGTGAATCCCTGGTATTTTTTCCTTTACGGGCAGGGGAAGCGGCTTTCGAACACTATGGTGAGCGTTTCACCGCAACGCCTGAAGGTGATGGCAAGCCCGGACCCCGGCAGCGGTATCTACATATCTCCCGTACATTTTAAAAAGGAATTTGTAGACAAACACGCTACCACTTGCTGCGGACAGGACGACAAAATGTTTCAGAAAGCGGCTTTCGCGCAATTCATCCATTACATTGATGCATCGACCAAATTGAAAAACATTCCTGTGATAAAAGATGTGCTGGGTGAAAATTATTCTAAACTGGATTACAACTGGAATGCCAGGTTTTACAGGCAGGAAGAGCTTATTGCCAACACCTCTCTAACGGCGACGGAACCTTGCCAGAGTGTACTCTCCGATGCCGCGAATCATAAGATCACCATGTTCAATCCTAAAGCTGAATTCGGGAAATGGCAGAAGCAGAATGTGGGTGTGATCACGAGGCATCCTTTCACTTATGGTAAGTGGACGGTGAAGTGCAAGCTGACCGAGCTGCTGAATAAAAATAATATGTGGAACGGGCTTACGAATGCCATCTGGCTTATTACGCAGGACCAGGCTGATTGGAATTTCCGCAGGGAATGCAAAAAAGGCGGGTATATGGCGAATTATTACGGTGGGCAGCAGGATGCAAGGGTTAAAAACGTGGGGTATTCCGAGATCGATTTCGAGATCCTCAAGACCGTGCCGTATTGCCCGTCGTGGCTGTTACCGCCTGCATACAACAACGGGCTCGACAGGCAGTACGATGTGTCGTCATGGAATGTACCCTTCCCCGAAGAGATCCTGGCCGATGATAATAAGATCACCGTAGCCTGCACCAACTGGGATATGGCCTGCTGGGATCCGGTAAATTTCAATAGCGGATGCCAGACTATTGATTACCAGGGGCAGACTTTCTGGGCTCACCGCTGGGATAAGAACTACCGGGCCATCACCGAGAAAACACCTGAACCTGATGACGAGCTGTTCGGTTCAAGCTGTTATTATTTCCAGATCGACTGGAAGCCCACCGAGATCATCTGGAGAATTGGCCCGTCGAAAGACAAGATGCGCGTGGTGGGTTACGTGAACAATACGATGACCTGCATTCCGAACAATGCGATGCTGCTGATCGTGACCCAGGAATTTCACAATACCAAATGGTGGGTGGGGTCACAGTATCTGCAGGAGAATATCCCTTTCCCCGGCAAGAATATTGTTGGCGAGATTTACGAAGTTACTATCGAATAGCATGCGTGGTGGCTGATACATGGGATGACCTTCGCGAATGCCCTGGTTTTATTGGAGGTTCTTTTATTCGAATTCAAGGCTCATGTCATCAATGAAAAATTCACGCCTTTTGGGATTCGAGATGAAAAAATGGATAAGTGAGTTCTGATCAATCCAGCCGGGGATTTCCAATGTGCTTTCGATCCTGCTGTAAATGTTTTTGCCTCTGGTGAATTTATCAAAAGGAATTTCCTTATACAGCAGTGTCTTTCCATTCTGTTCAATTGTGGCGATCCATGAGGCATGTGTTGAATCAGCGTCGGAAGGATAGATGTAAACACTCATGCTTACCTTTCGTACAGGATGATCGAGTATGCCTGAAAGGATCTTTTTATAATGCACATTATCGGGAAGTTCGTAGTTACAATAGGTTGCCGAAACCCTTGAACGGGAGTGATTGTCAAGGAGCAACACCGGTTCATAGTCATAATAATTCGAAAAATCGGACTCCCATAAATAGGTTTTCTGATTACAGTCGAGAAGCTTATAATTTTTGAGTTTGATTGTGAAATCATCCCATGACCACATCCCGCCGGTAAACACATTGTAATGGTAAAGCTGCATCAGGTTGTAATAAATAAGACTGACAAAAAGAACAAGCACGGATGATTTTATGAAAAGGTTTTTCATTCGCGAGATAGTCTGGATAAACATTCCAAGGGGCAGGGCCATGAAAACGGCGAATTCGGCAAGGGGGCGGAATCCGTAACTTCCCCCGTAAAACCAGCAATGCCAGCAGGAGAAAACGTATGAGCTTAGAAGGAAGAACAGTATGGTGAACCAGCCGTTGAGTTTTTTCCTGCTGATCATGAAGAACATTCCGGCAATAAAAATAAACCAGGCCGGGTGATACGGGAACAGGCCGTTCAAGGGTGAAAACCAGATCTGGAGCAGCATAGGATGAGCCCAATAGAAAACTTCCCCGGGATAAGAATAATATAAATAATGTCCCGAGAGGTATTTCCAGTAAATGAACTGCGGGATCAGCACAAGGAACTGTATGAGGATATAGACCAGGCTTCGTTTCGGATTCAGGAAAAAGAGTATCCGTTGCCATAATTCCTTTGCAGATTTAAGATCGAGGAATGGCATCCATAAAACGATCATGATATTCGTAGGCCTGAGCAGAACCGCTAATGCAAGACTCATGCTTATCAGGGTGAACAAAAGGTACGATCTCCTTCCTCCTTCATAATATTTCTTCAGCAGGTAAATAAACGAACTGAAGATGAAAAAGGAATACACATGCGACATCAGTATTGCGTCATAGGCATAGAAAAGCATCTGGGTGGTGAGTGCAATGAGCACAACGGTGATCAGCGAGACGGCATGGGAGTAATAATAAGCGAGAAACTTTTTTATGAAAAACAGGGCCAGCGTGAAATAAAAAACACATCCAACCAGCATGAACACCTGGTAAAAAGCAGAGAACCCATCCATGGGTATCCCGAAAACATATGCCGAAGAGTGCGCGGCAAGGAAGAAAGGGAGAAGCAGCAGGGCCTCTCCGTAAGTTGTTTTAATTACAACTTTTCCTGTTTTGGTATCCAGGAGGAAGCCTTCGAATTTTTTTTCAATCTTGTAGGGGAAACGAAAAACATCCCATCCATAGATAAACGTGGCCGGCATGTATACATAATAATGGGCTGCATCGGACCACACCTTTTGCCTTACATGCCCTTCGCGGATGTTTATTTTCGCGGTAAAACATATTCCAGCGGCGAAGATGAACATAAAGATGATCCAGTCTTTCCGCAGGTGACCTAAGGCAACGCTGATATACCGTGATAACTTCATGTTAATCCTTTGGTTCAAACAGTTCAAGTTTAAGGTCATCTACAAACAGGGCTTTATCTCCATGATACCAGATCGATGACACAACTTCATCATCCTGGTCAAATGCCCTGGGGATCACATAATCAAGCTTTACACTGTTCCATTTCCCTTGCACCAGGTTTAGTTCCTGCAAGGCGCATGAGTGGTACCGGTAACATTGTCCTTTATGCTTGAGAGAAATGATCAGATCGGCATTCGCATTTTTAAAACCGGTTTCCGTATAGACCATTGCACTCAATCTCAAACCCAAGGGGTATGATGATGGAAGCATGCTTGATTTAATATTTCCTCCCGGTGTGGTTTGCATGTTGGGATCAAGGCGAAGAGCTTTTGTGCCGCTGAATGCAAATACGTTCTGGATATGCGAATCACAGTCGTGCGGGCCATTTTCGAAATCAAAAAACATTTTCGTTGTAACTGCAAAATCGCCTTCATTGGCGAGATAAGTGCTCATATCAATGTTGTCAAAATCCTGCAGGGACCTGGTCGTTTTATCAGGATGAGTTTTTAAAAATACCGCCTTGTAATATTCGGTTGAAGTAAACCAGGGATTCAGGATTTTTACCCTGAATTGCCATGTTTGAAACAGGTTCAGGCTGATCAGCATTGCAAAAAGGAGAAAAAATGCTGTTTTTCTCAGCCATTCTCCTTCCAGTACCCAGCTTGTAAAATACCCCACCGGGATGATAAGTACAGCAAGGATCTCCGTCATCCGGGCCTGTGAGAAGTTGTCGGGTGCTGTAACCCCGGGTGAGGAAGCAAGGAGAAGAAGAAACATCAGGGAATAAATGAATGCCGCATAGAAAAGTGGTTTGTTCCTCTCACCCAGGATGTAAAATCCCGGAACTGAGGCAAGGACAACGGGTGTATAAATGAGCCAGCCGTTCTTAATTGAAAACAACACCTGCCACAGCCAGGGTGCGATCGGGTATAAAGCTGTAGTATGAGGAACATAATCGCAGAACAAGGTCCCTCCCGGGAATTGTGGGTAAGCCATCCTGAAGTAAATACTGCCAAAGAAGAGTCCAACGATGGTTAAAACCTGGGCAGGATGATCCCTGAAGATCTTCCATTTTATTTTAAATGTGGCTTTATTGTATGCACCCCAGAACAGGAATAGAAAAATAGCCGCAGATCCGGCAGGTTTAATGAAAACCTGCAGTCCTATCGCCAGTCCTGCAATAATTGCTTCCGGCCATCCCGGTTTTTCATGCCAGCGTTGTGTCATCCATGCTACGAGCAACATGAGCGCAAGTAACATACCCGCCTGAACCTCACCCTGGTAAAATATAATGACGAAGAAGTTGGTCCCAAATACCAGCAACAGCAAGGTGATAATGGTGGCGGAAGTTGTGAAGTATTTCCGCAGCACGCACCACAAACCCACGAGGGTTATTATACCGGAAATGGCGACAATCATACTATATTAAACCAAAGGTGGCAAAGATAAGGAATCGTAACAATCACTCTTTTTTCTATTTTTGTTCAACATTAAAACCCAGAGGCCCATTAACCGCTCAAATCTCAGCCAGATGGAGAAACGTCAGACTCTCTATTTTTTCATCCTCCTGCTTGCCGTATCGGTGCTGTACGGCTACCCGGAGATATTCTTCAAACATCCAAGCTACCATCACCTGTGGCGGCAATCGGATTGTTTGTCAATCACACTGAATTATGCCATAGAGAACCGGAATTTCTTTACCCCGGCAATACACTGGGTAGGATCAAAGGATGGAAGGACCATCAGCGAATTCCCCATTATTTACTACACTGTTGCCCAGCTCTGGAAGGTGTTCGGTCAGTATGAAACCATTTTCAGGCTGATCAACATTTTGATCGTGTTCTCAGGATTATACTGCCTGTTCAGGTTTGCCCGTGAGTTCCTCGGCGATACGTTCTGGGCCATATTCCTGCCTTTATTCCTTTTCAGCTCACCCATCCTGGCCTATTATACCAACAATTTCCTGGCCGATGCACCGGCATTGGGATTGTCGCTTTGCGGGGGTTACTTTTTCTGGAAATCTTTTTCATCGGCGAATAAAAAATGGTTTTACCTGTCAATGGTGTTTTTCCTTCTGGCCGGCCTGATCAAGATCTCATCATTGCTGCTTTTTCTATCGCTTTTCGTGGTCCATATGTACGTCATCATTTTCCGCCACAGGGAGAAGAACTGGTTTAACCGTTATGCCAGGCTCTTGCCATACCTGGGTGTTATCATCCTTATCCTTGCCTGGTACCGTTATACTGCCTGGTACAACAACCATAACCTTGCAGGGATTTTCCTCCAGGGCTTGCTGCCCATATGGGGAGTGGATGCCGCAACAAGGGCGAAATTATGGTCAGTCTATGTAAAGGACATGATCCCCGCCTATTTTTCTCTGGGCGGATTTTATACGGTCCTTCTGCTGTTCGTGGCTATATTCGCTTTTTACAGGCATGTCAGTAAGTTCCTGCTGGCAGTAACCCTCTTTGTTTTCCTGGGTTGTGTGAGTCTCCTGCTGCTCTTTTACCAGGCCCTCACCATCCATGATTACTACTCGACGAACATGCTGATCTTTATCCCTCTGCCGGTCATCGTATTTCTTGATATGCTGCATAAGAAATACCCGCACATTTATAAAAGCTTGGCGCTGAAAATTATTGTTTCGACAGGGCTTCTTTTCATGCTTTACACTGCTGCGGTCACCAACCGTATGAAATATAACACAAGGGATGCCTTAGTCAAAACAAACTTCATTGTGAACAAGCATGAGATCGAGGAGATGGAGAAATTCAATGACTGGTTCGATTCCCGATATAACGCGCTCAGAGAGATCAAACCCTATCTCAGGAGCCTCGGGATCAGCCGAACCGACCGGGTCTTCAGCATCCCCGACAACAGCATCAACATCACACTGTATATCATGGACCAGAAAGGTCTTGATGATTTTTTATGCAGTGAGATGCCCTATGGAAAGACAAAGATGGACCTGGTAAGGGAATTAGGCTGCAGGTATGTTATCGTCAACAATACATACATCTGCCAGGATCCAGGACTGGCGCCATACCTGACGCATCAGATAGGTACTTTTAAAAATGTGAATATTTACAAGCTCGATTAAGAAGAGAAAATTAATTGAGCGATATGAAGCCAGTTATACAGGAAACCACGGTTTAAGAATAATTCAGCTTAATTCTTTTTCGGTTCAAAAATCCTGAACTTCGCAATTCCGAATTTCTGAAAGGCATACGCCCATGCGGTATTCATAACACCAATACCGTATTTCATGCTCCGTGCAAAATTGATTGAAGATGCTTCGGGGAAGTATTTGGTAGGACAGGTAACTTCGGCGATGCCGAAGCCTGCATAAAAGATCTGGGCCAGCATCTGGTTGTCGAATACGAAATCATCGGAATTAGCATGATAATTGATGGTTTCGAGAACTTCCCCCGAAAATGCCCGGTAACCCGTATGATATTCCGATAATTTCTGCCCCATCAGGAGGTTCTGGCTCATGGTAAGGAAACGGTTGAAATAATATTTATAAACCGGCATCCCTCCTTTTTTCGCACCTCTGCCAAGAATCCTGGAACCGATGACAACAGGATAAATATCCTGGGCAATGATAGTTGCCATTGCCGGTATAAGTTTCGGAGTATACTGGTAATCGGGATGCAGCATAATCACAATGTCGGCTTTCAGTTCAAGTGCTTTATCGTAACATGACTTTTGGTTGCCTCCGTATCCTTTGTTCCGGTCATGTGAAATAATGTGATTTATCCCGATACGTTTGGCAACCTCGATTGTATTGTCACGGCTATGGTCATCAACCAGGATCACCTCGTCGACAATGTCAAAAGGGATCTCAGCGTATGTCATTTCCAGTGTTTTCTCTGCATTATATGCAGGTAAGACAACTACAATTTTTTTATTGTGAAGCACTTCATGTAAATTTGTAGAAACAAAAATACACTAGTATTGAATACAAAACAAATACCTTTTCCCGGCCTCATGGAAGCCATAAGGCATTTATTTATAACTTTGATAGTAATTCGGCTTATAAGCCTTTTGGCTATAGGCGTTTTTGCAAATGAAACAATAATAAAATCTGATACAGTATGAAGCAAAAAATACTTGTATGTGGCGCCGGTATGGTCGGAGGTGCAATGGCCTTGGACCTCGCAAAAGAAGACAGGTTCGAGGTGACCGTGGTGGATTATAATGCGGATTCACTCGCAAAAGTCTCTTCTGCCGGGAAACTCAAGGTCCTTCACCGTGATCTCAGCGATCCTGCCCAGGTACGAGAGTTGGCTGGTGCCTTCGATATGGTGGTGAATGCCGTCCCGGGATTCATGGGATTCCAGACATTCAAAGCCGTTATCCAGGCCGGGAAAGATATTGTGGACATTTCATTTTTTATTGAAGATCCTTTTACTGTGGATGAGATGGCACGTGAGCAGAAGGTTACCGCGGTAATGGACTGCGGGGTTGCCCCCGGCATGTGCAATGTGCTCATAGGTGATGCGCATCACCTTCTCGATTCTACCGAAAGCGTGGTCTATTATGTAGGCGGATTGCCTGAGCTGAGGGAGTGGCCTTATGAATACAAGGCTGTTTTTTCGCCTGTGGATGTGCTTGAGGAATATACCCGTCCGGCCCGCTTCATTGTAGGCGGAACCACGGTTGTAAAACCTGCTCTTAGCGATCCCGAACTGATGAACTTCCCGGGGGTTGGCACACTCGAAGCTTTTAATACCGACGGACTGCGCTCACTTGTGCGCACGATCAAAGCGCCCAATATGCTCGAGAAGACCCTGCGTTACCCGGGACACATAGAAAAAATGAAAGTTTTGCGAGAGACAGGGTTTTTCTCAAAAGAAGAAGTTACCGTTGGAGGTGTGAAGATAAGGCCCATAGATCTTACCTCAAGCCTGCTGTTCCCGAGCTGGAAATTCACCGACAAGGATGTGGATGTTACCGTGATGAAAGTCGTTGTTGAAGGCATAAAGGACGGGAAGCGCACTCGTTTCACCTGGGATCTTTTCGACCGTAAGGACGAAACCACAGGCATACATTCCATGGCCCGCTGCACTGGTTATACCGCAACTGTGGCCCTGCGCATGATTGCCGACGGGGTCTTTACACAAAAAGGTGTGATCGTGCCTGAATATTTCGGAGCCCAGCCCAAATGCGTAGATTATTTACTCAAAGGATTGAGGGAAAGAGGTGTGGTTTATAAGGAGAAAGTGGAAGAGGTTTGACCGTGAACCGTGAACCGTGAATCGTGAACCGTGAACCGTTTACGAGTCACGAGTCACGGTTCACGATACGAAGTAGGAGTGAAGATAATTAGCGTGAAAATTTTTTATATGAATATTCTGAAAAAATATCCTTACGAATTCCTGTTTTTTCTGGCATTGCTTTTTTTCGTCCTGATTAAATTAAGTGATCTCTTATTGCCTTTCCAATGGGACGAACTGGGTGCTTATGCACCCGGGGCTTTCAGCATGGTAGATACAAAGCATATCGGCCTTCTGCCATCCTGCGTGCCACCCCTTTTATCGTGGGGGCATCCGTTGTTTTTCACATTCTGTAACGCTGTAATGTTTAACATCTTCGGAGAAAGCTATATTGTCGGACATTCTTTTGCCATGATGATCACGATTATCACGTTGATTGTCTTCTTCCTTTTCGCCCAACAGGTGTTTGATGAAAAGACCGCCTTCTTCTCATCTATTCTTCTGATGGCTCATCCGATCTTTTATACCTGTTCGGTTCTGACCCTGCCCGAGATGATGCTCACTCTTTTCACTATACTATCTGTATGGGGAATAGTTAGCAAACGATGGTGGTTATATGCGATTGCAGCTTCCCTGGCCATATTGACCAAGGAATCAGCCATTGTTATCCCTCCGCTTGCAGTTCTGATCATTTTCATCGATGCCATAAGGTTCCGTGATTTTTTCTCCGGTTCAAGGCTGAAGATGTTCCTGTTCGCAATTGTTCCCCTCCTGGTTTTCGGATTGTTCATTGTAATCCAGAAGATGCAGTACGGATGGTTTTTTTATCCTTTACAATTAAAGCACTTAACCCTTAACTGGGGTACAATTTATCCTATTGGAAAACGGATATTGACCGAGATGTTCTTCGACTATGGGAAATGGCTGGCCGGCGGTACGTTTCTTGCAGGACTGCTCCTTTGTGGTTTCAGTAAGCCATTACGCATTAATCTGAATGCGCGGGTTCTTGGGATCTTTGCAGGCCTCTGTTTTATCCTTTTCCTGTTTTCGGCAATGAATGTATACCTTACAAGGTATATCCTTTTCACAGCCCCGTTTGTAATTCTCGGGGGTGTGCATACATTTTTCACTGTTATTGACCGCTTGGGTTCAAGATTTAATGTTGCGGGCCTGGTTCTACTCACAGGCCTTTGGGGGTATACCACCTGGGACGGGCATACCAGGATGTATGAATTCCCTTACGGAGAGATGTCATATAAGTTCGCCTTAAATGTAGTAAAGGATGCTGTAGCCTGGACCGAACAACAGCCATGGAAGAACGATACGATAGAAACGAATTTCCCGCTATACAGGGCTTTTCTGGATAAACGCAACGGATACCTGAGGGGAGAGACGATTCCTTTTTCGGTGAATTTCGAGAAGAAAACCAGGTATGGGTTGTTTTACTTTGAATGGGCTCCTGAGAATATCCCTAATTCTAAGAATTATAAATTTACTATTTTGAAAACCTGGTCGGATCATTTTGCAAATGTTGCCTGGGTTGAATACAAGCACGATTCAACCGAAATTGTGAAACCTTAGGTTAAGAAATCTGACTGGAGACAATAAGAGATAAACTTAATTAAAATGCAAAAACAGGCTGGTATCATAAATCTATCCAAATTTGAAGATCCCCGGGGCAATCTGACTTTTATTGAAGAAATAAATCACATACCTTTTGCCATTGAAAGGGTATATTGGATATATGATGTTCCTGGCGGACAAGTGAGGGGTGGCCATGCATTCAGGGAGCAACAGGAACTGATCATTGCTCTCTCGGGGAGTTTTGATGTTTTGGTTGATGATGGAAAAACCCAACAAAATTTCTCTCTCAACCGCTCTTATTACGGGCTGTATATTCCTGCCGGTTTGTGGAGACAGATGCAAAATTTTTCCACCAATTCATTAGCATTGGTATTAAGTTCGACACCTTATAACGAATTGGATTATATCAGGGATTACCAGGAGTTTTTAAGCAATTGCAAGCCATGAAGAAGCTAACTGTCGGGGACTGTCATCTTATAACACTTCCAAAAATACCATACTTCCGTGCAGGTAATATTACTCCGATTTCCAATAACCAGGAGATACCCTTTGCTATAAAGCGGGTTTTTTACATTTATGATATTCCCGGCGGTGAAGACAGGGGAGCGCACGCTCACAAACAATGCCATCAGTTTATAATTGCTGCCAGCGGAAGTTTTGAAATTGAACTGAATGACGGAATATCGCAAAAAACAATAATGCTTAACCGGCCATATTACGGAATTCATATCCCGCCGGGAATTTGGGCTGCCGAAAAAGGGTTCTCTTCCGGGGCTATATGCCTGGTTCTGACATCCCATATATTTGATGCCGGGGATTATATCAGGGATTATCAGGAATATTTAAGATACACCAATGAATTATAAGATCCATCCATCGTCTGAAGTCCAGACTTCCCGAATAGGTGAAGGGACTGTTATCTGGCAATTTTGTGTTGTGCTTGAAGGCGCAGAAATCGGGAAGAACTGCAATATCAATTTTAATGTATTTATTGAAAATGATGTTGTTATTGGGGATAATGTGACGATAAAGCCGGGAGTTCAGTTGTGGGACGGACTAAGGGTTGGGAATAATGTATTTATAGGTCCAAATGCTACGTTTACAAATAATCCTTCCCCTCGGTCAAAAATGTTTCTGGAATCATCTGTAATTACTATTATTGAAGAAGGCGCTTCCATTGGAGCCAATGCGACCATTTTACCAGGTTTTGTTATCGGCAAATATTCGCTTATCGGGGCCGGGAGTGTAGTCACCAAAAATGTTCCTGCCTATACGGTATGGTATGGAAATCCTTCAGAACAGAAAGGCTTTGTCACGCGCAGCGGAATAATACTCAGCAATGATCTTATTGATAAATCAGGACACTCATATAAATTAATTGAAGGGGAACCTGTTCGGCTATGATTAAATTTCTTGATTTGCAAAAAATCAATGCTCAATATGCAGCTGAGCTTAAACAGGCTGCTGCTGAAGTTATTGATTCCGGCTGGTATCTCCAGGGAGAAAGGCTGAAGCAGTTCGAGACTAACCTTGCAAATTATATTGGTGTTGAACATGCGGTTGGTGTTGCAAACGGGTTGGATGCCCTGAGGCTTATCCTGAAGGCTTATATAGCCATAGGTGTAATGCATGAAGGGGATGAGGTGATAGTTCCTGCGAATACTTACATCGCCACAATTCTTGCAATTACTGATAACCGCCTGAAACCGGTTTTAGTTGAGCCGGATATTAACACTTACAATCTTGATATTTCACTCATCGAACAACATATCACAGCCCGCACCCGTGCAATTATGGTGGTACACCTGTACGGCCGGATATGCTGGAACGAGCAACTGTTGGAGGTAGCCGAAAAGTACAATCTGAAAATAATTGAAGATAATGCACAGGCGATAGGGGCGGGTTTTGATACTTCTGAGTTTTTAAAAAAGTCAGGCAATTTAGGCGCTGCTGCAGGCCATAGTTTCTATCCGGGTAAAAACCTTGGTGCATTGGGCGATTCAGGAGCGGTAACCACCAACGACAGTGAACTTGCTTTTACAGTGCGTGCCATCGCTAATTACGGGAGTACCAAAAAATATATTAACGACTACCAGGGGCTTAACAGCCGCCTCGATGAAATACAGGCCGCATTTCTCGATGTTAAGTTAAAGTACATTGACCTCGAAAACAAACGACGACATGAAATCGCCAGTGCTTATATAGAAAAAATCAAAAACCCGGCTATTATTTTACCATTTGGCCCTGGCAAATTTCCGGCCGGCAGCAGTCACGTTTTCCATCTTTTTGTAATCAGGACTGCCCAACGTGACAAACTCCAGGAGTACCTTACAGTTAAAGGAATCCAAACGCTGATCCATTACCCCATACCTCCCCACAAACAAGCTGCCTATAAAAATTTTAACGGATTGAGTTTGCCTGTAACTGAAAAGATTCATAACGAAGTGCTGAGTTTGCCGATAAGTCCGGTGATGACCGATGATGAAGTGAGCCAGGTAATCGATGCTTTAAATACGTATTAATAAACACGCATGCCATGTTGAGCCTTATTTTATTGTCATATTACAGTGGTGACCGTATCCGGATTGCTTACCGGAAACTATCTGAATTACTCGCTCTGGAACAGATACCTTTCGAACTGATTGTGATAGATGATGGTTCCAAAGATAATTCCTATGCAATTGCATTACAACTTGAAAAGGAATACTCAAATGTTAAAGCATACCAGTTAAGTAAAAACTTCACTTCACATTATGGAATTTTTGCCGGTTTACAGGTCTGTGAAGGAGACTGTGCCATGCCCATCCCCGATGACGAACAGCAGCCGTATAATACTATTGTCGACATGTACAGGCTCTGGCAACAAGGTGAGAAAATCATTATTCCTTACCGAATCAAACGAAATGATGGTTTATTTAACAACATGTTTGCCAATTTTTATTATAAAACCATCAGTGCTCTTTCTGAAATAAAATTTCCAGAAGGCGGAGCTGATTTATTTTTTATTGACAGGGAGGTGATAGATATTATCAATACCCGCATTCACGCGATCAACACCTCGAGCATACTTGAAGTTCTTCGTTTAGGATACAATCCTCATTATTATGCTTATGAAAGGGTAAAAGGCGTTAACACCGCATCCAGGTGGACGCTGAAGAAAAAAATCAGGTTATTTAAAGATACCTTCTTCTCAAGTTCCACCTTGCCTGTAAAGGTGATTTCTTACCTGGGATTGTTGTTTTCGGTTTTTGCTCTTGCCATAATAGCCTTTTACTCGTATATCAGGTTTTTCGGAAACCCGGATTTTTGGGGTAAAACCTTACCCGGCTGGACTGCAACGGTGGTGATTATTTCATTTTTCTCAGGCCTGACACTTTTTTCTTTAGGTATCATTGCCGAGTATATCTGGCGAATTTATGAGGAAGTTAAAAACAGGCCCGGGTACATTATAAAGAAGAAGGCGTGAATCGTGAACCGTGAACCGTGAATCGTGAACCGTGAACCGTGAACCGTGAACCGTGAATCGTGAATCGTGAATCGTGAACCGTGAACCGTGAATCGTGAATCGTGAATCGTGAAT
>CAIJYT010000060.1 GCA_903824935.1 uncultured Bacteroidales bacterium | reverse complement strand
CGGAAATCCTACGGATGACAAAAGACACTTTCGACCTGTCAGAAATGTATTTTGCACGGAAAGCATATGAAACAAAGGCGCAGCATTTTGTCCGCCTGCATGGCACTTCCAACTTCGGCGAGGGAGGCCAGGCTCATGATGTGATGAATATTATACGGGCCAGCGGGATGGTCACGGAGAAGGCCTACCCGGGGCTCTCGAGCGGGCAGACCAGACCCGATCAAACCGAATTGGAATCCCTTCTTGCTGCTATGACTGTGGCAATAGCAAAGAACCCGGCAGGCAAGCTCAGTACTGAATGGAATTCAACGATTTCATCCGTCCTGGATGTATATATGGGCAAAGTACCGGAGACTTTTGGTCCAGCGAATACCACTGCGCCTGAATTAGCCAAAATGGTACATCCGGATGATTATGTCGAGATTACCTCCTATACCCACGCCCCCTTTTACTCCATGTTTCCGCTTGAAGTGCCCGATAACTGGTCGGGTGGTCTGTATTACAATGTCCCTCTCGATGAACTGATCCAGGTGATGGATTATTCGCTCAAATCCGGTTATACCTTCGCATGGGACGGAGATGTAAGTGATAAAGGTTTTTCACATAAAAAAGCAGTCGCAATTGCGCCGGAAGTTAGTATTGCCAACATGGCAATCACTGAACGCAGTAAATGGGAGCAACTCACTGAAAAAGAACGGCATGCGCAGTTTTATTCGTTCGAAAAACCGGTTCCTGAAAAGCAGGTGACTCAAGAAATGCGCCAGGCCGCCTTTGATAACTATTCGGCTACCGATGATCACCTGATGCATATCACAGGAACTGTCACCGACCAGAACGGGAAACGTTATTTCCGCACCAAAAATTCGTGGGCTTCCGACAGCAACAGCAATGGAGGTTACATGAATATATCGGAGGCTTATGCCCGCCTGAATACAATAGCTATCATGGTTCACAAGGACGCTATCCCCAAAGAAATCAGGAAAAAATTAGGAATCAAATAATTGAGACGTGCTGTTTATTTATGGACATATTCCATATTTGTTAAAAGTTGCTTGAATCCGGCTACTGTTAACATTTTTTAACAGGCAATGCGAGGGATTGAGCAAGGCCAGTTTTTACTTTTGCAGGTCCTAATCAATTTTTAAGCGATGATAGAAAGCAGCATTAGTGAAATAAACGAAAAGATACAGCGCGAGAGTGCATTTGTGGACATGCTTACCATGGAAATGCACCGGGTTATTGTTGGCCAGAAACAGATGATTGAACGCCTGATTATTGGCTTACTCTCAAACGGGCATATTCTGCTTGAGGGTGTGCCGGGACTTGCCAAGACACTTGCCATTAAATCTCTTGCCAATTCGATCGATTTAAGCTTCAGCCGCATACAGTTCACACCCGACCTGCTGCCGGCCGATGTGGTGGGAACCATGATATACAGCCCTCGCAGCGAAGAATTCAATGTGCGCAAAGGACCTGTGTTTGCCAATTTAATCCTTGCCGACGAAATTAACCGCTCACCTGCCAAAGTTCAGAGTGCTCTCCTGGAGGCGATGCAGGAAAAACAGGTAACTATTGGGGATAAGACCTATGCACTCCCTGATCCTTTCCTGGTGCTTGCCACCCAGAACCCTATTGAGCAGGAAGGCACCTATCCCCTGCCTGAAGCCCAGGTGGACCGTTTTATGCTTAAACTTGTTATTACTTACCCGCTGAAGCAGGAAGAGAAACTGATATTACGACAGAATATTAACAACGAAATACTTACAACGCGTAAAATCCTGAAACCTGCTGATATCCAGAGGGCAAGGGAAATCGTGAAAGAAGTATATCTTGACGAAAAAATCGAAAATTATATCACTGACATCGTATTTGCCAGCAGGTTCCCTGCTGATTACAACCTCAAAAAGTACAAGGATCTGATCCGCTATGGGGCTTCACCCAGGGCAAGCATATTCCTGGCTATGGCAGCCAAGGCCCTGGCCTTTATTAAACGTCGCGGATACGTCATCCCTGAAGATGTCAGGGCTGTGGCACACGATGTATTGCGTCACCGTATTGGTCTGACCTATGAAGCTGAAGCTGAAAACATAACAACCGAAGATATTATCAACGAAATTCTGAATTCTGTTGAAGTGCCATAGTCACTGAAAATGAGCACTATATAAATCTTCATCAGCATCTAATTCTGTTACATTAATTCTGAAAACCATTGGAACCCTCTGAGAT
>CAIJYT010000059.1 GCA_903824935.1 uncultured Bacteroidales bacterium | reverse complement strand
ATTCCGGGACCTTTCCAGCTTACTACATTCGAAAAGCCTCCACCCATCTGGAAATACTTTTCCCCGATCTTATAGGTACCTGCTTTTAAAGAGACAGTTCTGGATGACGGAGTTGCGGTACGCGGGCCATCGGCGTCAATAAACCGCTCACTGTCCAAATAAAGCACCCCGCCATCATTGGTCGAAAGATAAAAGGTATAAACCCCATCCCTGGGGATCCTGATATAACCGGAATAGGTAAATGCGAAAAGCCCGTCATTTTCACGCTCTTCAATACTGAAACAAGGAGTTATCCCAACCTTTTTAGCCTTTAGTTTGTCGAGCTCATCAACGTACATCACATGATCTTCAAAATACTGATACTTTAATCCTGGGAGGAAATGTCCTTCTTCATAGTTTTTAAAGACGGTTAAATCTATTTTCTTTAATTTCCCGATTTTTGCAGTAACCACGGTGGAGGTCAGTAAGCCATCTTTTTTAGCGAAAAACTTAATTTCTGAGGTTTGATTCAATTCAAACGGTCTTGAGTAGAGCCTGGATTTCTCGGTCGGTTCACTTCCATCAGTTGTGTAATATATTTTAGTTCCTGGCGTATTGCTTCCCAGGGTGACCGTTGCTTTGTCAAAGAAGTAGTTTTCTTTGATCCTGTAATAAGGCATGGAAACCGTCGGGGCTAGGTTACGGGTGGAAGGCCTGTCTGCTTTTGAAGTGCCCCAGCCGTAATTTGGTTTTTCACCCATCACAAAAGCGAATTCACCTCCATTAACAATATCCTGATGATTAAACCATGATTTGGTATACGCCTTCCCGTTAAGGGTTGCCGACTGAATAAACCTGTTTTTGTCTGAATTATTCTGTGCCCGGATAAAAAACTGTTTCCCGTTTTCAAGGTTTAAGGTGATCTTATCAAAGATAGGACTTCCGATTGAATAGGATGGTTCGCCCGGCAGTACCGGATAGAATCCCATAGCGCTCATGATATACCATGCCGAGATTTGTCCGCAGTCTTCATTCCCGCTGAGTCCTGCGGGGGCATCATCATAAAGGGAACCTAAAATCTTACGAACATAGTTTTGGGTCTTCGGTGCCGCACCGGCATAATTGTATAAATAGGCAATCTCATGACTCGGTTCATTCCCGTGCGCATACTGCCCGATAAGACCACTGGCATCCACTACAATTTGATCATACTTACTCTTATGGGTAAACAGAGAGTCAAGCCATGTCACAAATTTGGTATCTCCGCCCAGCAGGTGAATCAATCCATTCACATCGTGGGGAACAAATGCGCTGTACTGGTAGGCGTTTCCCTCGACATAATTTCCGCTCGGCTCAGCAGGATCAAAAGGGGTTACCCAGGTGTAATCCATGTTTTTGGGGCGCATGAAACCGGTAGAGGAATCAAACATATTCCGGTAGAACCGGGCCCGTTGCTGATACAGCAGGTAATCGTCCTTTTTATTCAATATGTTTGCCATCTCCGCCAGGCACCAGTCGTTAAAGGAGTACTCCATAACCTTTGCCACTGAACCACCGGTTCTTTCAATGTCGGAAGGGATAAAGCCCAGATTGTTGTAATATTCAAGGTTTTCCATCGCCGCTTTCATCCCTTTATAGGCAAGCTCAGCATCGAAATCCCTGATCCCCT
>CAIJYT010000058.1 GCA_903824935.1 uncultured Bacteroidales bacterium | reverse complement strand
CCCCCTGGGGGGGAAAAAAATTACTGTAAACGCCATTATTTTTCCTATACATTTCGTACAAACTACTGTAAAGTGTAAACGCCATCCTTTTCCAAAATCTTTTCGTACAAACTGATGTAAACGCCATCCTTTCTAAAAGTGTAATGGTAAAAGAAGTCGGATCGGATAAGGTGATAAAAGGCATGCAAAAACAAAATATCAGCTCTTTCAGGATAATAGAAGATGTCTACATCAATAAAAAAACATTGAAGATCGAAGCAAAACTCTTAGCCTTGCTTCCGATTGCCGCAGTCTATACTGATGATGGCGATATGAGAGGAACAAAGCCATTATTTTACCTTTATTTTTGAAAATGCTTCCGGGAAGGGGATACAATTTTTGTATGCCCTTCGGGAATTCAACATGAGAATCTGGTCAATACATCCAAAATATCTTGACTCCAGGGGCCTTGTTGCCCTTTGGCGTGAATCCCTTCTGGCAAAGACCGTTCTGGAAGGTAAAACATCTGGTTACCGGAATCATCCTCAACTTGATCGCTTCAAAACTTCACTGAACCCGAACGTGGCCATCAACCAATATTTAAGTACTATCTATGATGAAGCTTTATATAGAAACTTTACTTTTGACAGTGGTAAATTTAGTAAGTCCTTAATTTCATTATCCCTTACAGTAACCGAAGGACAATTAATGTACGAATTTACCCATCTTCTGGGCAAACTAAAAAGCAGGGATGTTGAATTATATGAAAGACTGAAAAGCACGAATAGTATAATTCCTCACCCCTTGTTTAAAGTTGTAAAAGGAGAAATTGAAAAATGGGAAATCGTAAAACATTAATGACCGTGATTTAACAATAAAGGCAGGACAGCAATACATGGAGAAAAACGGATATGCTGAGATTAATAGGCAGTCAATTTAAAAAACCAAGCGGGTTATTGGGGAAAATAATATCCAAAGTGATGAAAAAGGGGAACAGCCCCGACTATGATAAAATCATCCCGGAGATGGATATTAAACAAGGTGACAGGCTACTTGAGATAGGTTATGGCCATGGACTTGGCGTGAACAGGATCTCAGCAAATTATGATTGTCACATCACAGGTATCGATTTTTCGGAATTGATGTTTAAAGAAGCTTCGAAAAGGAACAGGAAATTCATTGAGCATAATAAGGTCGAATTGAATTTCGGGAACTTCTTAGACTATGAAATAAAGCCGGATCATTACGACAAAGTGTTCTGCGTGCATGTTATCTATTTCTGGGATAGCCTGGCCGAACCATTTTCAAAAATAAGGACCGGCATCAAAGATGGTGGAGTATTTTGCCTGTTTATGGCAAAAACCGACTATATAAAAAAAATGAAATTCACCAAGGATGGTATCTTTAATAAATATTCTTTGGATCATGTTGTTGATGAGCTGAAAACAGCCGGATTCGAGACGATAAGTTACAGCACGAACAACAAAGGATATATCATAAAATGTAAAAAATAGCCGTTTCGAATCATGTCCTTGTTGTTGTTATCTGCATGGCCCTGGTGGTATTTTCTTATTTAAACACATTCATAATGAGATCAAAATTTTCAATACTATTCTGCTGTCTGGCTTTGATTGCCAAAACACAAAACGTTAAATTTTTCTCGGAAGCCAAGAATCAGGGTTATATTATTTATGCCAATAACAATGAAATCTGCCCTGTTTCTGCCTCAGTTGACTTCACGCTTACCAATCTTCGGTTTTCCAAAGGGGAACAGAAAATTTTCGTAATTCCGGGGAAGGCAAATAGATATAAAATCGGAGAATTGGATGTTATAAATTCCAGCATGTATAAATATTCCTCTCATTTTCTTCTCGCATACGGGGATGTAACACTTAAAACATGCGATTCTACATTCGAATATTTTCTCCCGTTTAAAAAAGGTAAGTCATTTAATGTTTCTCAGGGTTATAATGGGACCATCTCACATAAGAATGAAAATTCCATTGATTTTAGCATGGCTGAAGGAACTGAGATCACAGCTGCCAGGGGTGGTATCGTCATCAGGGTAGTTCAAAACAACAATTCCTCATGTCCTAAGGAAGAATGTATGCGATTCAATAATGAAATAAATATTCTTCATTCTGACGGTACTATTGCAGAATATAAGCACATTAAATACAATGGCTCGAAGGTCATGGTTGGAGACAGTGTTAAACAGGGAGACGTGATTGCGTTAAGCGGGAATACCGGTTGGTCAAGCGGACCCCACTTGCATTTTGACTGCTATATTGCCAGGTTTGATCAACGGATAACCTTGAAAACAAAATTCAAAATTAATGATGGGACTCAGACTGTTTACTTAACTGAAAAAAGTACTTATCTAAGAGACTATTGAAACGATGAATTATTGTACTGCGGTTTTGAGCAAGGGATTCATTCATATTGGATTTATTCTTGTTTTATGTGGATTAACGGGTCTGGCGGTATCATGTAAGAAAACCTCCTCTGCCGTGCATTATACAGTTTCGGATGAGTTCATGGCCTGGGCGGATTATCAGAAAGGGAGCTATTGGATCTACTACAACTATAAAAGCCAGGCATATGACAGTACCTATGTAACCGACAATTATTCACAGACTTTGCCTTTTGATAATCCTGAGGAAAGCGGGCAATATGATCAGATCATTATAACCTTCAACAGTAATGTTTATCAGAAATTCAAGATTGAACCATCATACCTGGGGTCTGATTTAGTTGTTTTCTGTGGATCTGATTTGAGTATTGCCTTAAGTACCTGGGCGTTTGACGAACCGGCCCGCTATCAGAACTGGTTAATCAAGGTGTATCCTACCTTCGATTTGAAAGGAACTTCGTATAAAAACGTCTATCAAACCCGGTCCACCTATTTTGATGAACATTCCAATTGGGTAGCAATCGACTGTTTTACAGCCAGAAATACAGGTGTTATCCAATTGATTAAGCAGGTTAACCAACAGGATACTGCATGGGCCTGGTCATTGATTCGATCACATGTAATTCAATAATTAATTTCAAGCATATAGTATTGGTTCATTAATCAGACAACAATAGAATGGAAATAGAAAACGTAAAAGGCTATGGGCTGGCGATGAGTGACCTGGAAGGCTCGTGGAGCCCGGCTTTTAAAAAATGGCTTAAAAAAACTTCTCAAAAAATCATTTTAATGCAACTTTCATTTTTTCAAAAGCTTCAGTTATTTTACTGGTTTGGCAAGGAAAAAAGGAAAGCCCAGGGCCTGAAGCTGTCCGATATATACGCAAAGGGAATGCGGAACAAATCCTTCATCAATCAGCAGCTTGAATATCTTGCCATGTTTTCGGCCCTGGTAAAAACCCTGGATAAGGAAAAGGCTTTAACCATCATGTATTCCGTTATGGATGTAACTGCTGCCGAAGCTATGCTCCAGTCATCTCCAGACGCTGAAGTGATCAGGAGTTTCGGAGACCCAATGACATTTTGCAGCAAGTATTTCGAAATTCTTCCTGAAGCTTCGAAAAAAGCAGGCTGTCACGATATGAGTATATCTGAAAACTCCTCGGATTGTTTCCAATTTGAAGTGCATTGGTGTGTCTGGTATGAGCTGGCGAAAAAAATGGGAGTGCCTGAGGCCTGCATCCCCAATTGCTATGCCGATGATGTTGCTTATCCCGAATACTTTGAAAAATCAGGGATCAGGTATTCCCGCAGGCAGACCTTAGCCAAAGGAGGCCAGTGCTGTGATTTCAGGTTTGAAAGGATGTAGACTCCACTCCTAATTCCCGGCCCCCGGCCAGCCTGGATTTTCTTCAAAATAAAAAACACCGTTTGGAACGATGCTTTTTTTGAAGTTTGCGGAGAGACAGGGATTCGAACCCTGGGACCCCCTTACGAGGATCAACGGTTTTCGAGACCGCCCCATTCGACCGCTCTGGCATCTCTCCGGTTCAATGAGGGCGCAAAAATAAGGAAAATTCCGGGTTATTTGCGAGGAAGTCTCAGTCTTCGTTCGGAAATATTTTCTCAAGGACATCAATGACTTCCTGACGCTGAAAGGGTTTGGGGATAAAATCATTAAATCCGGCATTTAGAAACATTTCCCTGTCTTCCCTGCCGGCAAACCCTGTGACTGCTACTACCGGCAGATTTTCATTGCCTGTCTGCTTCCTGATCTCATGCATGGCCTGAGTGCCGTCCATGCCTTCTCCAAGGTTTATATCCATGAAGACGGCATCGATCTTTTCATTCTTTGTGACTTCAATGGCGGCCTTGCCCGACACTGAAAAGAAAAGATGGCAGCGCTTCTTTAAATGCAGCATCAGCAGGTTGCTGTTGACGGTATTGTCCTCCACGATCAGTATTCTGGGCAATTTTCTTTTAGGAGGTCTGGTCTTTATTGAGGGAAGTTTTTGTAGTTTGAGTGGTAAACTTTCACTCTGCTCTGGCTGAGAAATTGTTTGAGCCTGATCAGAGGAACCCTGTTTGGCGTAACCGTAAATCCTGTGGTCGAGAAAGATCTGCATCATTTTCTGAGCCGAATCACGGATCTGCTCAAGTTTCCATTTTGCTTCGGGATCATTGCATTCTTCAAGGAGAATATTTGTAAAACCCATGATGCCGTTCATAGGCGAACGAAGGTCATGATCAAGGCGGGCCCATTGGGTATGGGTTTCATCATCCCTGCCTGGCCCTTCCTTATGAACGGGCAATATCATTGAATCTATCATTCCCATGATCAGTCCTGACACAGCCTTTTTATCCTCTTTCCCGTGAACGGCTTCAAGAAAGCTGAACATGGCCTGAATTATCTTTTTATTACCGATCTCATCCATATAGTTTAAAAAGCTTAACAATAGTTGAACGAAAAAAAATCAAACTGGTTTCAGAAAGTCGTCTCATTCTGTCGTATAAGTTTTATACCTGATGAAAAAAATCATACTTATGCCTCCGAGGCTTCCGAAGATAATTCCTGCAGACAACAGGGCAGCCTGCAGGCTGTAATGGTCGGTAATCCATCCGAAGAGAGGCCCTGTGAGCACAAACATCAGCCGGATGATAAAATTCCGGACCGAAAGTACGGTAGCTCGTACATCCGAAGTCGTAATAACATTGATATAGTTCCTCAGTGTCACTGTGGCAAGTCCCCGGGCGAGGTAAAATATGAGTAAAAAGGATAGTCCTGCATATGAGTCGGTAAATGCAAGCGCTACGTATGAAAGACAGAGAAGAAATGTAAACATGGCAACGGTGCGCGGCGGGCCAAGCCTGGCTTCGATTTTCCAGGCTGTGATCGCGGTCAGCCCCACGCTCAGGTTAAGAACAGCCCAGGCAATCCCATAGACCGAAACTGGCAACCCGATACGGTGGAAGTATGGCTGTGCAAACCATGCCATCGTGAGCGTTGATGCACCTGTTACTGCAGAAAAGATAGTGTTCCAGGTAAGTTTCCTGTCGCCGTGTAGTACCTTCCTGACAATTTTAACAACATCCTTTACGCCCGGCTTGCGTATATTACCGTGTACCGGAGGTTCTCTCAGGAACAGGGCTGCAGGGATTGCGATAAAGGCTACGCCTGCCTGAAAATAATATGGGGTTCTGAGGGATGCTACTGCCAGGAGGCCTCCAATGATACCTGCTGCGGCTTCGGCGAAGTTGCCTATAGAGGAGATCCTGCCTTCGAAGCGGGTGTACTTACCCGATTTCCCAACTGCCATCAGGGAATCATATAGCATGGCAGAATCCGCTCCTGAGACCAGGCTCATCCCCGTGCCGAGTATGGTCTCAGCGAGCGCGAACTGCCAGAACCCCGAAGACATGCTGTAGATGAGGTAACCCCCGAATCCAAAGACCGACCCAAGGAGGATGCTTGTACGGCGGCCGGCGGTATCGGCAAAGTAACCTGTGGGAATTTCAAGGACCATCAGGGTAAAGGAATAGACGGCCTGGAGGGTGAAAATGTCCTGCATGCTCATCCCGTTCGATTTGTAAAACAGGACAATGATGGGCATGACCAGGTTCATCCATTTGGCGACCTTGACAAGGTAGAGGCTGGTGAGGTTGCGACGAAGTGAGAAAAAGTCTTGTTTGTCTTTCACCTTGCTTATTATCAACGCTGTATAAGTTCAACAAAACAGGTGCACGGTATAATGCACTGAGTTTTTTAAGGAATAATCTT
>CAIJYT010000057.1 GCA_903824935.1 uncultured Bacteroidales bacterium | reverse complement strand
TCCTAATCCCAAAGTTTCCCAACCTGATAAACAGCTCCATCCCGGGAGGACCATACTGGTCGCAAGGCCAGTTGTGATCGACATTATCCCATTTAGTGATGTTCCTGCTGACCTTACTGAATACGTGTATGGGTATTTGTCAAAAATTTATACCAATGTCAGCATACAGCCTGCAATTCCACTCCCACGTTCAACATACTATGCTGCACGAGGCAGGTACAGGGCCGACAGCCTGATCCGTCAGCTTGCATCGCGGACTGAATTTGGTCATGTAACCCTTGCGCTAACTACGAAGGATATAAGCACTACTAATGGCAATTTCCCTGATTGGGGGATATTCGGATTAAGTTATTGTCCAGGGAAAGCCTGTGTGGCTTCCATCTTCCGAATAAAAGGTGAAAACAGGGAAGAGCAATTCTTCAAGGTAGCGATTCATGAGTTGGGGCATACCCAGGGGCTTGATCACTGCCCGGGTGATTCATGTTTTATGCGGGATGCCGAAGGCAAAAACCATATGAACGAGGAAACGGAATTCTGCCCCAAGTGCAGGAAAACCCTTATTAAAGCGGGTTGGATTTTATAACTGCCATAATTTTTCCTGTTTCCCCGTAACTTGTCTCTTGTTTCAGGATGCGATTATTTGACCGTTAAAGGTTGATTCCGGGATTTAGGGCATCACGTTGTATGGAAGCCAGGCCGTTAGGATCAGCGTCAAATTATATCCCATTGGAGTAGAAGAATGTGACCGCTATTTCGAAGCTGGGACCGAACCGTCGAATAGTCTCCACTTCCAGGCATTGCCTTTCTTTACCAGTATCCCGGTAAAGCGGTAAGGCGTTTTTCTTATTTTCCCTGATTTCCTGCTTACTACCATTTTCCCGTCGACGAATACCCAGGCGGTATTCCCGCTATAGTCGATATCAACCCGGTTCATTTCCCAGGAAAAGCTATTGTTTTTATAGAGCGCGGTCATCCAGCCCCTGATCTGTTCCTTGCCCTTGTATATTTCACCGCTGTCGGAACCTATGACCATGATGTTTTCAGAATCATCAAATTGAGCCATGGTCAGTTCGGCATTGGAACTGCCGGTGGCCGTGTTCCATTCTTTCAGGGCCTGGGTGATTTCCTGTACCACTTTATCCTGTGCTTTCTGGGCCTGTACCGGGTTGAATGTGGGAGCAAATAATATCAAAAACAATACGGACTGAAGGATGATGCTCTTTTTCATACTTTTGGAATAAGGGTTAACCAAGTTCAAATGTATGCAATAAGTTAGATATAATAAAATGAATAAAATATCGAAATCCCCGACAGCCATATAAATACTTATCGGACTTGGTTTTAATATGGCAGTGGCGAGAGCTATAGAAGGCAAAACCCGGGGCGCGAATTGATGTTCGATAGTAATCAGTGCCAGGTAAAAAAATATTCATTCTTTCAGAATCGATATTCGTATTTCCGGCTTTGTGCTGGTTCCTGTGGAGTCGAACTTGTCCTGAACTAGAGCTTTTCCTTCCTGGGGGCGAAAATATACTCGAACAGCATGATAAAAAGGAAAGTAAACAGGGAGCTCACCAAAACCCGAAGAAGGGTCTGCCAGATCTCGTCGAGGCTGAAGACATCCAGCATATTCAGAAAAAGCTGGTGCGCTATAGTCATCAGCAGGGCGTATGCTATAAACCATTTCAGCCCCATTTGCTGCAGTTGGGGCTGGGTGGTAATGTCGTATTCCGGCTTCTCGCCAACAAGCTTGATGATTGCAGGCCGCACATACCCGGCAAAGACACTGCTTGCCGCGTGCAAGCCCAGTGTTCCCGTAAAAAGATCGACCGTAAGGCCTATAAAAAACGAAAGCAACAAAAGTAGCCAGCCCGGTGTTTCGAAAGGGAGTAACAGAATAAATAAGATATAGATGTACGGGTTGAGAAAGCCGTAGAAGTTGATCTTATTCATAAACAGCACCTGGATCAGAACCAGGAAGATGAACCTGAAAATATTGTTAAAAACCAGCCTATTCATTTTTCATCCCTTCCGTACTTTTCTCGAGTAGTTCCTGTTCGTCTTTCATCAGGTTTTTAACGACATATACATATTGCAGGGCATTAAAATCGACGCTGAACCTGAACGGGATGATATAAAAGTGGTCGCCCTGCTCCACCCGGTAGTCAGTAATGGTGCCTATCATAAGGCCGGCCGGGAAGATATAGGAATAACCGCTGCTCACAATGGTGTCGCCTTTGCTGATCTTAACATGGGCAGGAATATCAGTAAGTGTGCCGTATAAATGATCGACTCCGTTCCAGATGATGGTCCCCATCTGGTCGTTTTTCAGGATACGGCCGCTGATGCGGGTGTGTTTATTCAGCATGCTCATTACCCAACTGAAGTTTTCCGACACGTTCACAACGGTGCCCACAATACCATTGGAGGTAATAACCGCCATATCCTTCTGTATGCCGCTGCTGCTGCCTTTATCCAGCATAATGTAATTGTTACGCTTGCCAACGGTGTTCAGCACAACTTTTGAAACAATGTACTTGTATTGTTGCTTGTACAGGGTATCGTGCATCCAGAAACTGCTCGTATCATTTTTCAGGAACGAAACTCCTTTCATCTGCCTGAGCAAGGCGTTTTCACGGGCCAGTTGCTCATTGGTAGTACGAAGTTTGAGGTAATCTGTCGCGTTGCTGATGCTGTTATAAAACTGTCCAGTGAACCGGCTCCCGGCTTTCAGTATGGTTGAACTCTGGTAATAGGTGGAATTCACCAGTAAGGTAACCGAGAACGCCTCAAGCAACAGAAATAACAGAAGGAAGTGATACCGGATAAAAAAAACCAGGATATTACGCATAGTC
>CAIJYT010000056.1 GCA_903824935.1 uncultured Bacteroidales bacterium | reverse complement strand
TGCCATATTGCAAGAACTGTTTGCCGGAGGGCGGAGCGTTCTCTTATCAGGGTTAACAAAACAAGCCCTGTAGATGAGATAATAATACGTTTTATCAACCGTTTATCTGATTACCTTTTTGTTCTTGCGCGGAAAACCGGCAAGGACATTGGCGCCCAGGAACGGCTTTGGGTAACAAAAAAGTAAAAAAAATAGTTCTTGTTTTTCTGATTTTATTTTTTATACTTTTGCAGCTATTTTCAAAACGCTTGTAAAAATGTATTGGACACTTGAACTGGCCTCCAAACTGGAAGATGCTCCCTGGCCTGCTACTAAGGATGAGCTTATCGACTGGGCTATTCGCTCCGGTGCCCCGCAGGAAGTGGTAGAAAACCTCAGGGAAATTGAGGATGAAGGTGAAACCTATGAGCGCATAGAAGATATCTGGCCCGATTATCCCACCAAGGACGATTTTTTCTTCCACGAGGACGAATATTAAATAGCGAAGTAGCGAGGTAGCGAAGTAGCGAAACAGTTTTCGCTACTTATTTTCGCCATTTCGCTATTTCGCCATTTCGCTACTTATTTTTCCTGAAAAATGAAAAATTAACTTCCCCGTAGTTCCTGTGCTGGTCAAAGCCGGGAAATTCGCTGAAATCATATCTTTTCGGATGTTCGAGGATGAACAGTCCGCCGGGTGCCAGCACTTCTCCGCTTAGTACAAGCCCTGGCAGCTCGGGCAGTTGAGGCATGTCATAAGGAGGGTCGGCAAAGACCAGGTCCCAGGTATTCAGTGCCTGCCTTATATAGGTCAGGGCATTTGATCTTTGAGGGAACAGGTTCAGCATTTTCAGCTCAAGGCCAGTTTTGTGAATAAAACTCAGGCATCGGGGATCTTTTTCAATCGCAGTAACGCTTTTACATCCTCTTGAGATAAATTCATAAGAAATGCTCCCCGTTCCGGCAAACATATCAAGGACCCTGAGGTTCTCATATTCAACCAGGTTGTTCAAAACATTGAACAGGGCTTCCTTTGCAAAATCGGTTGTAGGCCTTAATGGAAGATTATTAGGCGGATGAATTTTCCTGCCCCTGTATGTCCCGCTTATGATCCGCATGAGTTGAAATTCAACAATGGATAATATGACTGGGGAGCAACAATATCAAATACCGGGCTGTATTTGAAAGTCTCATTCCTCCTTCCGAATTCCATATTCTTCACATATCGGTAGATCAGCTCAAACAGGTTGGATCCCCGGTCGATGTTCCCAAGCAGCACAACCGAGGCCTGCTCGGGGTTCATACCGAGCTGCTCCAGGACGAAAACGAGGAAATACACAACATCTTCGGCAACCATCCAGGTGAAAGTATTGAAGTACTTGATCAGCTTGCCGTCGTAAATGCAGATATCAAAACTCTTTTCCTTGATATGGAGGAAGATGCGGTTTGCATTGATCCGGGTCCTGAAATTCATCCAAACAGTTTGCAGCAGTATGGTCGAAAGGCTGGAGATCCTGGCCGAGGGGAAAAGTTTTTTTACAGAATCCTCAAGGCTCCTGGGAATCGAGTATATGTTATAATTATCGAATTGCTGGAGGTGGTCGGCAAGAACATGTTCGTCGGCCTGCAGCTGGAAATTCAGTTTCATGAAAATTTCCGCCTCCTGCGCATCAAAGAGCGGACCAGGGATAAGGGTGCTCTTTTTACCTTCATAAGCAATGCGGACGGTCTTGAATGGATTTTTCAGCCAGGGATTTGCATTGAGCACGCTCCGCATAAAATCTTCAAATGACAGTTTAAACCCGGGCTTGGCTTTGGGGATAAAATCATTCCGTCGGAATTCATGGAGAAGGATGTACTTGTTCAGGCGGTAATCAATGATGCAATAGGCCATGTGCGCATCGTTGAACTGCAGGGAGAGTCCGTAATTACGTGTTTCCTGGCTCAGGAATGCAGGATCAGTGCGGTTTACAACAACTGTATAGAATTCGGCCATATGCTCAGGCGGTCAGGGTATAGTAGATATTCACTGCAATAATAATTATAAATCCTGAAACATGGAAGGCTCCGGCTTCAATCATGAAACTGATCATGCAAATCCTGGTAGTCGGGAAATTCTTCCAGAAATGTAAAATGCCCGCTCCCTGGTTCCATTCGGCAGATATAATGCTGAACCCCGTTTGTCAATACGAGGTAGGAAACTTTCAGAGTGAAATTATACATGGCGAGCTGTTCGAATACCTTTTGGGTAATCTCAACCGAAGGAGCCTTGCATTCAACAGCCATTAGCGGCTTGCCCTGGTTCGAGTAGACCACGATATCGCTTCGCTTTGAAAGCCTGTTATATGTAAGGGAGGCCTCAACATGGATCAGCGATGCCGGGTAGTTGTGGCTGTTAACCAGGAAATTCAGAAAATGTTGCCTCACCCACTCCTCAGGAGTCAGGCGCACGTATTTCTTCCTGACAGGGTCAAAGATCTCCTTTTTCCCGTCAGCTTTGGAACGTATTTTAGCCGGGTATCCCGGGAGTTTCAGTTCAGGCAACATATTACAACAAATATAATGATAAACATGATTTGGCTATCTTTGCAGGGCAGGAGGAAATGTAAAACCTGCTAACACGTTTATGGCCAGGGACAGCGGTTTCGGGAACATCCTATCAGACCTTAAAAATAAAATATATTATCCTGTTTACTTTTTATACGGAGAGGAGCCCTATTTCATAGATGTCCTTTCCGATTATATTGCCGATCATGTGCTGAGCGAACAGGAAAAAGAATTCAACCAGACCATTGTTTATGGAAAGGATGCGGATGCTGCGACCATTCTAAGCTATGCCAAACGTTACCCGATGATGTCAAATTACCAGGTTCTTATTGTGAAAGAAGCCCAGGACCTGAATGACATGGATGTTTTTCTTCATTACTTCCAGGAACCGGTCAGTTCTACAATCCTTGTTTTCTGTTATAAATACGGCAAGATCGACAAACGCAAGTCCCTTTATAAGTCCATAGAGAAAACAGGAGTTTTGATGGAATCGGCACTGCTTTACGACAACCAGATCCCAGAATGGATCAGCGGTTATGTAAAGGAAAGAGGATTTTCGATCTCCCCCAAAGCCTCGGCCCTGCTGGCAGAATTCGTTGGCAATGAACTCTCCAATGTGGTCAATGAACTTAGCAAGCTGTTCATCATCATACCTGCCCGCGCTGAGATAACCGAAGAAATCATTGAACGGAACATTGGCATCAGCAAGGATTTTAATGTGTTTGAACTTCAGAAGGCACTTGGGCGCAAAGATGTATACAAGGCAAACATGATCATCCGATATTTTGCAGCAAACCTTAAGGACAATCCGCTGGTCAAAGTCATTCCAAGCCTGTATTTATTTTTCAGCAAGGTTCTTGCCTACCATTACCTGCCCGATAAATCGCGCAATAATGCAGCTGCTGCATTATCGGTCAATCCTTTCTTTGTGCAGGATTACCAGACTACAGCAAAAAATTACTCTGTGCGCAAACTTGTCGACGTGATCTCTTTTCTCAGGGAATACGACCTCAAAGCAAAGGGCCTGGATAATGCTTCCGCAACCGACGGGGAGTTAATGAAAGAACTGGTATTTAAGATACTTCACTGATAGCTGGGGAACTGGGTGGCTGGGTTGCTGGGCTACTGGGTGGCTGGGTTCCTGGGTTACTGGGGTGGCTAAGTCCCAGTTACCGGCTGCGAAGCAGCTTTACCCAGTCACCGGCGCGAAGCGCTTACTCCTCCCTCATCTTATAATCATATTCTCTCGACCGATAAGTCTCCTCGATGATCCCCGCGTATTTATCCTGTATGAATTTCCTTCTCAGTTTCATGGTCGGTGATAATTCTCCCGAAGTCACACTCCACTGAGAAGCCAGCAGCCTGAATTTCTTGATCTTCTCGGTTTGCCCAAGATCAAGATTAAATTTGTCGACTTCCTCCTGGAAACGCTTGATTATTTTAGGGTTTCTGACTGCCTTTTCAGGGGTTCCAAAAGTAATTTCCTTAACCTTGCACCACCCTCTCAGGTATTCCATATTAGGAGAAATAAGGGCTGCAGTATATTTGCGGTTCTCACCTATAACAATGATAAACTCGATGAAAGGAGAAGCCCTGAACTTCTGTTCGATCACCTGGGGGGCAATGTACTTGCCAGACGATGTCTTGAAAATTTCCTTTTTCCTGTCGGTGATCCTTAGGTATTTCCCGTCCTCGAGAACGCCAAGGTCGCCGGTATGGAACCATCCTTCATTATCAATAACCTCCTGGGTACGTTCAGGGCGGTTGTAATAACCGATCATCACATTGGGCCCCCGGCATAAGATCTCATTGTCATCGGCAATCTTTAATTCAACGCCGGGTAGGACAGGTCCGACGGTTCCGAACTTCAGTCCTCCTTTTGCGAAAGTTGACACGGCAATGACCGGTGAAGTTTCTGTAAGCCCGTAACCTTCCATCAAAGGGATGCCCGCAGCCCAGAAGACCCTTGCAAGTCGGGGATGCAGGGCTGCCCCGCCCGAGATGATAAGCTTTACCCTGCCACCCAGGGCTTTTTTCCATTTGTTGAAAACCAGCACCCTTGCGATGAGAAGCTTGATATCATAATACAGGCCCCTTTCATGGTTCAGTTCAAATTTATGCCCCTGCCGGAGAGACCAGAAGAATATGACTTTCCTGATCCCTTTCAGGTTCCTGCCTTTGGAAACGATACGGTTATACATTTTTTCCAACACCCTTGGAACAGCGGCAAAAGTATCAGGCTTCACTTCCCGTATCAGGTCTCCTGCCTTTTCAATATTGGCACAATAGTAGATCGACATACCAAAGGACTGGAAAACGTAATTCAACATCCTTTCGTAAACATGGCATAAGGGAAGAAAACTCAGAACCCTGTCATTGCTGGTATAGTCGGGGATCATTGCACAGGCCGTATAATTACTGATAAAATTCCTGTGCGAGAGCATGACCCCTTTAGGCCGGCCGGTGGTACCTGAAGTATAAATAATAGTGGCCAGGTCATCAGGCTGGATCCCTGCTTTGATCTCTTCCAGCAGGTCTGGATTTGGATGATTCATGCCGAGTTCAAGCAGCTCCTGCCAGTGTTTTATTCCCTTTACCTTTTCGATGCTGTATATTCCTTTAAGGCTCGCTATACCCGAACAAATGTTTTTAACCCTGTTGTAAACCGCGCTGTTCGAAACGATCAGGTATTCTGCATTTGAATCATTGAGAATATAGCAGTAATTATCATCGCTTACCGTCGGATAGATCGGCACCTGTACCGCCCCAACCTGCATGATCCCCATATCGAAAAAATTCCATTCGGGGCTGTTTAACATGATAGTAGCGACCTTGACACCTTTCCCAACCCCGAGTGAAAGCAAACCGAGGCTGATCGCTTTAGAATAACCAATGTAATCTGTGGATGAGTATGCGTGCCACTTGCCTGCCTTCCGTTTAAGCAAGGCGTCTGATTTCGACGGGTACTTATCCCTGTACACATCCAGCAGGTCGAATAAGCGTGTCACGGAAGGTGCGGACATACTTCAGCGATTTATTATTTAAACAAATGGTCTATCTCTTCCTTGTATTTTGAATGGAGGAATTTCCGTTTCAGCTTCAGGGTGGGAGTAATCTCTCCCGATTCAAGCGTCCACTCATGATCAAGAAGGTCCCATGATTTAACCTGTTCCGTTTCGCCAAACAGCTTGTTGTACTTCTTGATCTCTGCGGCAAAACGCTTCCGTATCTTTTCTTTTTTAATGACTTCGGATGGCGTGGTGAATTCAATTTCCTTTTCCCTGCAGTAGTCTTTCAGGAAGGCAAAATCGGGTACGATCAGCGCTCCCGCAAATTTCTGGTTCTCCCCTACCACCAGGATCTGGTCAATAAACAACGACTCCTTGAATTTATCTTCAATGGGCTGAGGGCTTACATACTTGCCGAAGGAAGTCTTGAACAATTCCTTTTTCCTTCCGGTTATTTTCAGCTGTCCTTCCGGTTCAATATGGCCCAGGTCCCCTGTATGGAACCAGCCGTCGGAATCAACAGCATCCCTTGTCATTTCGGGCTCCTTATAATAGCCGATCATGACACCTGGTCCTTTAGCGCAAATCTCCCCATCAGAGGCTATCTTAACTTCAGTATTACTGATCACCGGACCTACCGTACCGAATTTAATACCGTTTTCCCTGAAGTCGCAGACGGATATCACAGGCGAAGTCTCGGTAAGCCCGTATCCCTCTAGTATATGTATGCCGGCACAGGTGAACATGCGCCCAAGCCTGGGCTGCATTGCAGCGCCTCCCGACACGATGATTTTGATCTCGCCTCCCATGGCTTCTCTCCATTTGCAGTACACCAGGCGGTCGTAAAACTTACGTTTAAGCTCATAGAACCAACCGTTGGCTCCGTTCAACTCGTAACGCGTTGACATGTGGAAGGCCCACCAGAAAATCCAGCTTTTTACCCCGGTGAGTTTACGCCCGGTCGAAACCAGCCTGTCGTAGATCTTTTCAAGCAAACGGGGCACCGTCGTAAGGATTTGCGGACGGACTTCCTTCATATTATCAGTAATAGTACCGATGTTTTCGGCATAGTAAACCGAGATCCCATCATACTGGTAAAGGTAATTCAGCATGCGTTCATAAACATGGCAGAGGGGCAGGTAGCTTACTGCCCTTGCTTCCTCACCGAAAGGCGGGATATGGGCACAGGCCTTGAAATTGGAGATGATATTGCTGTGCGAAAGCATGACACCTTTTGGATTTCCCGTTGTCCCTGATGTATAGATGATGGTTGCCATATCATCTTGATTTACTGCGGCTTTGCGTTGTTCGAGCAAAACCTGGTTCATATTGGCCTTGCCAAGATCCACCAGTTCGCTCAGATGTTTAAGCTCGTTGTTATCCTTATAAGTATAAATATCCTTCAGGGTTGGAACTTCCGGGAGTATATGCTGAATTTTGCGCAAGAGTTCTGCACCTGAAACAAACACATACTTAACCTCGGAATGGTTGAGTATGTACAAGTAATCCGATTCACTGATAGTGGGATAAATCGGGACATGTACTGCGCCCACCTGTAAAATGGCCATGTCAAGGATATTCCATTCAACCCTGTTCGAACTGATCTGTGCGATTTTATCGCCCGGCTTTACGCCCAGCGCCAGGAAGCCGTAACTGATGTTATCGGCCATTTCACGGTATTGTTTGATGCTGTATTTGACCCATTGCCCGTTTTCCTTTGAGGCGATGACATCATCCTTTGGCTTGTACTTCTGCTCATAATACGGCAGAAGGTCAAAGATGCGCACTACTTCCATGATCAACAGTGTTTAAGTGAGAACCCTGAGTTTCAGGTGCAATGATAGTGAAAAAAAGTATAAGTGAAGATGCCCTGTAATTCAGGCATTTGATTCGCTAATAACAAACAGAGGATTTATGGAATAAAAGGAAATTACCTAGTACTAGGTATTCAATGCCTTATTGTATTTTTACAACTTCATTACTTATTTTTGTGATAATTTTAAACAAAGAAAATCAGGACCCAAATGATAAATAAAATCTATACTCCCTTGATTCGTTTTTCAACACTACTTCTTTTTATTGCAATTACTGCAAAATCCTATTCTGATCCCCCTCCACCTCCCGGCAACCCTGGCAGTGGTGGAGGTGGAGGAGGTCCTGTAGGTGCCCCCATTGACGGAGGCCTTGGGATACTTATAGCCATGGGAATCGCCTATAGCGGAAGGAAATATTATCAATCATGGAAAGTGAAAAAGAATGCTGAAAAGGGAGAGGAGGATATGGCATGATTAAATTGTTAGGAATTGTAATTGTTCTGGCATTTTTATTACCTTTTAGTGCTATTAGTGGCAGTTTTCAATCTTTTGCAAATGGAGATTGGACCAGTTATACAATAACATGGCAAGAGTATAATGGGAGCACTTGGGTAACCGCAACGCGAAATCCTATCTACGGCGACCAGGTAACAATAAGCCATAGTATTGTTCTGAACAATAATCTTGGTTATAGCGGCTCAGAAACAAACGGTTTTAAATCGCTTTTAATAACTTCAGCCGGTAATCTCACAACTTCAGGTACCGGGAGTTTATTAAGTATTGTGGTGGGAAGCGGTGATTATCTTTCTGTTGAAGGTACAATGATCATCGGAGGCATCCAGGTTTTATCAGGGGGTATTGTCCTGGTTAAATATACAGGACATCTTACAACCAACGTGAGCTCTGCAAGTAATGCCGGTACGGCAATAATTGATGGTAGTCTTACAATCAGCAACGCAAGTTTAACGGTAACCGGAACTCTTTATGGAACAGGGAAAATATTTGCAAGTAACTATACCGGAGGTGGAGCAACTTTGTTTGGGTATGCAAGATCTCCCGGCCTGCTGAATATATCGGGTTTCCTCTGGACCAGTTCGTCGACTGGTGACTGGTTCACAGGTTCAAACTGGACAAGAAGTACTTCTTCCGGATTACAGTCCGGTGCATGTCCGAATGACACAACGCTGGTTACAATCCCATCAGCTTTTGGAAATGTAACTGATAACAGCACAACCGATACCGCTCGAGCATATTCACTTACTATAAAGCCCGGTGAGAACCTGACTATCTTTCCGAACTGTCATATGAGAATTGTTGACAGCCTTGACAACCAGGCAGGACCCATAGGACTTGTTATAAACTCCGATGAATCAGGTTCAGGGTCACTGATCCTCCCTACCAGCGCAGAAGTGAATCCTTACAAGCCCGATGCCACTATCAACCTATACATCACAGGGAACTCAGACACAACAAAAATGATGTACCATTTTGTTTCGATCCCTGTTGAAAACTCATCAAATAACACTAGTAACTTATTCCTGGGTTCCTACCTTTTCGATTTCAACACTACCTCAAACATCTGGGAGAATTTGGGTTCATCTACATCAACTCAACTAGATGAAACCAAGGGCTACATGATATACTATCCTGGAGCTTCAAAAACATATAATATTTCAGGAAAACTTAATAGCGGTAAATTTTATCCACATATCATAAATGCCGGTTCTGGCTACAATCTGGTGCCGAATCCATATTCCTCAGCAATTGACTGGGAGTCAGCAGGTGGGTGGAAAAGGGATGATATTGCCCCAACTTGCTATATATGGCCGGCAGGCAAAGCATCTGTTTCTTCAAACTATAACACCTGGAATTATGTTACGCATATTGGGACACCTGCTGTAGGCCAAACAAATCCCGGCCGCAAGGAGATTGCAATGGGGCAATCATTTATAGTCCAGGTCGCAGGACCCACACCAGATTTCTCAATGACAAATGCTGTTTGCACTAAAGTCAATCCTCCTTTCCTCAAAAATACTCCTGTAATTCCAAACCTTCTCAGAATAAAATGTGTCGCAGAGTTAAATAATGCATTTGATGAAGTGGCTGTGAATTTTCGTGAAGGAGCAACCCCCGCCTTCGACCCGCTTTTTGATGGCAATAAATTCTATGGTGGGGCTGAAGCTCCTCAGCTTAGCACTATCTCTTCAGACAACAACGAGCTTTGCGTCAATTGTCTCCCATTTAGTAGTAGTGGAGCTATCGTACCTGTGAACTTTTCCTTTTACACTAATAGTCAGGTATATTTTACTGCAAGCGGAATGCAGTCATTTGCCCCCGGTGTTTCCTTACTTCTTGAGGATTTATTACTGAACAAGGTTACTGACCTCAGGCAGGATTCGGTTTATAATTTCACTTATCGTACCGCTGATCCCATTGACCGTTTCAGGCTGAGGTTTTCAGGTTCAATCGGCATACAGGAAGAACAAATCAGTAATGATGGCAGGGCGTTTGTAAGCAACCACTTCCTCTTTCTTGATATTTCTTCCATGCAGGGCCAAACGGCCGATGTCAGGGTGTATTCCATACTGGGGCAGTTGGTCTCATCTGATCACATCCAGATTAACGGAATTGCAAGGGTTGAAGCTCCGCAATCAGCAGGCATATATATTGTGGAGGTTGTTGCCCCGGACCACAGGTTTGTGTCCAGGATCGTTTGCAAATAAATCACAATCCGTATTTGCGTTATTGTACCTTGTGAAAATGCATCGAACTCGCCTGGGCGGTGGGCATAAGTACGAGGTCAGCGATGTTCACATGATCGGGCAGTGTGGTGGTGTAATAAACTACCTCTGCAACATCTTCAGCCGACAGGGGTTTGAATCCCTTGTAAACATTATCGGCTCTTTGCTGGTCGCCCTTGAAGCGGACCAGTGAGAATTCCGTATTTGCTGCGCCGGGAGATACCTGGGTGACTTTGATATTATGAGATACCAGGTCGATGCGGGTACCTTTGGTGATGGCATCAACCCCGAACTTTGATCCACAGTAAACATTTCCGTTGGGGTAAACTTCCTTTCCTGCAACTGAACCTATATTGATGATGTGCCCCTTTTTCCTGGCTACCATCAGTGGAGCCACAAAACGGGTCATATACAGCAGTCCTTTCATATTGGTGTCTATCATCCTTTCCCAGTCATCAAGCACGCCTTCGTGAACAGGGCCCATACCAACGGCAAGGCCGGCATTGTTAACCAGCACGTCAATGGCTTTCCATTCATCAGGCAGGGATTGTATAGCTTTCTCAACGTCTGCTGATTTCCTTACGTCGAAGCAGAGCGCGAGGACATCTGTTTTAAAATCCTGTTCGAGTTGTTTCTGTAATTCATCAAGCCTGTCTTTCCGTCGTCCGGTGATGATCAGTTTATGCCTGTTCTCTGCGAACTTCAGTGCAATTGCTTTGCCAAAACCGGATGTAGCGCCGGTAATTAGTACTATCTTTTTCATAATAATCACATTAAACAAGTAGCGAAATAGCGAGGTGGCGAAGTAGCGAAAATCTTTTTTATTTTCAATTTCGCTACTTCGCTATTTCACTACCTCGCTACTTTATTTTCTATCCAGTTCTTCGCATTCACAAACGCCTCGATCCATGGTGCAACCTCATCAACTTTTCGGTCTTCGGGATAATATGCCCACTGCCATGGCAATACCGCATCTTCAATATGGGGCATGATGGCTAGATGGCGGCCGTCGGCCGAAGAGATGCACGCGGCATCGTACTGAGAACCATTGGGGTTGGCAGGGTACCCGTGATAGCTGAATTTAGCGGGGATATGGTAATTTTCTTCAGTAAGCGGGAAGTTGAATTTGCCTTCCCCGTGGGCAGTCCACACTCCCAGCCTTGCGCCTGCAAGTGAATGCAGCATCACCGAATGGTTCTCCTGCACGCTGAGGTTGATGAAAGCGCATTCGTATTTATGGGAATCGTTCCACGACATTTTCGGGTGCAGCTGATGTTCGGGATAGATGAGCCCGAGCTCGACAAGAAGCTGGCAGCCGTTGCAAACACCCAGGCTGAGGGTATCTTTCCTTGCAAAGAAATTGTCGAGAGCCTTCTTTGCCTTTTCATTATACAGGAAGGAACCCGCCCAGCCCTTCGCCGAACCAAGTACGTCGGAATTGCTGAACCCTCCCACAAATGCGATCATATTCACATCCTCCAGGGTTTCACGGCCCGAGATCAGGTCGGTCATATGGATATCCTTTACATCCATACCAGCCAGGTACATAGCCCAGGCCATGTCGCGATCGCGGTTCACCCCCTGCTCACGTATAATGGCGGCCTTAGCTCCCGTTGGTTTCCGGCGTTTCAGGTCAATCCCATGCTGCGCGGCTTTGCCGGTAAATGTTCCGGGGAAACGGAAAATCAACGGCTGGTTTTTGTAATTGGTAAACCGTTCAAGAGAAAGTTTCTCGCCGCATTGTTTCCTGTCGAGAAGATATGACGTTTTGAACCATATGTCCCTGTAGTGATCGATATCTAAACTAAGATCATTACTGCGGATGACTAATTGCCGCTTATCATTCGGCCGGCCGATCATGTGCGCCTCCAGGCCTGATGATTTTTTCAATTCGGCTGCCAGTCCTGCTACATCCACTTCCTTAACCTGCACCACAATTCCGGGATTCTCTGCAAACAGAAACTTAATAAGATCCTGTTCAGCAATGCTGCCAAACTCCAGGTCAAGGCCCGTCACGGTATGAGGGAAAACCATTTCCAGCAGTGTGGTAATGAGTCCGCCGGCCGAAATATCATGGCCTGCAAGGACCCTGCCTGCATTGATCCATTCCTGGACGACGGCAAAGGCAGCAGCAAATGCCTGTGGATTCTTTATATCAGGGGCAGAGTTACCAAGACGGTTGATTACCTGGGCAAAGCTGCTGCCGCCGAGCGAATACTCATCCGCAGACAGGTTAATATAGACCAGCGCGGTGTCTTGTTCGACGGATAAGCAAGGGCTTACCGCTTTGCGCACTTCGCTGACCTCGGCAACGGCCGAAATGATAACCGTTCCCGGAGAGTAAACAACAGTTCCGTCGGGGTATTTCTGGGTCATCGAGAGGCTGTCTTTGCCGGTCGGGATGTTGATCCCAAGGCTGATTGCAAATTCGCTGACAGCCTGCACTGCCTTGTAAAGCCTGGCATCTTCGCCAGTGTTCCTGCAGGGCCACATCCAGTTGGCGCTAAGGGAGATTCCCTTCATGCCATGTGTAAGCGGAGCCCATATGATATTAGTAAGGGCTTCGGCAATGGACAGCCTTGAGCCGGCTTCAGCATCTATAAGACTCGCAGCCGGGGCATGGCCAAGTGAAGTGGCTATCCCTTTTTGGCCCTGGTAATCCAGTGCTACCACCCCGAGGTTGTTAAGGGGCAGCTGCACGGGCCCGCAGGTCTGCTGCATTGCAATTTTCCCTGAGACTGCACGGTCGACTTTATTGGTCAGCCAGTCCTTGCAGGCTACGGCTTCGATTTGCAGAACCTGCGTCAGCAGGTTCTGCAAATCGTGATCCGTGACTCGTGAACCGTGATCCGGAACGGGTGCATAGGCAGGTTTTAAAGAAACATCCTGCATGATCGTCTTAGGCGGCTTTCCAAAGAAATCATCTACATTCAGGTCAATAGGATGGCTGCCGTCACGCTTGTCCTCGAACACCAGCTGATGGTCGCCTGTGGCTTTTCCCACCACGTAGATGGGGGCTCTTTCACGCTTTGCAACCTCTTTTAAAAGTTCAAAGTCTTTTTCCTTTATCAGCAGTCCCATTCTTTCCTGGGACTCATTACCGACGATCTCCTTGTTTGAAAGCGTAGGATCGCCTAAGGGAAGTGCATCGATCTGTATCTTCCCTCCGGTCTCTTCAACCAGTTCGGAGATGGAATTCAGATGCCCGCCTGCTCCATGGTCGTGTATCGAAACGATTGGATTTTCTTCCATTTCGACCATGGCACGGATGGCGTTGAATACCCGTTTCTGCATTTCGGGGTTTGAACGCTGCACTGCATTCAGTTCAATGGAATTTCCGTATTCCCCGGTAGCTACCGACGAGACAGCGCCGCCGCCCATCCCGATACGGTAATTGTCACCACCCAATATTATTACATCTTCTCCTCCCTGGGGAATTTCTTTCAGGCTGTCTTCCGTTTTGCCGAATCCTATACCACCGGCCAGCATGATCACTTTGTCGTAACCGAAAACCTTGTCGTTTTCTGAATGTTCGAAGGTCAGCACCGATCCGCAGATCACAGGCTGTCCGAATTTATTCCCGAAATCGCTGGCACCATTGGAGGCTTTGATCAGCAGTTCTTCGGGGTTTTTATACAACCATTTCCTAGCAGTGAAGGCTTTTTCCCATTCACGGCCTCCGTCAAGCCTCGGATAGGAAGTCATGTAAACAGCGGTACCTGCCATGGGGATGCTGCCTTTCCCGCCTGCCATGCGGTCGCGGATCTCTCCCCCGCTTCCTGTGGCTGCCCCGTTGAAAGGTTCCACGGTGGTTGGGAAATTATGGGTTTCGGCCTTGATTGAGATCACACAGTCAATATCCCGGATCGCAAAGTAATCGGCCTTTTGCGGGTTACCCGGTGCAAACTGTTCAATTTCAGGACCGGAAATAAACGCAACATTATCTTTATAGGCTGATACGATGAAATTCGGATGTTCTTTCGAGGTCTTTTTGATCAGGGCAAAAAGAGATTCCGTCATCTCTTTCCCGTCAATGATAAACGTGCCGTTAAAGATCTTATGGCGGCAGTGTTCTGAGTTTACCTGTGAAAAACCAAAGACTTCACTGTCGGTAAGCTTACGGCCGATCTTCCTGCTCAGGCCTTTGAGGTATTCAATTTCCTCTCCGCTTAGCGCAAGGCCTTCGCTAAGGTTGTACGATTCAAGATCATCAATATAAAGGATAGGTTCAGGCTCATGCTCAATATGAAAACTATGCTGGTCAAGACCTGCATAGATGCGCTGGAGCATGGGGTCAAAATCCGTGACCCGTGAATCGTGAATCGTGAATCGTGAATCGTGA
>CAIJYT010000055.1 GCA_903824935.1 uncultured Bacteroidales bacterium | reverse complement strand
TGTTGCAGGCAATTGTTTGACAATTGTGAACTGGTAGCCGGAGTCGGCTTTCTTCTCTTTCTCCTGCGCAAAACCCAGGCCTGACAGAAGCAGGACGGATACAAAGATCAGCGTAAATCGTTTCATAAGGATTTGGATTGTTAGGGTGTATGCTGCCAAAAATACTGACATTCCCTGAAACTGCATATACTAATCGGTGAAATCGGCGAATTTAAGGTATGAAACAGAGATTTAAACCTATGTAGCATGTACAATGTGCCATGTACAAATGGATTATTATTGTTCAAAAGGGTGATCCTGTTCGAAGTCAGGACGGTAATGCCTTGTGCTATCAACACCCTGTATCCAGCCGTAATCAAGCCCAAGCCTCTCCATTTCATCAACGACCTGCCGGTACTCTTCATCGTACACTTCCCTTTTGAGAAACGGATGGTCGATGACCCCGGCGGTTGGATAATACTGCGACATAAGAGAAATATTCAGGCGCGGGGATATTTCCTCTGCAATATAACGTAGCACTTGCATGCTGTTATTAATCTGGCCGGGTAGAACAAGATGCCGGATGATAATACCCGATACTGCAGTGTTTTCTTCCGAAAGATGCAATGCAGAGCCCTTCTGGCGGTACATTTCCCTGATGGCCGATGTTGCAGCCTCAGGATAATCACCTGCCTTCGAAAGCGACCGGGCCAGCATGGGATCCAGGTATTTGAAATCAGGAAGGTATACATCTATAATCCCTTCCAGGGTCTTTAGGGATTCGGCTTTGTCATAAGCATTGGTGTTGTATACCCATACAGGAGAATACCCTTTTTCTTTTATTGCAAGGATGATGATTTTCATCTGAGGGATAAAGTGCGATGGTGAGACAAAGCCTACCATGTTGATTCCCCTGTCGAGTATGGCAGTGACTTCATTGACAATCTTTTTAAGCTCCATCCTGAAAGACTGCCTGGGTAACATCACATCACTGATCTGGTGGTTCTGGCAGTATATGCACTGCAGGTTGCAGTTGGTGAAGAAAATGTTGCAGATCCCTTCTGGCCCTGAGATAGCCGGCTCCTCCCCCTTGTGGATGCAGATCGAGGCAATGTTGAATGAGGCATCGCTCCTGCAGATCCCGCTTGCTGATTCCCACCTGTTTACATGGCATTCCCTGGGACAGAGGGCGCAATCCTTCAATTCTTCCAACGGGCTGAGCAGTTCACTGGAGATCATCCTTCGGCCGTTCTTTTTGTTAACTTTGATTCCGCAAATTTCGTCATAATAAACAAAACACAGGGGTCTTTTAATCACTCCCGGTAAATTCCCGGCAGATTGCTATGAAATCAGTGTCTTCCCCGGGGGCTTACCATTAATTAAATGTTGTCTTAACAATTGAATATGACCAAAAAACTAAGTGGATATAAACATATTATCTGGGATTGGAATGGCACGCTGCTCGATGATGCGTGGCTCTGCGTGGAGGTCATGAACGGGATGCTGGAAAAACGGGGGCTCTCGATGGTAAACCTTGACTTTTACCGTTCGGTGTTCACTTTCCCTGTTAGAGATTACTACCTGCAACTTGGCTACGATTTTGAGAAAGAATCATTTGAGAAAGTCGGGATGGAGTTCATGGTCCTTTATAATCAAAGGCAAAAAGAATGCAGGCTGCATGAAGAAGTCCTTTCTGTTCTTGAAGCTTTCAGTCAGCAAGGATTGGGGCAATCAATACTTTCGGCCCGGGAGCAAAATGAACTGATCACCGAAACCATTGACCTCGGGGTCAGAAAGTATTTTACAAGAGTATATGGACTTGACGACCATTACGCGCACGGGAAAACCGATGTGGGATTAAAGCTGATCATGGATCTCGCCTTTGAGCCCTCTTCCCTGCTGTTTATTGGCGATACAATGCATGATGCCGAGGTTGCCCGCGAGATCGGCATAGACTGCATACTTATCCCACACGGGCACCATAACGAGGAGAGATTGCGAACATGCAGCTTTCCTGTGATAGCAAATCTTAATGAATTAAAATCCAGATTATGATTAAGAGGATATTCCTTTATTCACTCATCCTGAGTTTTGTTGGAGTAATACCTGCCAGTGCTCAAACCATTAAGGGGAAGAGCATTCAAACACACACTATAAAGCTCAGCGGAAAGGATAAAAAAAACGATCCGAACCCAGGGAACAGGATCGCTTTTATTTCAGAAAAGGTTTATGAAGCCTCTGATACCCTGGTGAAGTCATTTTATATATTCCTTGGGAAGTTGCAGGGATACTCTTGTGATTTCATGACAGTCGCGGACCTGGGGAAACACACATCCGCCCTCAAAAATTATAATATCATTGTTTACCTGAAGGATGAAAAAGGGGCAATTCCTTCTGTGCTCACAGAACCTAAAACCACACAGGCCATTGGCCGGTTCCTGAATGAAGGGGGAAGAATGCTGCTCTCGGGCTTTGCATTACATTACCTGAACGATCTCGGTCTTGAAAGTTCAAAGCCATACGATAGTCTTAAACCATGTATCGACGACGGTTACGGAAGAAAATTGGGTTTTCACGCATTGTTCGACCATCCTGTTTTTGCCGGGATGAACGGCGGGGCATATATTTTACGGCCTTTGAAAGACCAGGATGTAACTGTTTGCGGGTATTTCGGAGCTATGCTTCCCAAAGAAGGCAAAGTCGTCGGGGTGGACTGGGATTATATTTTCCTCAGAGAAGAATCGAAAATCATCATGGAATATAAGCCAGGTATGGGCAAAGTGCTGGCAGTGGGAGGTTATATGGATTTTTCACAGCCCAACCTTAACCGCCTCCATCTTGAGAAATTCACAAGGAACTGCCTGGATTACCTGGTGAATGATACAAAGGGAGCTGATGTACATTATTGGGATTATTCGCCCGATACCATTATGGAATGCAAGGAGGAGGCTGCAGTGCCGGAGAACACGTCTACCAAGCCTTCCTTCTGCTGGGAGGCTTCAGACGATCCCCTGAACATGGAACGCAGGTTCTCGTCGGATGCATCCTGGGACGTTGCCGGTGAGCGTTTGCTGACTATGGGAACTGAAAACGGAGGGATTGAGGAAGTGTGGGCCCATCCTTTTATGGCTTTGAGGGATTACGAAGTGGGGATCAAGTTTGATTACAAGGATACCATATACTGGTTGAAGGACCAGAGGCCCGAAGTCATCGCCAATCCTACATTCTTCACAAGGACCTATAAATTTCCGAGGGCTTACCTGAAGGAACTCATCGTCAACGACCCTGTTGATCCTGCAGGGGTGATACATTATGAATATAAAGGATTGTACGGGGCTCAGATGTTTATTCGTTTCAGATCGAATTTCAGGTGGATGTGGCCATATTCAGAACATATAACCAAGAGTCTCTGCCATACCTGGCTTACCGGCATGCAGGCCTTCAGGCTCGCCGATAAAACGGGTATGCTGAACCTTTTTATTGGTGCGAGCAAAGGTGCCCTTCAGCATCTTGCCGGACAATTTGACGGATTTTCTATCGATAAGAACTATAAAGCCACGGGTAATCCTACACGTGAATTCATAGTTGGCGTATTCCTGGAGTATAAACTTGAAATGACGGATCAGATCGATGTTTTATACGTTGCAGGGAGTGAGGGTGCCAGGGTGCTCACTGACGGTTTCGTGAAATACAGAGCGGCCCCGGAGCAGGTTTTTACCCATGCCTATGAGCATACCTTCAACCTGTTCAGGGAGAAACTGATGATCACCACACCCGATGCGAATTTTAACAAGGGCTACCGCTGGGCGGTGTCTTCTGCCGACAAATTTTTTGTAAATACTCCGGGCATTGGCAAGTCGCTGGTTGCAGGCTATGCCAGTTCGAAACATGGCTGGGACGGGGCCCAGAAGGTCAGCGGAAGACCGGGCTATGCCTGGTATTTCGGCCGTGACGGGCAATGGAGCGGAATGGCCCTTCTTGACGTGGGGGATTACGCTAAGGTCAGGTCGGAGCTGGAATTTTACCAGAAGTACCAGGACCTTAACGGGAAAATACTTCATGAAGCCAGCACATCGGGTGTGGTCCACTATGACGCATCTGATGCCACTCCCCTATATATTATCCTTGCGGGCAGGTATTTCAGGTATTCGAATGATACTGCATTCCTCAGGCAAAGCTGGCCCTGTATCCGCAAAGCGGTGGATTTCTGTTTTTCTACGGATACCGATAAGGATCACCTGATCGAAAACACCAATGTAGGCCATGGCTGGGTTGAAGGAGGAGAGCTATATGGCTCACATGCAACGTTTTATATGACGGGGTGCTGGAGTGAAGCCCTTAAAGAAGCTGCCAACATGGCTGCATTCATAAAGGATAATAACAAAGACAGGTATAGTGAGGAAGCTGGGATAGTGAATGGTATCATTAATAAAAACTTCTGGAACGCGTCCACTTCATTTTTTAATTACGGCAAGAATGCGGATGGCAGTTTCCGTGCAGAGCCGACGGTATTGCCCGCTGTTCCGCTGGGATTCGGTCTCGCAGACCATGACAAGGCTGCCCCTGTATTGAAACAGTATGCCTCGAATGCGTTTACTACCAACTGGGGTGTGAGAATTGTGAGGGACGACAGCAAGTTGTTCAAGCCCACCGGATATCATTACGGAAGCGTCTGGCCCCTGTTTACAGGCTGGACTTCCATGGCGGAATACCGCTACGGGAATTCATTGCAGGGATATTCCCACCTGATGAACAATCTCAATGTTTACCAAGCCTGGGCTTTGGGAACTGTACAGGAAGTGCTGAACGGCGCGGTTTACATGCCTTCGGGTGTATGTGCAAACCAGTGCTGGTCAGAAACCATGGTACTGCAACCTGCACTTGAAGGCATGCTTGGACTGTATGTTGACGCCGGGAAGAATGTTTGCAGGCTGGCCCCTGCCCTTCCTGCTGACTGGGATTCTCTCGAAGTTAGCAATATCAGGACGGGGAATAAATTGATCAGCATGAAGTTCAGGCGCAATGGCAATACCAATTCATACAGTTTCTCATCCCAGGGAAAAGACCCGCCGCTGGTTGAAATGGCACCACTGCTGCCACCGGGAACCCAGGTCCTGTCGTGCAGGCTCAACCATAAGGATATTCCATTCACTACCAATTTCGCTTCCAACGGAACAACTGTGAAAATTGAATTCAGACCGGTAAAGGACGATCTGCTTGAAATTGAATTCAGGCATGGGATCAGTGTCCTTTCTGTTGTACAGGATCCGAAACCCGGCTATTCCTCTGAAGGCCTGCGCATCCTTGATGCAGGGCTGGATGGCAGGATTTACTCAGTCCTGGCCGAAAATAAGCCAGGGGCTTCCTCGGAACTCACGATCTGGGTTAACGATATGGCAATCGACCATATTGAAAACGGGACACTGCTCACCTCGAATGGGAATTTGTTGACGATCAGGATAGCTTTTCCTGAGGTCGGTAAAAAATACACGGAGATACCTTTAAAGATCTTTTTGAAATGAGAAAACTGCTGTTATTGTTACTGCTGACGTCATCCTGCCCGGGATTCAGCCAGTTCCTTTCAAACCTGCAGGCAACTAAAAATGACGCTTTGTTCACTACCTATGCGGCTCCCCTTTCCCGTTCGTTTTATAAGCTTGACCAGGGTTATTCTTTAATGTTCAATGACAGCGAAAGCGGGGTTGAAATTATATCATCCGACGGACCAAATTTCGGACTTGCGGTAGGGCTTGGAAATGCAACCAGGTTCAGACTAAAGGAATTGTTTAAAGAACCTGTTATAACAACTTCATACAGTGATATTTTGAAATATAATTATTTTCCTTTTAAAGAGGTTTGCATTGATGTTTGCTTTGATGTGTATTCTTCTGGTTCAGCATTCATTGAATACTCGGTATCAAATACCGGAAAATTTGAAAAAGAGATCACACTCATGCCATACCATTTTTATCCGGCGGCCGACAGTGTGATCAGCCTTGAACATGATAATTTATCCGACGGATATTATTACCCCTTATCGAAGAACCCTGACTCCTGGATGAAGAAGCACAACATTCCCATACAGACCTCGCTAAGGGCTCATCTCTTATCGGGCCTGATATTCGATTCGGTAGTCAGTTTTAATTACAGGCCTTCGTCAAAAACCGGTAAGCCTCTCCTTGCCACGGATGACATCCGGCGAAGCCTGCAACTGAAAAAAATGGCATTACCGAATGCGGTGGCCATGATAGGTTTTAGGACCATTCGTTTGAAACCTGGGGAATCTGCAGTGTTCAGGATAGTGCTGGGTATTGAGGATGTCGGATGCAGGATACAGGATGGATTCGGAAAGATCAAACCCCTGCTTCAGGTTGACCCTGTGAATATCATCAGTGAAGATGAAAAAACTTACAGTAAGATCCCACTGATAAAATTCACTGACAGGGATAAGGAGATGTTGTACTGGAGCTGCTTTTCTTTGATGAGGCAGTGCATGATGCCGGCTGAAGGGAAATGCAGAACAAACTATTATGTATTTTCAAGGGAGCCCAAATGGGGATGGGGATACGGGGGACAGGTATTTCATGAAAGTCTTTCCATGCTTGCCTATGTTTATATGGATCCTGTGAGTGCCATGAATTCCCAGAGGGTTTTCATGCAGAGGCAGACCGCAGATGGCTATATTAATTACAGGACAGGACCGTATCTTGACGAAACCATACCTTACGATGGTAACGGTGCGCTCACAACTTCCGCTCCATGGTTTAATTACATCAACTGGGAGGTTTATAAGATAACCAGGGACAGGAAGTTCCTGCAGGAAGCCTATGCATCCGGAAAAAAATTCTATTTGTATTATGTGAGGAACAGGGATTCGAATAAGAACGGGCTTTGTGAATGGGGAGCTGAAGGAGAACTTGAATCGGTTAGGGATGCCAGGGTTGCCGTATGGGATAACGTGGGAAGGCCTATGAGTTTCGAGGGGCCCGATGTGAATTCCATGCTGGTCAAAGAGGCCAGGTCACTGGCTGAAATGGCAAGGGCTCTGTCACTTGCTGCTGAAGCAAAGCAATGGGATGATCTTGCCGGCCAGAGGTCGGCACTCATCGAACATTATTTGTGGGATAACACAACAGGGTTTTATTATAATATCAGCAAGCTGGACCAGAGTTTTACTTTCAGGAGGGTAAATGATCTTAAGATCAAGGAAATAATCGGTTTTTTACCACTCTGGGCAGGTGTCAGCAGCAAGGGTAATGCCTCTAAGCTGATGGTGTCGCTGAGGGATCCCGGGGAATTCAAACGAAATTATGGAATACCCACCCTGACTGCTAAATCAGAATATTATAATCCGATTGGTTACTGGAATGGCCCGGTTTGGGTGCAGTGGCAATACCTGATATGCCGGGGCCTGAGGGATTACGGGTACACCAAAGACGCCTCGGAGATTACATCGAATGTGATGGATAACATGATCTGGCACCTTAAACAGGATCATGTGTTCTGGGAATTCTACAGTGCAGATGAACACCAGGCAGGGTGGAACAAAACCTATATCTGGGCGGGTATAGCCGCCAGGATGCTGATGGAAGAATACCCTGCAGCTGTGCCGGAAAATTCAATCAGGGGAAAAGTGAAAAAATAACAGTAATGCCCTAATCCATAAACACCTATGAAAAAAATGATCCTTTCCTTGCTGCTCCTTATCTCATTGGGTGGCTTCACTCAGCAGTTCAAGCCCGTTGAGGATTACCTGAGGATCAACGCAGCCCAGGACGATCCCCTGTATACAACCTATGCCGCAGCAATGGGGAGGTCAAGGTTATACGGGGACAAAGCTTATAAAATGGATTATTATTCCTGCTGCCTGCCCCAGAATTATACCAGTGACCATGCAGGGATGATCTGCAACCTCTGGAAGATCGACCAGGTAGTGGTAAACAGGATGTCGGAGTATTTTAAAAAACCGTTTGTAAGCTTTTCTTTTCCCGACATGGCCGTGACTGAGTATGAACCTTTCAGGGGAATACATGTGACTGAAACATTTTTTGTCTACAGTTCAACAATAGCCTTGATTGACCTTGAAGTTCGCAATACCGACAATATCAGTCATGAAGTCTCGGTTTACCCCTTGCTTGAAGCTGAGAACGATTCCATGGAAGTTGTCAGGTACGACACTGTTCATAAAGCTTACATAGTGCATCGTTATGAGAGCCCGTACCGCCTGATCAGCAGTCTTAAAACTGAATATGGCTACCCAACAAAAGTCAGGGATGTTTTTACAGCCTTCCCTGCACCATATACCTATGGCGCGTATCCCGGGGAACTGTCATCCTTTTACAATACCATTAAAACCGATTTTTATTCCGATAAAAGGAGCGATACTCTTAACCAGAGGAAGCAGGGCCTTGGCCGTTTCCTTGCACTTAATTTCAAAAAGAAACTTTCACCGGGTCAGTCTGCGTCATTCAGGGTTTTAAGGGGATTCCAGGGGCAGGCCGAAGACCAGGAGTCGCTTATGAAGGAAATGGAAACAATGAAGACTGCGATGCTGAAGACCTTTTATGAGGACGACCTTATCCTGTTTTCAAAGATACCCCGTATCAATTTCAAGAGCAGTGATGAGAAAATAGCCTACCTGGGGGCGTTCAACCTCGTAAGAGGCTGCATGTACCCACCTTCAGGAAAGACAAATTACAACTCCTATGCTTTTTCACGTAATCCACTGTGGGGCTGGGGGCACGGCCACCAGGTGCTTCATGAATCGCTGAGCATGCTTGCTTATGTTTACATGGACCCTCAATCGGCCGAAGGGTCCCAACGGGTATACATGGAACAGCAAAGGGAGGACGGGCTTATAGCATACAGGCACGGGCCAAGAGGCCTTCAGGATTACCCGCATAAAACCATGTCCACTACTTCCGCCCCTTTCTTTAACTGGATCAACCTCGAAGTCTATAAAGTGAGCCATGACAAACAATTTCTTGCCGATGCTTATGCTTCGGGCAGCAAATATGTTAACTGGCTTATTAAAAACCGCGATACCGACCATGACAGCACCTTCGAATGGGGGCCCTATGGTATTATTGAAAATGTAAGGGACTGGTATAATGCCGTATTCCAGGTTTCGGCCGAGCGTTACCTTGATGTGGACAAGGAAGATATTTCGGATGAGCTGGAATGCCTTGACCTTACGCTGATGGTCGTAAAGGAGGAAAAATCCCTTTCGCTTATGGCCGAAGCCCTGGGGAAACCGGATGAGGCAAAATTGTGGAAAAACAGGGCCGACGGAGTTGTAAAGCTTGTTAATAAAAGGATGTGGGACGACAGCACAGGGTTTTATTACTCTGTAAATAAAAAGGATCACAGCTGGCATTTCATGACCCGCGACCTGCGCAGGCAGGAGATCATCGGGTTTCTTGCCCTCTGGGCTGATGCTGCCCCAAAAGACAGGGCTGAAAAGCTTGTGGAGACCCTGACCGACACGAACAGGTTCTGGAGGAGGTATGGAGTTCCCACCCTTTCGGCCCGGGACCCCTGGTTCAGCCCTTACGTTGATTATTGCTGTAAGTGGAACGGCCCTGTATGGCTGCTTTGGGATTACATGGTCTATGAAGGACTCAAAGACTATGGTTATAACGACCTGGCCCATAAGTTAGCTGCAAAGATTGTTAAAGCGGCAGTGGTCCAATTGAAAAAGAATCATAATTATTGGGAGTCGTTCAGCTCTGATAATGAGGTTCTTAATTCACCTCCTAATTATATCTGGGATTCAATACTGGCCCGCCTGCTCATCGAAGAATATCAAAAAAAATAAGAATACAAAAAGGGTAACCATTTCATCCTGTCTGCGTATAATCTGGCGATACGATATTGCTATGACCAGGAATATTCAGAGGTTTCTGACACTTTTCTTTCTCCTTTTTGCCCTGGCTGGCAATGCCCAGCTGGTTCAGAAAACCCTCAATGCAATCCCGGCAAATTTCAGGGTCAGTGAGGAGGAGATGAGGCTTTACAGGATGATCAATGATTACCGCCGAAGGTATGACCTCCCTCCCATCCCTTTATCTAAATCACTTTCATACGTTGCCTCTGCTCATGTGAAGGACCTGTTTTTCCACCATCCCGACCAGGAACCCTGTAATTTCCATTCATGGTCAGATAAAGGCCCGTGGAAACCTTTTTGTTATCCGAAGGATGAGAATAAAAAGAACTCAGTATGGGATAAGCCTAAGGAGATCACGCCATACAAGGAAAAGGGTTATGAAATTGTTTACTGGGAAAACAACCAGGTTGACATCGATAGCGTGATCAATTTCTGGAAAACCGTGCCTTATTTCAACAGTTTCCTTATGAATACGGGCAAATGGCAGGGCACAAAGTGGGAAGCTATAGGAATCGGCATCTATGAGAATTATGCCTGTGCCTGGTTTGGCCAGGTTCCCGATCAAATCGGACCCCCGCTTCTCGTTGGGGAAAATCCACCACCGCTTTTACCTGTAAAAGCGGGTGCGGATTCCGGTATCAAAACCGAAACCCTGAAACCTGTCCCTGCAGAGGTCCATCCTACTGCAACTGCCCCGGCCGACACTGTGAACAAGCAGTATAAATACTATATTATCATCCGTGCAAATGTTCCGGTAAAAGATACTGCCAGGTTAATGAAGTTATACAGGGACAAGGGATATACTTCGGTCAGGTTCTTCCCTAATGATGGAAAAGGCAGGATCTCTGTATTTGAGACGGCCGACAGGGCCGAAGCCCAGGCCAAACTTAAGGAGATCAAGACCCAGGCCAGAGATGCCTGGATGCTTAAAAATTAATCCGCATCTTTCACACAGCGAAATCCTATCGTCGCATTCCTGTCAAGCCCGGGTGCGATCTGAAGAAGCATTTCAGGATGGTATGAGGGTACTGGTCCCCCGGTAACATACCAAATGCTTTGTGTCGGGTGGTAATAACTCCCTCCCTTGATTATACGGTAATAATACGCCCCGTCGTAATATACATCGTTTGTCATTTGCCAAACATTCCCCATCAGATCTTCAATGCCGGAGGGGCTGGCTCCTTTCGGAAAAGCGTTGACATCCGTCTCATGGTTCAGGTTGGTGTTGCACAATGTCGAATCGAAGCTGTTGCCCCAGGGCCAGGTTCTCATGTCGTTTCCCTGGGCGGCGTATTGCCATTCCCTTTCCGAAGGAAGCCGTTTCTTGTAATGCCTGCAGTAGGCTTCAGCATCATCAGGGCATACATATATCACAGGCTTGTTCATTATTGTATCACATGGCTTTCGCCCTGAGCCCCAATGGCGGAGGAAGCAAGATGTGTCATCGGGCACGTAACCCGAGGTGGCCAGGAATTCAGAGTAATTACCATTCGTCACAGGATATTTGTCCATGAAGAAGCGTTTCATCTCCACAGTCACCGTATCCCCATGGTCAGGGAAAGGAATAAAAACCTCGGCTGCCTTTTCGTCCCTTTTTGAGTAAAACCTGTAGTTCCCTGCCCTTACTTCGTTCATGCCCGCAGGGGCTGTCTTGGTCTTCTTCGTCCTGGAAACCCAGGTCACAGGCCTCGGTTTTGACTGTTCTGTAGCGGAGGTAACAATATGGATAGTACCGGAGGTGGGGATACCGGGAACCCAGAACCCTGAGGAAGCCAGTTCGTCGATCAGCTCGCTGCCGGCAAAGAGCTGAATTATTCTCCTTCCTCCACCTTTTCTGTAGTCGATGTGACCACCGGAAATAAGGTATTCCTCACCTTTGGATGCGTACGACGGATCATTGTCCCATACCATGATCCTGTCGCCAGTGGAGGCGCTGAAATGAAACCCATGATCTTCATTTTCAATCCTGAGCAGCCTTGGGAAAAGAGCTATGCAGCCTACGCTGCCTTCCCTTCTTGTCCCAAGAAAATCCTTTTCAAAGGGTTCAATGTTAACTGAGAGGCCAGCCTGCCCTTCAGATTTCCGGGTGGAGATTTCACAGTTGTTCCACAGGTCTACATAATGAAGCGAATCAGGAGCCTCCGGGATGCTGATCAGGGGGCCCCTGAAGCCTGCGGTGCGGAGGCTGTAAATTGTGTAAAGAGTCTTCCCCGCTCCCTGCCAGCGGTTAACCCATACCGAGTCGGCCAGGGTCGGGACAAGGGGCATCCATTTGTCATTGTGAAACACCGCATCATTCTCCCTCAGGATGCGGGTGGTTCTGCCCATATAAGCGAATTCCTCCTTAATCCAGCCTGCACGGCCCGGCCTCATGGTGTTGATCTCCACCCCGTAGCCGTTGAAGAAAGCGCAGGCCAATTCACGGTGGATCCTGTCGTCGGCGAGCTGCAGCACCCTGAAGATCGCGAAATCGGGTTTGATGTATTTGTTCAGGTTAAGCGGCGGAGGCATAACGAGGGCATCATGCACACGTCCGGAGACAATGCCGGGCATGTCCTTAGGCACTGCCATCCCTTCACTGTACATTATAATCCCTGGTTTTACCTTGTCGGCTGCAGCCTGGAGTTCAATGCTTGAAGAACCTTTGGTGTCAAGTACGACTCCGTCGGCATCGGTAGCCCTGAGCAGAGTTTCCATGCCGTTCATCTGGTCTTCCCTGCGGGTGCCATCATCCCACGGGTTGTAAGAAATGAAGTACTTTTTCCCGTGGCTGTGGGCAAATGCCGACTGTTTCTTCAGTTCAGCCAGTCCCCCCGGTATGTCCCTGTACATGTCCCACTGGTTCCTCTGATCAAGGCCAAGCCTCGGCCAGGTGGGCCAGATCGTGAAAATATCGTAGCCACCAGTAAGGTCATCGTATTCGAACAATGATTTATAATAAGTGTACTGCTGAGTGCTGTAATCATAATACCTGTCGTCCCAGGCAAACTGCAGCAGCATGATGTAGCGGCTCTTCATCCATTGAAGGTCGGTCCTGAGGAACATGCTGTTGTCGAAGGCCGGCAGGTCATAGAGGAAGCGTTCCCCGAACATCATCCTGAGCCCCTCCTGCCACTCTCCTTTATGAGTGTCGAAATACATACTGTATTCGACCCAGCCCGAAGGTTTAAGCACGACAGACCAGCGGTCAACCGTGGCTTTGTCTTTATCCCTGCCGGCCCGCCTGGCCATTGCGGTCAGTGATAAAGTGTCATTAAGCCTGGTATCGGAGAATCCCATATGCCAGGCGTTGTCAGGAAGGATGACCCCAACCGGCATGTACCCTGGCCTGAAAAGCAATGAACGGCAGAGGTAATGAGGCCATTCTTTCGTACCACCTGCCGTGATATATACCTTATCGGGCCCCTCACCCAATGGAACAAGGTTCTCGAACTTGTGTTCCCTCCTGCCATTATTGGTAAACCGGATCAAATATTTCAGCCCACGGTTGCAGCTGTTATCTTTAATAAGGGTCCCCGATATCGAGTCCCTGACGCTGAATAGTATTGTATCGCCACTGAATGTTGTTTGGGCGGCATCGCTCAGGAATGCCAAGCTGTCGATAAGCATTGAGAAAAAAGGTGAGCCTGCCGGCATTTTCACTTCCTGCTTATTCACCGTAAATCCGCTTACCGCAAGTTTTGCTTTAGAATCAAATACTGCGGATGAGACCTGGGCATCAAGCCGGCTGACCTGGCAGGCAGCCATCCACAGACATAACAACAGGAGGAGTTTTTTCATAATAAATTGGATTAAGTAGCGAAGTAGCGAAATAGCGAAATTAAATAGCGAAACGATCATTCAAACATTTTCGCTACCTCGCTACCTCGCTACTTCGCTTTTTTCTATAACCCCTGTATCCCTCACCAGAACAGGAGGAATGACCAATGGCGGATGTGCATCAATGATTTTTTGCATTTCATGGCGCAACCTCACGTTGGTGTTGATAGCCGAATCGTACGCTTTTCCATATGAAACCCCCTCGGCCATAAGCTTTCGCTCAAGAAGCTCGGTTTTAATCGAGAATTCTGTTTCTTCGGAAGAGATCTGCCCGTCGAGCCAAATTTCCCTGTTCGGAATAAAATGGTACGCCATATCGTTGCCACTCAGTCCGAAATCAGGAAAAATACTGGCCCTGACCTTATACCCATCGACAACCCAAATGCTGATCCCGTCCCTGGCTCCAAGGGGAACGCGGTAAATCCCGCTCAGTGTGATGCTGTCGGGCAACCCGGGTATTTCCTTGACACCGGTGGCATCCCTTGGGCTTAGTTTCGGCAATGACGCCTCATGCGCCCTGCATAGAGAATCCCAGGATTTTCTCATCTTCAGCTCGATCCTGAGTGAGGACTCGTGAGATTTTTCATATGTCCAGCCGAATTTAGCCATCAGAGCCCTTTCGTTAAGCTCATGGGCAAGGGTAAGTTCAAATTCCTCGCAGGAAACTGCATGGTCTATCCAAACCTCACCTTTGGGGTTGAAAATGTAACGCTCATCGTTGCCTCCGTAGAGGAATTCCTTGTAAACATCTTTTCTTATCTTGTAACCATCTACAATCCAGACAGTAAACCCTCCTTTTTCGCCCCAGCAATACCTGTAAACCCCTTCAACCTTTTTATGGTTTCCGCAGGAGGATATCAGCAGTAATAATATGATAATCAGAATATTTTGTTTTTTCATGGCTAAAGTTTTGTATGCTCAAAGTTAAACAATCTTTATGATGCGGATTTTCTTAAATTTGCACCTACTACCGAATCTATCCTGATGACCATAAGCAAGATCGCATACCAATATAAATACTCAATCGGGCTTGTTCTTTCGTTCGTCCTGCTTGAAAATATTGCCTATATCATCGAGCCTGGCTTCTTTGGTAAATTGCTGGATGTTATGATCGATTATTTTTATGATCATGAGAAAGTCAATTACCTGACTCCTTTATTCATCTGGATCTTTATTTTTATTTTACATGTGCTGGGAGGCACGCTCAGCCGTTTCCTGGCAGGCAAAATTTATTCAAGGATGTTCGCTGAAGTGGCGGAACAGGTCATTGACTATTCGAAAAAGAAAGGTGATCCGATTTCCAGGACTTTGATCCGCACTGAGCTTGCAAAGGAGTTCATTATATTTTTTAGGGAGAGGCTGCCGGAAGTCTCCTGGCAGATCGTTGCCACTTTCGGTGCTATTATTGCTATGTTCTTTTATGACTGGAGGATTGCAGCTGTCTGTCTCGCCGTCATTGGCCCTTTGTATATTTTTACAAGATTTTACCGCAAGAACGTGGTGGCTCTTCAGAGAAACATCAGGGATATACAGGAAGACCTATACAAAGTAGTTGAGAACGGTGGCAAAGCGCCCCTCCACGAGTTTTATCGCGGAATGGTAAGGCCCCAGTTCCAGATTGCACGCTGGAATTCTTTCAATTACGGGGTAATGAAGATGTTCCTGTTAGGAATTTTTATCGTGGTTCTGTTTATCTGTGTGGACGTGGATAATTTCTCAACCGGGAATATTTATTCTATCGTTGCATATCTGTGGACATTCATTTCGTCGGCCGAATACCTGCCCGGGCTCATGGAAAGTTATTCTTCTGTAAAAGAATTGGGTCACCGCCTGAGGGAAGAAGAATTCTGATCAGCGGTAAAAAAGGTCTCTCTGGGCGAATGCGTGCTCATGCTCAAGCAGCCATTTCTTTCGTTTTAATCCGCCTGCATATCCTACCAGCCTGCCGTTAGTGCCGAGTACCCTGTGGCATGGGATGATAACCGATACTGGGTTGGCTGCGTTTGCACCCCCTACTGCCCTGAAAGAATTTGCATTTCCTATCCTCCTTGCCAGTTCATGGTAAGAAATGGTTTTACCGTAAGGGATATTGGTTAATTCATTCCAGACTTTCAACTGGAATTCTGACCCTACCAGGTCGAGTTTGACAGTAAACTCTTTCCTCTCACCAATGAAATATTCGTGCAACTGGTCAAAAGCATCTTTTAATTCATGCGGAACCCGGGGAACCCTAACTTTAAAATCGAGAAAGTTCAGGCTTCTCACCCCTGCTTCGGAACCCGTGATTTCAATGAAACCAATGGCTGTTTTTAAAAATGCCCTTTTCAAGGAAGTCATATGATCATGGTTTTGATTTTCCTTTTTTGAAAGTAAGTGCCAGCATTATAATGCCAAATACCAGCATCCCTGCGCCTGACCAGAGGTTTATATTTATTCCCAGGGATGGCCGGTACATTTCAGTATCAAGCCTTGTAACAAATCCATAAACGGTCAGGAGTATCCCGAAGATGGTGAACATTAGTCCTATTGGAAGTTTGATATCTAAGCCCATATACAGAAGTTTTTACCAGAACAGGATTGTTAAAATGCTTACGAGTAATAAAACAAGAATTGCAAGTGTTGATGACCTGCGGTACCAAACCACAGATTCCTCGTTGAGCTTCGGTGTTAGTGCATAAACAAGGCCTTTCAGCTCGGAATCAGGTTTTTTCTGTGTGGTCATGAACGAGATGACAACAGTTACCAGTGTGCTGGTAAAGCATGCGAAGATGGCTGTCCAGAAATTCTGGGCCATTTCCACTGGATAGGCATGCAGGTGGGCTATCCAACCTCCTTTTACAATAGTGTCGGCTCCGGCAGGGAAAGTCAGCCCGTGATGCACCAGGGCAATGAAGAAGCCTGAGAGAAGTCCTGCGAATGCAGCATGGCCTGTAGCCCGTTTCCAGAACATCCCCAGGAATATCACTGCAAAAAGAGGAGCATTTACCATTGAAAATATGGTTTGCAGGAAATCCATGATATTCCCGAACAGGCTGGCAAGGTAGGCTGCAGCAATACTTACCAGGACCCCGAAAATCGTAGCCATCCTGCCGATAAAGAGGTAATGGCGGTCGTCGGAGGCCTTGTCGCTGGTAGTGGGGCGGATATAACTCTGGTAGATGTCGTAAGTCCAAACGGTATTGAAGGCCGAAACGTTTCCCGCCATGCCCGACATGAAAGAGGCAAGCAGGGCTGTAATGCCCAGTCCAAGAACCCCGGCAGGCAGGTATTGCTTAAGGAGCATGATTATGGTATAATCATATATAGGTTGCCCCGCTTCATTCAAGGGCAGTGTAAAGCCTTTGGCAGGGTTATTCAGCAGCACAAGGGCCACAATGCCTGGAACTATGATAAGGAAAGGAATGAACATCTTGGGAATGGCGCCAATAAGCGGTGTGTTTCTTGCGGCAGTGGTCGATTTGGCCGACATCGCCCTTTGAACAATAAGGAAATTGGTGCACCAGTAACCGAACGAAAGCACGAAGCCAAGGCCGGCAAATATTCCATACCATTCCACCCCCATTGGATTGGCAGCTGCCGAACCAGTGTATTTCCAGGTGGTGGTCCATGCATCTGGTGCAAAGCCTTTGGAACTCACAATCGGGGCAAGGCTTTGCTGCAAGCCGTGCCATCCGCCTACATCTTTAAGACTTAAAAAAACTATGGGAAGAAGGCCAACCACTATAATGAAGAACTGCAGGACTTCATTATAAATTGCTGATGACAGGCCTCCCAGATAGGTATACCCCAGTACGATGGCGGCGGAAAGGACAAGACTGAGGTGGAAGTTCCAACCCAGGACTTTTTCCATTAAAATTGCCAGGGCATACATAGAAATGCCTGACGCGAGGATGGTCATAATTGCAAACAAGATGGCGTTTAACCCGCGGGTTTTCTCATCATACCGCAGTTTCAGGTATTCAGGAACCGACCTCGCTTTGGAGCCATAATAGAAGGGCATCATGAACATGGCCAGGAAAACCATGGCAGGAATGGCCCCTATCCAGTAAAAATGTGTCGTCAGCATGCCGTATTTCAGGCCGGAACCTGTCATACCCATCACTTCGAGGGCTCCAAGGTTGGTGGAGATAAAGGCCAGTCCTGCAACCCAGGCAGGCATTGACCGACCGGCTTCAAGAAAAGCACTGGCATCCTTCATGTAGCGTTTAAGGGCCCAGCCTATCCCAAGGACAAAGGCAAAATAGATGATCATTACCGAGTAGTCGATCCATGATAGTACGAAGCCTGAACTCATCTTTTAGAGGTCATTTAATTAATACCGGTATTTGTTTTTCCCTTTCATGGCCCGGGGCTTTCTTAATGCGGAAGAAATAGGTAAATTGCAGCCCGAACGCCATCTCAAAGTTAGAAATTCCATTGAAAACAACTGCAATGATTTTTTTCGTAACGATTGTAATCTCAATCTACACCCTGGTTAACTACTATATATTTACCCGGGGGTTACAGGCAATACCACAGGGTTCTTCACTGAGGCCCTTATATATAGTGGGATTCTGGCTGGTCGCCGTTTCGTTTGTAGCCGCCCGCATCCTTGAACGGACCTATCCCTGCCATTTCACGGAGGTCCTCACCTGGACTGGTAATTTCTGGCTTGCCTTCATGCTTTTCTTTTTCCTGATCGCCCTTTTGCTTGATGTTACCAGGCTTTTAAATCATTTCTTTCATTTTCTCCCTGCAGCTGTTTATACCGATTATCTTAAAACCAAACAGATCATTCTTCTTGCAGCCATAGTGTTTTCAAGTGTGAATATTCTTGCAGGGTACATCAACGCAAGGAATCCAAGGGTGAAAGAGTTGTCCCTGAAAATTGACAAGCCCGGCCATGGGCTGAAAACCCTTACTATTGCCATGGCTTCGGATATCCATCTCGGGACAATAATCCGTAAGGCAAAAGCAAGGGAACTTGTAAGCATGCTGAACGCTTCAAAACCCGACCTCATCCTCCTGGCAGGTGATGTCGTGGATGAGGATCTTGCGCCGGTTATAAAGGATAATATAGGCGAAGCCCTGTGTGAGCTCAGGGCCCGAATTGGAGTCTATGCAATAACCGGCAACCATGAATATATAGGAGGTGCCGGCCCGGCTGTTGACTATCTTGAAAAGCATTGTATTAAAATGCTCAGGGATACTTCCGTTCTTGTAAGCGGGCAGTTTTACCTTGTGGGCAGGGACGACCGTGACAAGGTTCGTTTCACCGGTAAACCCAGGAAGGAACTCGAAGAGGTCATGCAAGACGTGGATCGCTCTTATCCTATAATCCTTATGGACCATCAGCCTTTCAACCTCTCAAAAGCTGCAGACATAGGCGTGGATCTTCAGCTTTCGGGGCATACACATCACGGACAGATCTGGCCTTTTAATTATATCACCAAAGCCATCTATGAACTCAGCTGGGGATATAAGAAAATCAGGAACACCCATTTCTATGTTTCCTGCGGTTTCGGAACCTGGGGCCCGCCAGTAAGGCTTGGGAACCGCCCTGAAGTGGTGATCATCCATCTAACATTTAACAATGAATAAGCTTCATCTCAAACCTCAACTCTGGGTCATACTGCCTGCGCTGGGAGCGGTCCTGATCATTCTGATGATTACCGGGATATATATTTATAAGCTGAGAGCAGTTGCAAAACCTGAACCCCGGAAAGCTGTTCAGGCAAGCCAGGCATACAATTTAAGACTCGACAGCCTTACCGTGGCTTATGGCAAAGTAGGGAACAACCAGAACCTGAGCGACCTGCTTGCAGGTCATGTTGCAGCGGGCCTGATAGATAAAATTGCAAAAGAAACCGGCGGGGTTTTCGATGTAAGGAAAATACATTCGGGTAACACATTTGCCAGGATTCTGAGCAGGGATTCTTCACACCGTATGTTGTATTTTGTATATGAGATTAACAGCATTGATTTTGTTGTCTATGATTTCAAAGATTCGCTGAGGGTTTTCCGCGATAAAAAGAAAGTGAATGTGGCTGTTAAAACTGCAGGCGGCAGCATATCCGGTTCACTTTGGAAAACATTTGAGGACAGGGATCTTAACATCAGCCTGGCCCTTCAGCTTTCGGAAGTCTTTGCATGGACTGTTGATTTTTACGGCTTGCAGAACGGAGATTCTTTTAAGGTTATTTATGAGGAAATTTATGTGGATGGCAGAATGGTAGGAATAGACAGGATTATTTCTGCATGGTTTCACACAGGTGAAAAGGACTATTATGCCTTTTTACTGGAGAATAAAGGCAGTAAGGCCTATTTCGACGAGAACGGGCAGAGCCTTCAGCGTTCATTTCTTAAAGCTCCTCTCAGGTTCTCGAGGATCAGCTCGAGGTTTTCGGGAGCTAGGATGCATCCTGTACTCAGGATAGTGAGACCGCATTACGGGGTGGATTATGCTGCTCCCAGGGGAACTCCTGTAGAAGCTCTTGGTGAAGGCCGCGTGACTGAAGCCGGCTGGAAAGGCGGCTACGGAAGGTTTATTTCCATAAGGCACAATTCGGTTTATGCAACCACTTATGCCCATCTTTCAGGTTATGCAAAAAACATAAAAGCCGGATCACATGTGAACCAGGGCGAAGTAATTGGTTTTGTAGGCAGCAGCGGGCTTGCAACAGGGCCGCACCTTGATTTCAGGGTATACAGGAACGGTTCTCCAATTGATCCACTGCGCATGGAATCGCCGCCATCAGAACCTGTACCTGCTTCTTTCATGCCGCAATACAAACTCCTGGTCTCACGCTGGAAACCACAGCTTGACAACTTAAAACTTCAGTAAACCTGTTCTTTCAGTTTTTTCCGGGCGGGGCACAGTTCGCTGCTTTCGTACCACCTGCACCTTGGTTTGCAAGAAAGGCATGCATTTACCTCTTCTCCCTGCTGAATGTGTTTGACCCAATAAGGATCGGCCAGCTGCGGCCTGCCGACAGACACAAAATCTGCCAATCCGTTTTCTATAAGATAATTTGCCCTTTCGGCAGTTTTGATCTCATTGACTGCGATTACTGGGATCTTCAGCTTTTCTTTCACCCTGACACCGGAGTAAACCATCCAGTTATAATCGAAGCCTTTGGGCGGCCTGGGCAGGTTCTGCAAGTTCCCTCCATGAGAAATATGAGCATAGTCCAGGCCAAGGGATTCATAATGAACTGCAACATTGATCCCATCATCCAGAGTCGGGGTATTGGCGCCAATCCTGCAGCCAAGTATGAATTCAGGGCCGCAATGCTTTTTGATCCCTTCGATGATCTCAGTGGCAAACCTCAGGCGGTTTTCAAAACTCCCCCCGTATTCATCAGTCCTGTGGTTCCATAATGTATTTGTAAACTGGTTTATCAGGTAGCCGTGGGCACCATGCAGTTCCACACCATCAAACCCGGCTGCACGGGCCCTTATCCCTCCTTTGATAAAATCCGATATGATCCCGTGAATCTCATCCACCGTAAGTTCCCTTGTCGACGGTTTGTCTGCTTCGGCTGACGGACCGAGAGCTACGGGAGCAACGGCAGGAGGAGTTACAAGGCCTGCATGATGAAGCTGCAGGATTGACACGGCCCCATGCCCCCTCACAATGGAGGTTATCTCGCTGAGCCCTGGTATATGATCGTCGGACCATATCCCGAGCTGGGAAGATGCAGCCCTCCCGTCTTTATTAACAGCAGTGGCTTCGGTGATGATTAGCCCTGCCCCGCTTTCGGCCCTCGTGCTGTAATGCTCAAAGTTCTTGGGGCCGGCTATACCCGTTTCGTCGGTATAGCCAAAACATACCATTGGAGGAAGAACGATCCTGTTCCTGACTTTTAATCCCTTAAGGGTGTGAGGCGAAAACAATGAACGGTATTCCATGGTATTATAATAATTTATGACGATCAGGCTTCAGTTGTAAACGGATGTTCATTTTTCCACATCTTCCAGATCATGAAAACAGGAACAAGGAACCAGGGAGCGTTGGCTAAAAGAACAAGGGGAAGATTTTTTGCAGGGGTGGCTCCGCAGATCTCTTCGCTGCAAATGATGAACACATTCGTGAAGAGTATTGACATGATGATGAACGAGGGTATCCTGATCCATTCTTTCCCTTTCACAAATGCATAGACTGCAGCCACATAATACGGCCCGAAAAGAATTACATCCAGCCAGATGGTGGCTTTCCACCACATCGGCCTGAGCCATTGAAGCGGATCGAAATTTGCGCCCCACCAATGTACCATATCCACGAAGAAAGGCAATGGCCATAATGGATAGGTGAAATTTGAAGGGTCAGTTATCACTAATTGTTCAAGATCGACGATGTAGGTGATAAACAAGATGTTGATCAGAAAGAACCCTATATAGAGATAATCCGCGGGCCTTTGTTTTAATGGTACTACCGTTCTCATGATGCTTACGTTTGTTTGTTGAAAATCTGAATATTCTTCTTTTTCCTTACGGTAGCTGCCATCCCTGCGGCTATCGACAACCTGAACGAACTTATATTTGAAATGAATGCCCCTATTCTGGTTGAAAAGTCGGAGTAAACAAGGATCCTGGGGTTTTGTGCCAGCCGCACTAACTGCCTTGCTACATCATCAGGATCCTGGGGTTTTGCAAAAAGCCGGGTGATGAAATTCTGTTCGGTATTCATCAGGAAATCCTGGTCTACATCCCCCATCCTTGATTCCGGTTTTGAATTGGTTTTGATATAGCCCGGGAAATATTCGCTGACTATGATATTGCTGCCTTTCCATTCCGACTGTATTGTTCGGGTCCAGGCCGAGAAAGCAGCCTTGGAACAAACATAGGGAGAATAATAAGGGATCCCCATCATAAAACCCGGTGAACCTATATTGATAATATGCCCCCCACCCTGTTTCAGCAAATGAGGGATAAGTTCCTGGGTTGTCGTCACGGGTCCGAGCAGGTTTGTGGTGAAAGCCCCGAGAAGGTCCTTCCTGCCGACGCTTTCCGATGCTGAAACAATGATGCTTGCTGCGTTGTTGATCAGAATATCTATCCTGCCATAATGTGACAGGGTGAGATCAATTATTTTGCGGCAATCTTCTTCAAGCGAAAGATCTGCCTGTATCACAAAGGCTTCCTTTAATTTCAGGGCCAGCTGCCCGAGCAGTTCAAGCCTCCTGGCAACCAGTACAACCCTGGCGCCTGCATTGCTGAAAGCCCTTGCTGTGGCCTGTCCTATGCCTCCGGATGCACCTGTTATGATGACTACTTTATTATCAATTCCTGTCAAGATGAAAGAAAATTTATTTAGGTTTGTTAAGGATTTCAAAAATAGAAAAAATGCGTCACATCATACGTTGTTTTTTATATCTGGCTGCAGGTCTGTACATTTCAGGCTGCATGCCTTCTCAGAAAGGGAAAGAAATAAAATTAAAGGATGTATCAACAATCTCTCTTATGAAAACTCATTTCGGCAGGATAGCTGGTAAGGAAGTGTTTTTATACACCCTTACAAACAAACATGGAATAACGGTAAAGATCACTAATTACGGTGGTATTATAACCGAAATCCTGATGCCCGGGAAAGATGGGAAAAACTGCAACATCGTCCTGGGATACGACAGCCTTCAGTCCTATGTGGCAAACAGTCCGTATTTCGGTGCAATCGTAGGCCGTTTTGCAAACCGGATTGCCAACGGTGAATTTTCCCTGGAAGGGGTGAAATACAAACTGGCCAGGAATAACGGCAACAATGCACTCCATGGAGGCCTCAAAGGATTCGACAAGGTGGTTTGGGATGCTAAAGAGTATACCGATACTTCAGCGGCGACCCTCAGCCTGAGTTACCTCAGTCCCGACGGGGAAGAAGGTTACCCCGGGAACTTAATGGCGGGCGTGACCTACATTCTTAACAATAACGACGAACTTAACATTATAATCGAAGCCAGCACTGATAAAACCACACCGGTAAATATCTGCAATCATACCTATTTTAACCTGGACGGGGCCGACACAAGCATACTGGGCCATGTTCTAATGATCCCTGCCGACAGGTTCACCGAAATCAACGATCAGCTTATACCCACGGGGAATCTGCCTGAGGTGAAAGGCACACCTATGGATTTCAATACCCCAACCCCGATTGGCGCAAGAATTGCCAAGGTAAAAGGAGGTTACGACCATAATTATGTCCTGAGGAAGAAAGCAGGTGAGATGTCCACGGCAGCTGTTTTGTTCGAGCCTGCTTCGGGCCGTAAGGTAACAGTGGAAACAACCCAGCCCGGAGTCCAGTTCTACAGCGGTAATTTCCTTGACGGTAGTTGCAAAGGGATCAACGGGAAAGTGTACAAAAAGCACTTCGGGCTTTGCCTTGAAACCCAGCATTTTCCTGATTCCCCGAACCAGCCAGCATTTCCCAATGCAATCCTGAAACCAGGCATTTCGTACCTCGAAAAAACAACCTTCAGGTTTTCGGTGGTCGAATAACTGACTTAAAACTTGTTAGGAACAAAGGTCTGTTCCGACAGAGGCGGACGTACATAGGATTTCACCTTTTCAAGAGGGGGCAATACGATCTTCTCCCTGGGCACATCCTTGTACTTGATCTGCCCAAGTAGGTGGGTAATGCAATTTAGCCTGGCCCTTCTCTTATCGTCAGCGTGCACAACAAACCACGGTGACTGCTTGGTATCAGTATATGCAAACATGTCGTCCTTGGCTTTGGAATAATCGACCCATTTTGAACGCGATTCAACGTCCATAGGACTGATCTTCCATCGCCTGGTGGGGTCACTGATCCTTTGCAGGAACCTTCTTTCCTGTTCCTTATCGCTGACCGAGAACCAGTATTTGATCAGAACAATTCCTGAACGGATAAGCATGCCCTCAAAATTAGGACAGGACCTCAGGAAGTCCCAGTATTCAGTCTCGGTGCAGAAACCCATTACGCGTTCAACTCCCGCACGATTATACCAGCTCCGGTCGAAGAGTACCATTTCCCCTGCGGCAGGCAAATGAGCAACATAACGTTGAAAATACCACTGGCTTTTCTCTTTTTCGGTAGGCACACCCAGTGCGACGACACGAACGACACGGGGATTCAGGGTTTCGGTGATCCTCTTGATCGTACCGCCTTTTCCTGCAGCATCCCTTCCTTCGAAAAGGACTACAGCCCTCAGACCCTTATATTTGATCCATTCCTGCAGTTTGACCAGTTCTATCTGAAGGCTGGCAAGTTCTTCCTCGTAAAATTTCTTTTTCAGCTTGCTGTCGATCTCTTCTTCCTTTTTCAGGATGTTCATGCTCTCAGCCTTTTTACCCTTTTTGGACTGCTTTTCTTCTTTTTCGTCACCCTTATGCTTATCATTCTTGTGTCCCATATGAAATGTTTTTAAAGTGTTTCAGAATTGATTTCCCTTGGTCCTGCAGAAACCTCTCCAATATAAAACGATGCAGTCAGACCTGTTTTTTCTTTATATCCTTTTCCTGCCTCAAGTATGAACTTATCAGCCACGTCGTCTCTTACAATATTTACGGTGCAACCCCCGAAGCCTGCACCGGTCATCCTTGCACCTATAACTCCGTGTATTTTCCAGGCCTCCTCAACCAGGGTGTCAAGTTCAGGTCCGGTAACCTCATAATTGTCGCGCAGTGATTCATGAGAAGCATTCATCAGGGCGCCGAACTGTAGGATGTCGCCCTTGAGCAAAGAGGAAACAGCGTTCTGCACCCTCTGGTTCTCGGATATCACATGCCTGGCCCTGCGGCGCACACGTTCGTCGGCAATCACATCCTGTATCTTGAAAAACTGCATGAATCCCATCTCTCCAAGATGATCCAGTTGAAAATAAGGCCTGATGGCATCCACTGCCTCTTTACATTCGGCAACCCTTTCATTGTATTTTGAATCGGCAAGCCCTCTCTGTTTGTTGGTATTTGCGATCACAAGCTTATAACCGTTCAGGATAAATGGCACTTGCCTGAACTCAAGTGTGAGGCAATTCAGGAAGATGACATGATCGGCGGAGCCCATTCCCACGGCAAACATGTCCATGATGCCGCAGTTGAGCCCGACGAAATCGTTTTCGGCCCGTTTTGAAAGCTTGATAAGATCCATCATCCCAAGGCTGGTTACATTCAGCATAGAAGCCAGGGCAAATGCCGTCACCATTTCTATCGAAGCTGAGGACGAAAGGCCTGCACTGTTTGGTATATCACCTGAAAAGAGCATATCGAACCCTTTCAGCCTGACATTAAGCTTCCTGAATTCGTCAAAAACACCCATGGGGTAATTGGTCCACTGCCCCTGCTTTGCTGCAAAGCCTCCTGAAAAATCGTATTCTGTCCTGAATTCAAAATTAGTCGATGCAAACCCGAGAATATTATCAGCCCTTTCGCGAATCAGCAGGTAAGTGCCGTATTGCAGGGCACAGGGGAGAACAAATCCCCCGTTGTAATCGGTATGCTCGCCTATGAGGTTTACCCTTCCTGGGGCAAAATAAATCCTCGGGGTCTTTTCAACTTCCCCGTACAAGTCAAAAAAATCAGACCTTAATTCAGGAATGTTCATCATTTATAAGTGCTTGGAGTCTTCGAAAATACCACATTTTTGCAATAATTTGATAATTTTGTCTCTTTATTTTTTATGCTGCGTATGAAGAAACTGTTTCTCTTGTTTTTTGTCTGCGGACTGCTAATTCCGGCCGCCGCACAGTTACCCCGTAAAATTAACCTTGGAGGTCAATGGGAATTCAGGAAAGCAGGAACCAAAAAGTGGTTGCCTGCCACAGTTCCCGGATGTGTTCAGCTTGACCTTCTGAAGAATAAGGTGATCCGCGACCCGTTTTACAGGACCAACGAGGACAGCGTTCAGTGGATTGCCGAAAGCGACTGGGAATACCGTAAGGTGTTTTTTCTGGACCCCACGGTATTAGCAACCCGGCATATAGACCTTGTTTTTGAAGGCCTTGACACTTATGCTGATGTTTTCCTTAACGATTCCCTCATCATAAATGCCGATAATATGTTCAGGGAGTGGAGCTATGAGAATGTGAAGTTCAAACTGAGATCAGGCAGGAATGAACTTTTTATACGTTTCCCTTCAGTAAATAAACAGAACAGGGAAATTTATCAAAGAATGCCCACCAAACTGCCGGGTGATGAAAAAGTCGTCTGCCGAAAGGCTGCATATAATTTCGGCTGGGACTGGGGCCCCAAAATGGTTACAATGGGGGTCTGGAAACCCGTTTACCTTAAGCTCTACAACAGGCTTAACTTAATCGGCGCCAGGTTCATTCAGAAAAAACTCACAGACTCTGCTGCGTATATGTCGGCCGAATTCGTATTGTCGTCAAGCCTCGCTGTATCAGGCAGTATAAAACTTAACACTGACAAGACCCTTCTTGCCGATTATCGTATTTCTATCCAGAAAGGGATTACTCTGATACAATTTGATTTCATCATTAAAAATCCCAGGTTATGGTGGCCTAACGGTATGGGAGCACAAAACCTCTACCCCCTGGATTATTCGGTTTATCTCGGGGATGAGGAAGTTGCAAAAGGTGCGCAAAAGATAGGGCTCCGCACCATTGAGCTGGTTACAAACAAGGACTCGCTAGGCAGCACTTTCTTTTTCACAGTCAATAAAGTCCCAGTTTTCATCAAAGGTGCGAACTACATCCCACAGGACAATTTTCCGACAAGGGTGAGCGATTCCGCATACAGGGCCTTGCTTACCGAGGCCAGGGATCTGAATATGAACATGCTGAGAATATGGGGAGGCGGCATTTACGAGAAGGATATTTTTTATGATCTCTGCGATGAGCTTGGGATCATGGTATGGCAGGATTTCATGTTTGCATGTGCAATGTACCCCGGTAACACTACATTTTTACAGAACGTGAATGCCGAATCAGCCCAAAACATCGTCCGCCTTCGCAGGCATCCCTGCCTTGCACTCTGGTGTGGTAACAATGAGATAGATGAAGGCTGGAAAAACTGGGGCTGGATCAAGGAATACAAATATTCCCAAAGGGACTCGGCCATGGTATACCGCACCTACCAGTTCATATTTGATGGGATACTCAGGGACAATGTCAACAAGCTGGATACTCTCAGGCCATATATCCCCTCCTCTCCCGGGTTCGGATGGGGAAATCCCCGCAGCAGGTTTGATGGCGACATGCATTACTGGGGAGTTTGGTGGGGCAAACAACCCTTTACCAAATACAGGGAAGTCGTTGGACGTTTCATGTCAGAATATGGCTTCCAGGGGTTTCCCGACATCAACAGCTTCAGCAGGTTTGCCAAGCCTGAAGACATGAAGCTCGGATCAGCCGTTATGAAAGCCCACCAGAAACATTCAACCGGCTATGAGCTCATTGATGAATACATGATCCGTGATTTCAGACGCCCAGTGGATTTCGGATCCTATGTTTATGTAAGCCAGGTCCTACAGGCCGAAGGGATCAAAACGGCAGTGGAAGCCCACCGCAGGGCTATGCCTTATTGTATGGGAACCCTTTTCTGGCAGTTCAACGACTGCTGGCCCGTGGTGTCCTGGTCGGCCCGTGATTATTACGGGGCGCCCAAAGCCCTGCATTATTATTTGCGAAAAGCTTATAAAGACATCCTGGTTTCAACAGTGATTGAAAAAAACAGGCTGAAGGTGTACCTGGTGTCGGACCGTAACTCGGTAACTAACGGGGATCTAAGGGTCAGGATCACCGGTTTCGAGGGGAATATCTTTCGCGACACTTTATTTAAGATCAGCGTTCCCCGCTCAAGTTCACATACCTATTTTGAAGCTGACTCAGCCACATATACCAAAGGGATTGATCCCCGTAAGGTTGTCATGACTGCAGTCTTTACACCCTCAGGGAATGCTACTGACAAGTACAGTAGTAATTTTTACTTTGCCCCGGTTAAAGACCTTGACCTAATAAAACCTGTTATAAAAAAGGAAATCTCTGAAGCGCCAGGTGGTTATAAAATCATCCTTTCAACTGATAAACTGGCGAAAAACGCCTGGCTTTCCACTACCGTCGAGGGGAAGTTTTCTGAGAATTTCTCAGACATCATCCCGGGAATACCACTGGAGGTTTTCTTCACAACTTCATATAAGGCAAAGGATCTGCAGGACAGGATCACTATAAAAACTATCAGCGACACCTACTAATCATTTTTATGAGGAAACTTTCGGCTTTTGGAATTCTGATCTTTTCATTATTCCTCCATTCCTGTTCAGATCAGAAAACTGATCCTTCTGATTTTGTCAATTGTTTTTTAGGTACTGGAGGGCATGGGCATACCTATCCGGGTGCAAGTCTTCCGTTCGGAATGATACAGCTTGGCCCCGATACCCGTCTCGAAGGATGGGATGGATGCTCGGCCTATCATAACAGCGATTCGGTGATTTACGGCTTCAGTCACACTCATTTAAGCGGCACAGGTTGTTCTGATTATGGGGACATACTCATCATGCCGGTAAAAGGCCGGGCAGTACTTGATAATTACGGCTACCGTTCTTCATTCCGCAAGAACAGTGAAAAGGCCCGACCTGGATATTATGCCGTCGATCTTGACAAACCGGGAGTCAGAGCAGAATTTACAACAACCCTCAGGACCGGCATGCACAGGTATGAATTCAAGGATCCCGGCAATGCCGGGATTGTTCTGGATCTGAAGCACAGGGATATTGTGCTGGATTCAAGAATTAAGATCAATGGGCAGGATGAGATTGAAGGAATGCGGGTTTCACAGGCATGGGCCTCAAAGCAGACTTTGTTTTTCGTGATCAGGTTTTCAAAACCGGTTTCAGATTACAGTATACAATCGGGAAGCCGGTCTTCCACAGATACCAAAGAAGCCAGCGGCACCGACCTTAAAGCCGAATTCAGATTTAAACTGAACAAATCTGAACCATTATTGCTGAAGATCGGGATCTCTGCTATCAGTACTGAAGGAGCAAGAAAAAACCTTGAGCAGGAGAATCCCGGCTGGGATTTTAATGCAATTGCAGCAAAAGCCACTGAAACCTGGAACAATGAACTGGGAAAGATCCGGGTCGAAGGCGGAAGTATTGACCAGAAAACGGTGTTTTATTCCTCGCTATACCATGCCATGCTCAGTCCTAATCTTTATATGGACGTTGACGGGCAATATCTTGGAAGGGATTTCAAACCCCATACAGCGGGCGGATTTGACTATTATACGGTATTTTCATTATGGGATACATACCGGGCGGAGCATCCCCTGCTGGCCATGATCGACAGGAAAAGGAGTTCCGACTTTATCAAAACCTTCCTAAGCCAGTTCAGCGACGGAGGCAGGCTTCCGGTATGGGAACTTTCAGCCAATGAGACAGGATGCATGATAGGCTACCATTCCGTGCCCGTAATTGCTGATGCTTATCTCAAGGGTATTACCTGTTTTGATACTGCCCTTGCCCTCAGGGCGATGAGGAACAGCGCCGAGCAGGATGAACTTGGTTTGAAGTATTATAAAAGCATGGGATATATTCCATCGGACCGCGAAGGTGAGTCTGTATCGAAAACCCTTGAATATGCCTATGATGACTGGTGTATTGCAATGTTTGCAAAGGCTTCGGGCAATACCGCTTGTTATAATACCTATATAAGGAGGGCCCAGTATTATAAAAACCTTTTTGATGGAGGAACAGGCTTTATGAGGGCCAAGCGCAATTCGGGATGGATATCTCCTTTTGATCCTTCGGAAGTGAATTTCAACTACACCGAGGCCAATGCCTGGCAGTACAGTTTTTATGTGCCCCAGGACATCAGCGGCCTGATGGATTTATTGGGAGGCAGAGATAAATTTGCTTTGAAACTGGACGCTTTGTTTAATGCCTCCTCTTCGACTTCAGGGCGTGAACAGGCGGATATCTCAGGAATGATCGGCCAGTATGCCCATGGGAACGAACCCAGCCACCATATGGCCTATCTCTATGATTATGCCGGGAAACCCTGGAAGACCCAGGAACTCATCAACAGGATACGCACCGGATTTTACAGGAATGATCCTGATGGTTTATGCGGAAATGAAGACTGCGGACAAATGAGTGCATGGTATGTACTCAGTGCTATGGGATTCTACCCGGTGACGCCATGTTCGGGCATATATGCCATAGGGACTCCCCTCTTCCCCAAAATATCGGTAAGGCTTGAAAACGGTAAAACCTTCACTGTTGAGGCTAAAAACATCAGCAATCACAGGTATTATATCAGTTCCGCCACGCTGAACGGCAAAGCATTCAATAAGTGTTTCATCACCGATTCTGACATCATTCAGGGAGGGAAACTGGTGTTTACCATGTCGGCACAGCCCGATACTGCCTGGGGAAGTTCCAAAGGGGATTTCCCTGTTTCAGCTGTTACTGACGGCTTGATCACACCGGTGCCATCAACTGACAAATCAAAGACTACGTTTACAGATTCCATTGTGCTTTCACTTTCCTGCCCGGAAAAAGCTGCAAAAATTTATTATACAATTGATGGAAAAGATCCCGATGAACGGTCAATGATAAGTTCCGGACCGCTTTGCCTCAGGAAATCATCGGTTTTAAAAGCCTTTGCACTGGCCCCGGGGATGGAGAAAAGTTTCACTATGGAAGCGGATTATACAAAGATCCCTGCCAACAGGAAGATCACGTTGCTGACTAAATACGCGAACCAGTATCCTGCCGGTGGCGATGATGCGCTGATAGACTTTTTAAGAGGAGGCGACAGCTTTAAAACAGGATCATGGCAGGGTTACGAGGGCAACGATATGGAAGCTGTTGTCGACCTGGGGTCTTTGCAAACAGTGCA
>CAIJYT010000054.1 GCA_903824935.1 uncultured Bacteroidales bacterium | reverse complement strand
TGAACCTTCATCTTCGCCCAACTGGCGGATGAAGAAGTTCCGTACATAATCGAGCTCCGCTGTTCCAATTTTATTATCGGCTTTCATCACAGCGGCTGAGAATACAAGCAGGCTCATCGAAAAATCGCCGCTTGGGGTTCCGCTGTAGGAGTAGCTCCCTTTATTCATGCCTTCAAACATGGAACCCAGGGCAAAGCCTAGTATCCCTCCCATCGGTCCTCCGAATACCCAGCCCAGGCCCCCTCCTACCCATTTGCTGTAACCGCCGGCAGAAGGTGATTTGAACTGGCCCTGTTCCGGAGGAGGACTGCCCCCGGCGGCTCCCTTATTTATATTTTCAGCTTTGCCAGTTGAACCACCGGGCTTTTTCCTCATGGTAATAACGGCATAGATCACTATGGCGAGGATGACAACGGCAATCAGTTTTGACATACTTGATAGTTTGATACAGGATGCAAGATTCAGGATGTCGGATATCGGATACCAGGCATCCTGCTTTTTAAGGGTTAAATCATTGGATATTTTCCGAAACCGGGAGGCCGAATTCTTCGGTCATTTTAATTCCCAGAGCTTCCAGTTCATTCAGAACCGGGTCGTAAATTGATGCGATGACGGGGATGTGAACTCCTTTTTCCTTTATTTCGCCCTTGAGTATCATCTCAACACCAATAGCGGCAGGCAGTGCAACGGTGCGGGCAATGGAAGTATCGGTGGAAGGGGAACCAAAATCAAGCATGCGTGAACGTATCACTTCCTTACGCCCGTCAGAATATGCTGCAAGGAAGGTATGCTGCAGAACTACCATATCCCTTTCATTGTCGCCCAGGCCCATCTTTGAAATCATCAGGTCAGAAACAACCTCAAATGTACTTTCTGTTGCGCGGTTCATTGGTTTATCCTCGAACAATCCAAGCCATTCCAGGGCATCCAGGGCCTGAGAACCAACCGGGATCCCAAGACAGCCGGCCACATCCGTGCGTATATTTCTGGCCTGCAATCCCGTTTTGTAACCGAGATTTTCGATCTGCCTCCCCACAAGTCCTGCATAGGTCATTCCTTTCATGTCGGTTTTTTCATAGGATATCAGGCCAAGCTGTTTCATCACATCCAGGGTTTCGCACCATCCGGTGAAACGAAAGGTGCCCCTGAAAACCGTGAGGGCTTCGGGGATTCCGTATATTTCCATGTAAGCCAGTGAATCCCTGTTTGGATAGACTTCCAGTTGTCCGACTTCGGGGAAATTCACTAAAAAAGGATTTTTAAAGAGGTCCCGGGTGGGTATGCTGACCTCCTGCCCGTGGCGAAGGTATAATGCATCGTTGTTCCCTGCCATGACAACCCCTTTGGGGCTCCACGAGAACTTGTATTTAAATGGGTTGCCCGCTGCTTCAGGAGCCGGCAAAGCGCCGCATATGCTGTAGAACTCCAGTACAGCCCCACCTTTTCCATGGATACTGTCGATGATGCGCATGGCCGACATATGGTCGATGCCAGGGTCGAGGCCCATTTCGTTGAGGATGATGATCCCTGCTTCCCTTGCTTCATTGTCGAGAGCCCGCATTTCGGGTTTGACATAGGAGGCAGTAACCATGTTCTTTTTATGTGCAATACAGTGCCGGGCAACCATTATATGAAATGCATAAGGCAGCAGGCTTACCGTGATGTCGTGTTCTTTGATGAGGGCATCCAGTGCGGCTTCATCTGAAGCTTCCCAGTTCACCGACTTGCCTTTGGGGTGATCATTGATCATTTGGGCGGCACGATCCGCAGTATTGGAAGCAACAGTAACTTCAAAGCCCCTGGATAAGAGGTGGTGAACGATAGGCCTGGCTACCAGCCCGGCTCCGAGAATGAGAACTTTTTGAGACATGTTAGCTGGATTAAGAGTTATCAATGAATAATATCAATGTACCATATACCATGTACAATGTACAATTTACAAATTAGGGGATACTTAAGTATTCTTCCATGTACTTATACTCAGGTGCTAATTCACCTTTATGGAGGATCAGCCCTTTCTTTATAGCGCGTGGAAGGTCAAGGTCCTCGAAAGGTTCATCAAAGTCGGCATCGGCTATAGGTTTGATGAAATTAACCAGTGCATCGGCAAAACCATCCGATGCATCCCTGGGTAGTTCGGCCGGCAGTATATCCACAGCCATTACAAGCAGTCCGTCGCCTTTATGGCCCGACGTGGCCGTGCGTTTGACCGGATCATAAATGAAAATCGGATCGGAGATCACCGTGGAATGCAGGGTGCATTCCACCGAACCTTCAACATCGCAGCTGATGTCGCCTATCACTGTAAGCCTGGGCTTCGATTTTTGAAAAAGTTTTTCCAGGTATTCCTTTGTAACGAGCCTGGGATATCGTTTATCCCAGTATATGCAATTGATCAGCATCGAAAGGTAAGGGATATACTGTTCGAACTTGCACCTGAAATCCTGGGGATTCTGCATATATTCATGCAGCTCGAAAGGAATGCCATGGATGTTTTCATAAAGGTCTTCTTCCCTGAAAACCACCTTATAAACTAAATTATTCGGAACCTGTTTCCGTTTATGCAGGGCCAGCAGTTTTTCAGGCGAGATCTCCTTCACCGGTAAAAGTCCGCAGATCTCCTGGGCTCCCTGTGAAACATTTCCATAGCCGGTAAACCCTATAACGAAGGGGCGGAATACAGGGTTGATCCCGT
>CAIJYT010000053.1 GCA_903824935.1 uncultured Bacteroidales bacterium | reverse complement strand
CGTCCCCTCATCTGCATTATGAAGTCAGGAAGAATTCAATTCCACTGAACCCGATCTACTTTTTCTTCAATGATCTGAGTCCTGACCAGTTCCAGAAGATGCTTGACCTTTCGCAGCAGCCCTCACAGACTATGGATTAACCCCCAGCATATGATGAAAGCCGATCATAAAATCGAAAAAGTTTATTATTCCATCGGTGAAGTTGCTGAACTCTTCGAGGTGAATCAATCGCTGATCCGCTTTTGGGAAAAGGAGTTTGACATCCTCAAGCCACAAAAAAACAAAAAAGGGAACAGACTGTTCACCAAGAGTGATCTTGAAAATCTGAAACTGATATACCACCTGGTCAGAGAAAGGGGATATACCCTCCAGGGTGCCAGGGAAAAACTGAAACAAAACCGGGAGAATGTGGTTAATTCCGTTCAGATGATCTCCTCTCTGAACAAGGTCAAGGAATTCCTTCTGGAACTGAAAAAGGAATTATAGCTCCTGCCATGCCATTGAAGGAATCGTTTTTTGATGATGTTTTTGAGATTGTTTTAAAAATTCCTTACGGAAGGGTGACTTCCTACGGGGCGATAGCTGAATACCTGGGGCTGAGGGGATCTGCTAGGATGGTAGGCTGGGCCATGAATGCATCGCATACCAGTAACAGGAATATACCTGCTCACAGGGTGGTGAACAGGAACGGCCTTCTTACAGGCAAGCATCATTTTGGCGGACCCAACGTGATGCAGCAGCTGCTGGAAAGTGAAAAGATCAAGGTTAAAAATGATCAGGTGGTGAAGTTTGAAAAGCACTTCTGGGACCCTGCAAAAGAAATAGCGAAATAGCGAAATTTTCGCTACCTCGCTACTTCGCTACTTAAGAATTATCACAAAAAATAAATAATTGAGAAATGAAAAAAGTTACACAAGATAACATACTCCACGCCCTCTCTCAAGTAATGGATCCTGATTTAAAGAAGGACCTGGTGACATTGAACATGATAGATGAGGTGAAGATCAGCGAGGGAAAAGTCAGTTTCAGGTTGATCCTTACCACTCCCGCCTGCCCTCTGAAAGATTATCTGACCCAGGCCTGCATCAAGGCTATTCATGACCATGTGGACAAGGATCTGCAAGTGGAGGTCGACCTTTCGTCAAAGGTGACGACCAAACGATTGGAGAATGAAGAACTTCTTAAGGATGTTAAGAACATTATCGCTGTAGGGTCGGGCAAAGGCGGTGTCGGTAAATCCACAGTGGCAGTGAACCTGGCTATCGCTCTTGCAAAAGCAGGAGCAAAGGTGGGATTGCTTGATGCCGACATTTACGGGCCTTCAATTCCATTGATGTTCGGGTTGATGGATGAGAAAGCCAAAGGTTTCGACAAGGATGGAAAGACTTATGTCTACCCCTTCGAGAAGTACGGCCTGAAAATGATATCCATAGGATTCTTTGTCGACCAGTCCAAAGCTCTTGTATGGAGAGGCCCGATGGCCTCATCTGCATTGAAACAGCTGTTCACCGATATTGAATGGGGGCCACTGGATTACATGGTCATTGACCTGCCGCCGGGAACCGGGGACATCCCCCTGACCCTGGTTCAGAGTTTCCCGCTCACAGGGGCTATCCTGGTAAGTACTCCACAGGAGGTCGCCATCGCTGATGTGAGAAAAGCTGCCGATATGTTCAGGAACGAGCAGATCAATATTCCGCTTCTCGGCCTGGTTGAGAATATGGCTTACTTCATTCCTGCTGACATGCCCGGCAAGAAGTACTTCATTTTCGGGAAAAGCGGCTGTGAGAAATTCGCAGAAGACCTCAAAATCCCTATTCTTGGCCAGATCCCAATTGAACCTGCCATTGCCGATTCGGGAGATGCAGGCAAACCCGTTGCGGTTGAAGATCATACAGCAACAAGCCTGGCATTTACAAAGCTTGCCGAGGCCGTGGCTCAGCAGGTTGCCATATCCAACGCCATACGGGAAACGTTTGGAAAGAAGTGAAGACCGGCTATTAAATTATTGCTTCTTACGGTCTTCAGTTGCTTTCTCCAGTTGAGGGGAAAAGTCTGTCTGGTGGTGAATCAATTTCCACTGACCGTTTTCCAGGTGAAAGATGTTTGTCGCCCGGTGCTTAATCGCCACTGGTTTGCCTTCCGCACTCATTTTTTCACCCTCTTCTATGCAGACCGTATATCCCATATCTGTGCCGGCATAAATATGAAGTTCCTTGCAAACAATCCTGCCCCCGAATTTCATGCCTGCTTCCTTTTTAAATTCCGCACCAACAGCCTCCCAGCCGGTAGTCCGGCCGCCAAAAGGCCCCATGTCGGTTATATAATCTGAATGCGACCAGAGTTTATTCATTGGATCCAGATTACCGGTGAACATGGCATTGAGAGCAGCATATAAGGAATCGTTGGCTGCATGCAACTCCTGTTCGGTTTTCAACCTGTCATTCTTCAGGGTTGAAGCGGTTGTTGTATTTTGATCACCGGTACTACCTGGACCACAGGAAGAAAAAATGAAGGAAGTAAATAATATTACTCCTGCAATTGACATTATTTTTTTCATATGTCTTTGAATTTAAATGTTGTTTAATACAGATCCGTATCCGGTATATAAGATTAACAATGTTCCTGTATACCTTTCATAATAATTTCATTGCAGTTTGTTTTGTTCCCCGGGCATGGGCCCGGAGGGTAAACCATTGATTAGAAGTGGTAAACTTACGGAAATATTTTCATATTATACACAGACTAAATAAAAATAATTAATAAAAAGTCTTGTTTTTTTATGATAATGGCTGTTTATCATTAATGCAGTACCGGCCGAAGACAGAAGATAAAAGTATAAAATCTGGTATGACACCGGCGTTGGAGCATACCGCCTGCTGAGGCAGTAATTTCACACTCTGAAAATCTCCCGGATAATGATTTTTCCTATCTTTGCATGCTTAAATATTACATGACATGATTGATATCGAACTCGAAAATAAAGTCAAAAACGTTATTGAACAGATACGTCCTTACCTGCAGGCCGACGGCGGCGATGTGGAATATGTTGACATGACCGACGAAAAGGTTGTGAACCTGAGGCTCCTTGGAATGTGCGGAAACTGCCCTCATTCGCAGATGACACTGAAGAACGGTATTGAAGCAGCTGTGATCCGCGCTATACCGGAGATTAAATCAGTGGAATCAGTCCAGTCATAATAATCAGCTCAGGTATTTTCCAACGATTGGCATGCGCCGGCCCATCCCGAACGCTTTTGGGGAAACCCTGAGGATTGGAGGCGTTTGATATCTTTTGTATTCGTTATTGTTTACAAGTTTCAGAATCCTTTTAACGATTCTTTCATCGAAACCTGCAAGGATCAACTCCCTGGGGCCTTTCCTTTCTTCGATATATTTCATTAATATTTTATCGAGAATGTCGTATTCGGGCAGGGAATCCGAATCTTTTTGATCAGGCCTCAGCTCTGCAGAAGGGGGTTTATCTATTGAATTCTGAGGGATGATCTTTCTTTCACGGTTGATATACCGGGCCAGTTCATACACCTGGGTCTTGTAAACATCCCCAAGCACCGACAAGCCGCCGCACATGTCTCCGTATAAAGTTCCGTAACCCACCGCAGCCTCGCTTTTATTTGAGGTGTTCAGGAGTATATACCCGAATTTATTAGACAGGGCCATGAGGATTACAGCACGGACCCTGGCCTGTATGTTTTCTTCGGTGAGGTTGAAGGGTTGATCCCGAAACTGTTGCTCAAGGCTGTGCAGTATTGCAGTGAAAGATTCTTCAATAGGAATGATTTCATGTTCAACTCCCAGGTTATTAGCAAGGTCCAGGGCATCTTTGATACTGTGATCAGATGAGTATTTTGAAGGAAGGAGCACTGCTTTGACATTTTCCTTACCCAGTGCTTCTGCGGCAAGCACAAGGGTTACCGCCGAATCTATGCCCCCCGACAGACCTAATATCGCCTTTGAAAAGCCCATTTTATGAAAGTAGTCCCTGATACCCATCACCAGGCCATTATGTATAAGGGAAATCCGTGATTCGTGATCCGTGAACCGTGAACCGTGAACCGTGAACCGATTTTCGAATTCCAGCTTACCGGTATCCAGTATCTGAAAATCTTCGGAGAACCTTTTTAATTCCGCCACTAACCCGCCTCCTGCATTGATCACCATGGACCCCCCGTCGAATAAAAGCTCGGTGTTACCGCCCACCTGGTTCACATAGAAGACCGGGATGCCGTAAGTCATGGCATTGCGTTTCAGCACCTCAAACCTGTCATCCGGCTGGGAATAATGAAAAGGAGAAGCGGCAATGTTGATGATCATATCAGGATTGAGCTTCAGAAGCTCGTCCATGGGATTCCTCACGTATAAAGGATCGTCGGTAATATTCCAGAGGTCCTCGCAAATGGTCAGGGCGATTCGGCTCCCCTTGTATTCAATGACTTCGTATGGGAGACGGTTAGGCTCGAAATACCTGTATTCATCGAATACATCATAGTTCGGCAGCAGTGTTTTATGGCTCAGCGACTGAATCCTGCCGTCGGCAAGAAAATAAGCGGAGTTGTATAGTGGCTTCCCCTTGTCGGCGGGGTTTACCGAAGGGCTGCCTACGATAGCGGCAATGCCGGTGCACTCTTCCGCTATCCGAAGTACACCCTGGTAACATTTTTCAATAAAATCGTCAAACTCCAGGAAATCACGGGGAGGATATCCGCATACAGACAGCTCGGCAAAAACAACCAGGTCGGCACCGGCAGTTCTGGCTTTTTGAATACAGCCTATGATCCCCGACTCGTTTTGCTCAAAGTCGCCGATGCGGTAATTCAACTGGGCTAGCGCGATCTTCATGGTTAAAACATTACTCCCAGGTTCAGTTCGGCATAATTCAGGTAAGCTTTCTGGTTATCCCCGGATTTTGCATTGTATCCCTTTAAAACGTTATTAAGACTGTTACTGTATCCAAGCCCGAAAAATATCCTGGTCGACTGGTCAATGGACACTTCCGAGCCGATGCCTATAAGCACAGATTCCCTGATGAGCGTAGTCTGGCTGGTAATATCTTTTTTTTCGCTTGAAGTGTAGCCCTTGTCGCCGGTAAATTCCGTTTTTGCCCTTGCGGCAATCCTGAACCCTGTGCCAAAACCTAATTGTCCGAAAAATGAGAACCTCCCGAATTTCTTAGTAAACATTTTAAGCATGAGAGGGATCTCAATATACACGAAACTATCGTTGCTCTTTGTCACACCAAGTGTGTCTCTGGTACCGACTTTCACTTTATCGGGATAAGTAATTTTTCCACCCAGCAGGTTAAAATTCAGTCCAGTTGAAAAAGCATAATGTTCAGCAAAATAGATATCACTAACCAGACCTATCACTGCACCCATTTTTACCCCGTCATAACTGTAATCGGAGGTAGCAGGCGTGAGGAAAGAAATGTTTGGGGCAACTTTCAGTCCAAGTTTTATTTCCTGCGACTTTTGCGCTAAAACCAATTGTAATGGAAGCAGGCAAATGACTGCGAAACAAAATAATTTCTTTCTCATGATTTTCTGTAGTTATACCTTAAAAAACAAATTTAAAGATTTAGGAACGCCCGGCTTCTGCATTTTCAATAATTTTATCCAAAAATAATCAACCATTTACTACGTTTGTTTGAATATGAAGCAAAGTACTGTCTTACTGTTCATTATTTTATTTGTCTGCGGATGTGGCCGCAGGAATGCCCTTGATGCTGATGTTTCAAAGGTTGACTGTCCCCCGGTCACTATAGGGCGTTATGACCTCGATCTTTTTAACGCTAATAATGCCGATCTGCAGTCAAACCTGAAGAAACTCCAGCCGAAATACAGGCTTTTCCTCGGCGACAGCATTGATGATCCTGCAAGGCTGGCCCCGCTTAAGGAATACCTTGCCAGCCCAAGGAACCAGGATTTTATTAAGGCGGTGAGGCTGAAATATCCCGAAGTGAAAAATACTGAGGACGGTCTCAGGGAAGCATTCAGGCATTTCAAATATTATTTCCCGTCTTTCCACATTCCTTCCGTTTATGCATTTATTTCGGGGGGGGATTATGAGTATCCGGTGCAATATTCAGATTCGGTGCTGCTTATCGGTTTCGACAATTACCTGGGCAAGGATTTCAAACCCTATAAGGAAGACGGGGTTTCAATCTTCCAGGTGAACAGGATGGATGAGGAATACATTGTTCCGGATTGCGTGAGGCTGCTGGCGGCTTCCAGTTTTCCTGTCGAAACAGGAGGGGGCAGCCTTCTCGACATCATGGTGGAGGCCGGTAAAAGACTTTATATCCAGGACGCCATACTCCCGTCTGCTCCGGCCCGGATAAAAATAGGTTACACCGCCGCACAGTATGAGTGGATTACGAAAAATGAAAAGCAGGTGTGGGCGGCTATTATAGAAAACCGCATGCTTTATTCGAACGACGGTAAGATCATCAGGGTATTTACTTCGGATGGGCCCTTTACCGCTGAATTCGGGAAGGAATCGCCTCCCTTGCTAGGAAACTGGATTGGCTGGCAGATCATTAAAAAATACATGGAGAGGAATCCTGAAGTAAGCCTTTCAGAGTTGTTGAAAGAAAAGGATTCCCAAAAGATACTGGCAGGTTCGAAATACAAACCTGAAAAATAATTTCAATTTTCCTGTCACTTTTTTAATGAAGGCGGATTAAGGAGAAACCTCCTTCATGCTGGTTAAAACATACGGATGCGCCATTATAGGGATACAGGCCCTGCTCATTACCATAGAAGTCAATATTGACCAGGGGATACAGTTTTTTATGGTGGGGCTGCCCGACAACGCAGTGCGTGAAAGCCACCAGCGGATAGAATCTGCTCTTAAGCACAACGGTTTCAGGATACCCGGGAAGAAGATAGTCATCAACATGGCTCCTGCAGATATCCGTAAGGAAGGATCATCGTACGACCTGCCTATTGCGATAGGGATACTGGCAGCTTCTGAAATGATCAAAACCGATAAGCTTGAAAAATTCATGATCATGGGAGAACTTTCGCTCGACGGCAGTCTGCTTCCGGTCAGGGGAGCCCTGCCGATCTCAATGGAGGCAAGGAAGCAGGGTTTTAAAGGGCTCGTTCTGCCTGCAGGCAATGCAAGGGAAGCGGCAGTGGTTGAGGACCTGCAGGTATTCGGGGCAGGTAATATCAAGGAAGTTATTGACTTTTTCAACGGGGAGGGGAACCTGCCTCAAACGAAAGTGGATATCAAGGCAGAGTTTGGGAAATGCGGAGGCAGCCCGGCCCTTGACTATGCAGATGTTCGCGGACAGGAAAATATCAAAAGGGCGATGGAGATAGCAGCAGCGGGGGGGCATAATGTCCTTTTGATTGGTCCGCCGGGAGCAGGAAAGACAATGATGGCAAAGCGCCTCCCGTCTATCCTGCCTCCCCTTCTTCTGCAGGAAGCCCTTGAAACCACCAAGATCCATTCGGTCGCTGGCCGGCTTAATGGTTCCGGGGCCCTTGTCACGACCCGGCCTTTCCGTTCCCCTCATCATACTATTTCCAGCGTGGCCCTGGTTGGAGGTGGAAGCAACCCCCGCCCGGGAGAAATTTCCCTTGCGCATCACGGGGTATTGTTCCTTGATGAACTGCCTGAGTTCAGCAGGCAGGTGCTGGAGGTGTTGAGGCAGCCCATGGAGGACAGGGTGGTTACGGTTTCCAGGGCCAGAATTTCTGCAACCTATCCTGCCAGTTTCATGCTGGTTGCAGCAATGAACCCATGTCCGTGCGGTTATTACAACCATCCTCAAACGCCATGCCAGTGCAACCCGGGTATCATACAAAAATATCTTCACAAAATTTCAGGCCCGTTATTTGACAGGATCGACATTCAACTCGAGGTTGTTCCTGTTCCTTACCGTGACCTTCGGGATCAGTCATCCGCAGAGAACAGTAATACAATCAGGGAAAGGGTGGTCGTTGCGAGGAGAAAACAGGAACTCAGGTTCAATGGAGCAAAGGGAGTTTATTGCAATGCCCAGATGAATCCCAGGCAGATGAGGCAGTTTTGCAAGCTTAATGATGCATCCCAGCTGCTGCTGAAAAATGCGATGGATAAGCTGGGATTATCGGCGAGGGCCTATGAACGGATCCTGAAAGTTGCAAGGACCATTGCCGACCTGAATAATTCGGAAGAGATTCGGGCGGAATGCCTTGCCGAGGCGATAACATACCGTTCCCTTGACAGGGAAAACTGGGGAAGGTGATCAGAGGTAAAGATCGGCGATGACAAAACAGCCGTAGATAACCGAGGCAATGCCATTGAGGGTGAAAAATGCCAGGTTGACTTTCGAAAGGTCATCGGGTTTGACAAGCATATGCTGGTAAATTATCAAGGCTGTATAAATAAGCATCCCGGCCCAGAAGATTTTGCCGAAGGGGCCGATAATTCCTGCTGTAACAAGGAATCCCACTGAAATCAGGTGAAACAGTATCGACAGCAGCAGTGCATTCTTCCTGCCGAGAAAGACAGGGATGGAGCGGAGTTTTTCTGCCTCGTCAAATGCCACGTCCTGCATGGCGTAAATAATGTCGAAGCCTGCAACCCAGAATATAACTGAGAATGAGAACAGGAGTGGCAGAAGGGCGAAATGCGCTGTTACCGCAATATATGCACCAATCGGAGCCAGCGAAAGCCCCAGGCCGAGGAAAACATGCGAAAGGGAGGTGAACCTTTTCGTAAAACTGTAGCCCATCACCACGAGAAGTGCAACGGGGGAGAGATAAAAACAAAGTGGGTTCAGGAGCAGGGCCGAACCCATGAAAAGCAGGGCATTGATGATGATAAATGCCAGGGCTGCAGGTTTGGTTATAATCTTACTTGGGAGTTCACGGCCCCAGGTACGCGGGTTTTTCCTGTCGATCTCGATGTCGGCATAACGGTTGAATGCCATGGCTGTATTCCTCGCGAAAAGAACGGCGAGAATCACCAGCAGGAGGCTGCGGATACTTATTAAACCACCTGTTTCCTTAAAGGCAAGGAAAAGGCCGATCATTGCGAAAGGCAGTGAAAAAAGAGTATGATGGATCTTGACCAATGAAAAATACCGGCCTATGTTGTCTGATAGTTTATGCACTGTAATTGGTTTGAACGTGCAAAATTAGCAAAATGTGAAGCACTTTCCCCCTTGATTTAAATTGAGGCCCGCTGTAACTTAAAGGCACAATAATCGTCAAAAGATATGGTTATTTAATTAGGCCGTGTAAATGGCCTTAATTCTTTTTATACCTGCATGCAAAAGGAATCAGTCTCAGCTTACATCCGTCATCGTTTATCGGTTCAGTCAAAGTCCATGAAACTGGAGGTACTACAGGTGCAGTGAACACGAACGGGGCTGCAGTCGATGATGCCGTGACATAGTT
>CAIJYT010000052.1 GCA_903824935.1 uncultured Bacteroidales bacterium | reverse complement strand
TCCCTCGACAAGTCTGGCCCGTTACGTTTGGAACCCCACTGGAAAGGATGGTCATAAACATATTCGCCTGCTTTGGCGTACTGGCCATAACGCTCGGTTTCGGACCGGAAAGGCCTTACCTGCTGGGAATGGCATGTATAACATCCTTCCCTCACATAAATGTCACGGCCCTGAAGTTCGAGCGGTGTATATGGTTTTACGCTTGCAATAGTCGGGATGTTGGTTTTTATGAGGTACAGCGGTACTATCTCTATGATCCCACCGATGAGAATGGCGATAAGGGCAATAATAGTGAACTGTATGGGCCTGCGCTCGAGCCAGCGGTGAGCTCCTTCGCCTGCTGCACGTTTTCCTGAAATGGATTCCAGGGCAGGTGCCGATGCGGCTTCATCTGCAAGGAAGTCACCCTGGCGAACGGTCAGGATGAGGTTGTAAACGCCGATTACCACACCTGTAATATATAATGCGCCCCCGATGGCCCTTGCAGCATACATGGGTCTCAGCTGGGTAACGGTTTCAAGGAAATTGGGATACCTCAGGAAGCCTTCAGGGGTGAACTCTTTCCACATCAGGAACTGGGTGATTGCACCCCAGTAAAGAGGTACTGCATAAAAGACAATACCCAGGGTGCCAATCCAGAAATGCATGTTGGCAAGCTTTTTCGAATACAGGTTTGTCCTGAATATCCTCGGGAGCAGCCAGTAAAGAACTGCAAAGGTCATAAAACCGTTCCAACCCAGCGCCCCTATATGTGCATGGCCTACTGTCCAGTCTGTGAAATGGGATATCGCATTCACTGTTTTGGTCGACATCATCGGGCCTTCGAAAGTGGACATACCATAAGCGGTCACTGCAACCACCATGAATTTAAGAACAGGATCCTCACGCACCTTATCCCATGCACCACGCAGTGTCAGTAGTCCGTTCACCATGCCGCCCCAGGAAGGAGCTATGAGCATGACCGAGAACACAACACCGAGCGACTGCGTCCAGTTAGGAAGAGCTGAATAAATCAGATGGTGGGGGCCTGCCCAGATATACAGGAAGATCAGGGCCCAGAAATGTACGATCGACAATCGGTAGGAATAAACCGGCCGGTTTGCAGCCTTGGGCAGATAATAATACATCAGTCCAAGGAAAGGCGTTGTAAGGAAGAAAGCAACGGCATTATGCCCATACCACCACTGAACAAGTGCATCCTGCACTCCTGCATACGCAATATACGATTTGAAAAATGTCACCGGGATCTCAATGCTGTTTGCAACATGAAGAACTGCAACGGTAACGAAAGTGGCAAGATAAAACCAGATGGCAACATAAATATGCCTTGTACGGCGCTTAATGATGGTGCCTATCATGTTCCAGCCGAATACGATCCAGATCACGGCGACCAGGATGTCGATGGGCCATTCAAGTTCGGCATACTCCTTCCCGGTGGTGAAGCCGAAAGCAAATGTGAGGGCAGCAGCAACAATGATCAACTGCCATCCCCAGAAATGGATCTTGCTGAGGATGTCGCTAAACATCCTGGCTTTGCATAAGCGCTGAAGCGAATAATAAATCCCGCAAAACATGCCGTTTCCGACGAATGCAAAGATTACCGCATTCGTGTGGATCGGCCTTATCCTGCCAAAAGTAGTATATGGTATACCGAAGGTCAGCTGAGGCCATATGAACTGTAAAGCCAGTAAAAGGCCTACTACCATACCGATGACACCCCAGAGAAGAGTGGCATAGGCGAACAACTTGACAGATTTGTTGTCGTAGTAAAATTTTTGATTTTCCATGTTTATATTTTCTTGGTTGGACTTGCGCTTCGAGTGGCATCCGCTACCTTGGACTCAGATTCTTCAGGCTGTTCATCATCAAATAATATCCTTACTGATGAACTATAAGGATCATCATACTGCCCGGTCCTTACCGACCAGAAGAAAGCGGCAAGGCCGACAAGGGCAACCATCAGACTGAAACCAACAAGAATAAGAATGACATTCACGGGGGAAAAATTCTGTGTGAAACAAATTTAATAACATAGTAATCACAATTCCAAGATTAAAATACTGAAATACTAAAAATACTCAATATTTATAATCAGACTGAATAGCCCTTATTTAAGCCTTCACGTCCTGCAGCAAGGTATATTGCAATGGTAATTAGAGAGATAACCGACACAGAGCTGAGCGGCATCAATATAGCAGAAACAATGGGTGTAAGGTTGCCGGTGACTGCAAAACTCAACCCGATGAGGTTATAAAAGAATGAAAACATCATGCTCGCAATTACTATCCTGCGACTGTTTTTGCTAAGCCTTAGAAAGCTGTCAAGTTTCCTGAATTGCCTTGATTCAAGTATAGCATCGCAGGAAGGTGAAAAATGGTATACATCATCTGCAATTGATATCCCGCAGTCGCTCTCATGCAGGGCGCCGGCATCATTCAGCCCATCCCCTATCATCATGACCCTTTTCCCTTCAGCCTTCAGTTTCCTCACATAATTAAGTTTATCCAGCGGGCTCTGGTTAAAGTTCAGGTGTTCCCTGGAAGGGAAGAATCCAATAAGTGCCTCAAATTCAGCATCATTATCACCCGAAAGCAGGTGCAGTTCATATTTCCGGCCAAGGGAATTAAGTACATCCTTCATTCCTTCCCTGTACTTATGTTTTAATATAATGTATCCTGATGGCTTTCCGTCCGCTGAAACATACAAGCTCCCCGCAGCTCCGGCCACGCTCCTGCTGCCGAGAACGAATTCATCCGAGCCCAGCCTGAAGAGATGGCCGCCTGCTGTTCCTTCAATTCCTTTCGAAGGATACTCGGTAAACCCCGAAACCGGCATCGTGTTCATGCCCGGAAGTGTCTGGTAAACAGCCAGGCTCATCGGATGGGTCGAATGCCTTGCCACTGACCTTATAAGGGCCAGGTAACTTTCCGGGAGATCGAGATGATCAAGATTTGCTTCAAGGTCATGATTCTTGGTCAAAGTGCCTGTCTTATCAAGAACGATAGTATCGATGCGGGAAAGAGCCTCGACAACTGAGCTGCGTTTGATGTAGAAGCCGTTCCTGCCGAATACCCTCATAGCCCCGCCAAAGGAAAATGGCAGGGTCATAGCCAGGGCACAGGGACAGGCGACTATCAGGATTGAAGTGACCACCAGGGCAGCCTGGGAAGGGTTAATAAACCACCAAATGATCCCTGTGACAAGTGCGAGAAGCAGTATAATGGCAGTAAAATAACGGCTGATCACATCGATGAGCGATTCCCATTTGTTAGGCCCTGATTCAGCACCCTGTTCCTGGTTCCAGATCTCGGTAAGCCTGCTCTGGGTGACTTCTTTTTCAACCAAAACCTCGATGGCAGGCCCGGCTTGCTTGCCCCCTGCATAAATTCTCTGCCCCTCGATCTTTTTCACAGGCTCTGATTCTCCGCTTACGAAGCTGTAATCAATTGAGCCCTCTCCTTTGATTAGTATGGAATCAGCCGGTATAAGCTCGTTATTCCTTATAAGAATCCTCATCCCTGTCCTGAGATTCTTCAGGGGAAGTATACTTTCTTCGCCTGAGTCAGAAACCAGGGTGACGGCAACCGGGAAATAAGAACGGTAGTCCCTTTCAAATGACAGGGCCTGGTACGTCAGCCCCTGGTACCATTTCCCTATCAGGAGGAAAAACAACAGCCCTGCAAGTGAATCCATGAAGCCCGGGCCGGTACCGGAAATGATCTCATAGGCTGAGCGGAAGAACAGGGCCATTATCCCGATTGCTATCGGCAGATCAATACTGATAAACCGCCTTTTCAAGCCCCTGTAGGCTGAAATAAAAAAACCCGATCCCGAATAAAATGCAACCGGGATCCCAAGAATGATATTCAGTATACCAAAATTCTGCCTGATGAATTGTTCAACAGAATCATCCACCGCCAGGTAGGAAGGGAAACTGAACAGCATGATATTCCCGAAACAAAATCCGGCAACCCCAAGCCTGTAATACAATCCACGGTTTACGCTCTTATTACGGCTCTTGTCCACAGACTCAAGTGAAATGTATGGAGCGTAATTTACCGAAGCCAGCAATTCAACAAGACCCCTCAGCGTGATCTCTGATTCACGAAACGTGAAAGTGGCTTCTTTTTTGGTAAAATGTACGCCCGACCGCATTATTCCCGGTTGAAGCCTGTGAAGGTTTTCAAGAAGCCATATACATGAACTGCAGTGAATATTAGGGATGAAAAACTTAACCCTTGACACCCCGTTATCTGAGAAATCAAGTATCTCTTTTTTTATTTCTTCATTATCAAGAAAATCATAGCGTTTACCAGCCTCCCCGGTACTGTTTTTAACGCCCGGGTATTCACTCAGCTTATAATACTCGCCCGAATTGCTACTGCTGAGGATCGCATATACCATCTGGCAACCCTGGCAACAGAATGGCTTCTCTTCAAACATTATCGTTACCGATACACAGTCCTCTCCGCAATGGAAGCACCTGTTATGAACTTCACTCTCTGTCATCGGGCAAAAATAATCAAAGTAGCCAATGTTCCCATGATAAGCCTCATTCATTTGCAATCTCATCATTCTCCGGTTTGCAGTAAAAGACTGATCAAAATTCACAACCTGGGCTTCGTTTTCTTTAGTACCTTTGCTAGGTTATAAACCTTATTTATCATGAAAAAACTTTTCCTTATTGCCCTCCTGCTTTTTGTCTTCGGGAAACCCTCAGTAATGTTGTCCCAGAACGTCAAGATGGATACTGCCGATTATCCTTACTGGGTAAGCATGATGCAGGATCCCAACCAGAATTTTTTCAAGACTCAGAAGGCCTTCTACACTTACTGGAAGGATCGCCCCATCACCAAAGGATGCGGATGGAAAATTTTCAAGCGCTGGGAGTATATGATGCAGAGCCGTATCAATCCCGACGGTTCACTTCCCGCCCCTGACGCCACGATGAATGCATATGATGCTTACAAAGCGACTAAAACCCCTCAGAAGTCACAGGTAGGGAACTGGATTTCACTCGGCCCATCGGTGATCCCTTCACCCGGACCGGCAGGGTATGAAGGCCTGGGCAGAATAAATAATATCGGGTATCATCCTACTGATCCCAATACCTTTTACATCGGAGCTCCCTCGGGTGGCTTCTGGTACACAACCGACGGAGGCGTGAACTGGGCAACTTCAACGGATACCCTTCCAACCCTTGGCGTTTCAGCCATAGTCGTGGATTACTCAAATCCAGGCACAATCTTCATCGGAACTGGTGACCGGGATGCAGGTGATGCACCCGGCATGGGCGTTTATAAAAGCACCGACGCAGGCCATACCTGGGCTCCTTCCAAAACAGGGATGGGCAATGCAACTATCGGCAATATGCTTATTCATCCGACAAACCCCATGGTCATGCTTGCAGCCGCCAGCAGCGGAGTTTTCAGGACAATCGATGGCGGGGCCACCTGGACAAACCAGAGAAGCGGAAACTTTAAAGATATCAAATTCAAACCGGGGGATCCCAATACAGTTTATGCTGTTGCAGATTACAACTTTTACCGTTCAACCGACAATGGCTTGACATTCACACAGGTAACTTCGGGGCTGCCTGCCAGCGCCCAGCGTGCAGTGATAGCAGTTTCTGCAGCCAGTTCAAGCTATGTTTACGTACTTTATTCAAACGGATCAAGCGGTTACCTCGGGCTTTACCGTTCGACCGATTCAGGCCTTAATTTTACGACCCGTTCCACCACTCCCAATATTCTTGATGGATCCTGCGACGGATCCGGTTCAGGCGGACAGGGATGGTATGACCTGGCACTTGCAGTAAACCCGACCAACGCCGAAATGGTTTTCGTAGGCGGTGTTGACTGCTGGAAATCAACTAACGGGGGTACCACCTGGGCTATCTGTTCCCACTGGTATGGTGGATGCAGCGCACCTGCAGTTCATGCCGACTGCCATATGCTTTCATTCTCTCCCGTCAACGGGAATCTTTATGCTTGTAACGACGGAGGATTATGGGCTTCTGCCAACGCAGGCACCTCCTGGACATATCATACAGAGACCATGACCATAGGCCAGATCTACAAGCTGGGCGTAGCTCAGACAGCAAAAAACAAAGTCATCAACGGATTCCAGGATAACGGTACCTATACGTTTACAGGCTCCGGCTGGCTTGCAACAGGGGGTGGAGACGGTATGGAATGTGCCATTGACTACACCAATGCTGCCTATACTTTTTACACCATCTATTACGGTGACCTCTATCGCAGGTATAACAATGCAAGCGAAGTCCATATTGCAGGGAACGGCGTAAACGGCATCACCGAAAGTGGCGCATGGGTCACCCCGTTCGTCCTTAGCAAATCCAACCACAGGAGTATGTTTATAGGTTTTAAAAATATCTGGAGGGCACCCAATGTGCTTCCCGGCGCGACAGTCCATTTTACAAAGATCTCCGACAACCTTGCAGGGTCGAACGGGACTGACATGGCTGTTCTTGAACACTCTTCAGCCGACAGCAATGTTCTGTTTGCAGCACGTTCCGACAGCAAGCTTTTCCGCTCGGATAACTGCCTGGATGCAAGTCCGACCTGGCTTAATATCACAAGTTACCTGCCTTCGCCGATGACGGCCACATCCATCGCAACCCATCCCACAGATCCAAATATCGTTTACCTGACCTCGGGTACCAAGGTTTATAAATCCACAACCAAAGGGATGTCATGGACCGAAATTACAGGAAACCTGCCTGCTGTTCATGTAAGTACCATTGCTTATTATAAAAATGCAAGCGAAGGCCTGTATGTAGGAACCGATGCAGGGGTCTATTATAAAGACTCATACACCAACGGATGGATCTCTTTCAGCCAGGGGCTTCCTGCAAGCGCGAGGATAACTGAACTTGAGATACAATATGACAATGATTCTGTGTCGCAGGACAATATCAAAGCTTGCTCTTACGGAAGAGGGCTTTGGGGTTCCGATATGTACCATGCGCCGGTTACTGCCGATTTCACAGCAAACCAGACCGTCATTCCCCCGAGTTGTCCTGTCACTTTTACAGATCT
>CAIJYT010000051.1 GCA_903824935.1 uncultured Bacteroidales bacterium | reverse complement strand
GGCTACTGCAGCGATTATGATCCATAATTTTTTCCTGGATTTTATTGAGCTCATGCAAGAATTATTTAAGGTTATTAAGGATAAAGCAATTATTGCTGGATCTGAATAGGATTCCCCATATAAAACTCCAGAATAGTGGTTTTGAAAATAAAATCATATTTTGCCTGCAAGAGGTCAGACTGGGATTTCGTAAGGTCCTTCTTGCTGTTGTTATAATCGAAAGAGGTCATCAGTCCCACATCGAATTTCTGCTGGGTATATTTAAAGGATTCCGTCTGGGCACTGAGCCTCTCAAGAGAGGAATTGTATTTTTGAAGTGAAGCAACCGCATCGGCATACGACTGTTCAATGAGCTTCCGCAAGTTCCTTTTCTGTATATCAAGGTCCAGTTCAGCCTGGTATTTCGATATCTTAGCCTGGGTTATATTAGTCCGGCCCTGCCAGCCATTAAAGATGGGAATGCTGAGGCTGAAACCCACACTCTCGTTGTTGTTTGTTTTAAGCTGATCTCCGAAAGACTTGACACGGGTAGGGTAATTAATCTGGTATCCCAGTACCGTATCTCTCGATTGCTGGGTTATACCCATTTTATAAGTAGATATAGTCGGGTTGACATTCGGGTCTCTTTCAATGGCCGCTCCTGAATACCCTGTACCCCATGATCCGCTTACCGACAGGGTAGGCGTGATAATGCCCCTTGCGATTGCAAGCCGTTTTTGTGCGGCATCCACGCGCAGTTCAGCAGACCTGATTTCGGGACGATCCTTCAATGCATGCTCATAAATAATTTCTGGTGTGACAGGCTGTTTCGGTGCTGCTACTTCTTTTAAAACCGGCTTTTCGACGCGGAAATCTTTTGACACCGGCATATCGATGAGTTGCTGCAGCGAAAGGTAGGATATGCTCAGTGTGTTTGCTGCCTGGACCTGAGTTAGTTCCTCGGCAGCCCTCTGGGCCTGGATGTTAAGCAGGTCTCCCCTGGCGGATGATCCGGCATCAACCATTTTCTGGATACGGTCTACCTGCAGCCTGGTGATCTCAAGCTGCTGTTTTGCCACATCAAGCAATTCAGAATTGAAAAGGATATCCAGGTAATATCCAGCCACAGACAAAGAAATATTATTTTTCAGCACATCCAGGTCATATTTGCCGGCAAGGACCAGGATCTGGCTTTGTTTTACAGTGTTCATTTTCTGTAAACCGTTGAACAAGACCATGTTGCTGGAGATATAAAAATTATTCGACCTCACCGTGGTGGTTGCAAAGGTATTCGTGTACTGGTCGATGGTCTGGCCGAAATTCCAGTAGTTTGTCCCGTTGGCATTAAGGTTTGGCAGTAATCCCAGGGCACTTTGGGTGAGGTTGGCTTTATAGGATTCAACAGTCTGGACCTGTTTTTGTATGTCCAGGTTATTTTCGAGGGCGTAGTTGATGCAGTCTTCGAGCGTCCATACCTTCTGAGGCATCGCGTTGGAAGTAAACAGCAGCAGAAAAGCAAGAATATAAATGCCCGGATTTAAAATTTTCAATACCCGCATTGCAATAGGTTTTATGGTTAAGCAAAGATTGGGAGCCTCAAAAATAGGCAATTTCCCGTGAATGGTACATTAAGACGAGGAATTCGGGTAAAGGTTACAGAATAGACTTGACCATAGAAAAAAAATTGCGACATTGCAGCTTGCAATGCAAGTCATCCTTCAGTCATTGAATTCATTCTCAGAACCTGGAGCACCTTCTTTGCAAGAAAACTGTCAAAAAATCAGAAAAGTTTTTATCTTTGCCGTTCAGATTTTTATGCAGAAGATGAGAAGACATTTCCCGGCACGTACAAGCTTCTTTTTCAGGGCTGTTTTACTTATTCCTTTCTTTTTCTTTGCTTACGGATTTACGGGCGTGGTATGCGCCCAGGAGAATGTGAATCTTGTACCCGCAAATGACAGTGTTATTTCAGGGAAAGAGCACAAGGAGAAAAAAGCCGAAGGATTCAATGCCGGTGACATGATCATGGAACATGTTGTTGATAACCATGAATGGCATATTCTCGAGGCCGGTCATTTTACACTGAGCATTCCGCTTCCTGTGATTCTTTATTATAACGGCAAGCTTTATACTTTCTGTTCTTCAAGGTTTCATAACGAAGAGCACTCATACCTGGGCTTCAGCCTTCCTGCAGAGGGGCCTGCAAAAGGGAAGATAGTAAGGACCCTTGCCGCCCCGGGCGATCCCAGGGTGTACGATTTTTCAATTACCAAAACCGTACTTGCAATCCTCATCAGCGCTGCTCTCATGTTATTTATTTTCATTTCCGTTGCAAGGGCATATGCAAGGAACCGCAACCAGGCGCCCAAAGGAATGCAGTCCATGCTCGAACCCATTATCATTTTTATACGTGACGATATTGCCAAGAGCTCGATAGGGGAGAAGAAGTATGAAAAATACATGCCATACCTGCTCACGATTTTTTTCTTTATTTTCCTGAATAACGTATTGGGACTTATCCCGATCTTTCCGGGAGGCGCCAATGTCACAGGCAATATTGCCGTGACAATGGTGATGGCTGTCTTTACTTTCATCCTTACCACGGTAAACGGGAACAAGCATTACTGGGTTGACATTGTAAACACCCCGGGAGTGCCATGGTGGCTTAAGCTTCCACTGCCCCTGATGCCGATTGTCGAGATCATCGGGCTCATCACAAAGCCCTTTGTGCTGATGGTTCGTCTCTTTGCAAACATTACCGCAGGTCACATCATTGCACTGGGCTTTATAAGCCTGATCTTTATTTTCGGGGCCATGAACGCCGCCCTGGGATACGGGGTTTCAGTTGTTTCAGTTGCATTCATGATCTTCATGAACCTGCTCGAACTCCTTGTCGCTTTCATACAGGCATATGTGTTCACCTTGCTGTCGGCCCTGTATTTCGGGCTGGCCACGATAGAGCCCGAACACCATTGAAAATAGCGAAATAGCGAAATAAAAAAAATAATATATCAAGATTTCTAAGTGAACTCATAAATCATAATTGCATTCGTAAATCGTAAATCCAGTAGTAACCTTTAATACAAACAACATGACTCTATTAGCAATTATTCTGCAGGTCGCAGCCAACCTGGTTCCGATCGCAAAGATGGGAGCCGGTCTGGGTGCAGGGATAGCAGTTATCGGTGCCGGTATCGGTATCGGTAAGATCGGGGGCAGCGCTCTCGAATCCATTGCCCGCCAGCCGGAAGCTGTTGGTGATATCCGTTCAAACATGATCATCGCCGCCGCTCTCGTCGAAGGAGTAGCATTTTTTGCTATCGTCGTTTGTCTGCTGATCCTTTTCATCTAGCAGTAACGGCAGGAATTCAACGGCATGACGGTTGGTCATGCCATTGAATTCCTTAATCAAACAAAAAAAGAACAAACTATGGAACTGATCACCCCCGGATTAGGCCTTATTTTCTGGATGACGCTGGTCTTCCTGGCTTTGCTTTTCCTGCTAAAGAAATTTGCATGGATCCCGATTCTCAAAGCCTTGAAAGACAGGGAAGATGCGATAACCGACGCGTTGTTATCCGCCGATAAGGCGAAGGAAGAAATGAAGCAATTGCAGTTCAGCAATGAGCAGCTTCTGGCCGAAGCCAAGAATGAAAGGGATAATATCCTCAACGATGCGAGGAAAATCAAGGAAAAGATCATAGAGGAAGCCCGTGTGAAAGCCGGCGAGGAGGCAGGGCGTATCACGGCCAGCGCCCTTGAGAATATCAGGAACGAGAAGATGGCTGCCCTTACTGAGCTCAAGAATGAAGTGGGTCAGCTTTCACTTGATATCGCGAAAAAGATATTGCAGAGGGAGCTTGCAGATCCCAAAAAACAGGAAGAATTCGCACGCCAGCTCCTGGATGAAATAAAACTTAATTAAACCAGATGAACGTTACCCTCATCGCCGAACGTTACGCAAAGGCCCTGTTCGAAATGGCCCTGGAGAAGAACGTCCTGGAAGATGTCCACAAGGATATTCTCCGGCTCGCAGTAATTCTTCAGGAGAACAAGTCTCTCAGGCTTTTCCTCAGGGCCCCTATCATCAACCCCGGGAAAAAGCGCAATGTGATGGATGAAATTATAAGGGGATTCAACCCGGTTACCGTAACCTTTATCAACCTTCTTATTGCAAAGAGGCGTGAGAGGACAATCCCGGAGATCACCTTACAGTTCATTGAACAGTATAACCGATACAAGAATATAGTCATTCTGAAGGTGGTGAGTGCCATACCGATGAGTGAAGAACTGAAGACCAGGCTGAACTCGATGATGGCCGGGTTTACCGGGGCCAATATCCAGATCCATGAAGAAGTTGACGCCTCGGTGATCGGTGGTTTTGTCCTCAGTTGGGACGACAAGCAATATGATGCCAGCATCCTGAAGCAGCTTGAGAGAATGAGAAAGGGTGTGGCAAGGATTAATTTATATGTAAAAGGAATAGACCATGGCAGACATTAAACCCGCTGAAGTTACTGCGATTCTGCGCAGGGAACTTGCAGGTTATGTGAACGTGACCGAGCTTGAAGAAGTCGGCACAGTGCTTACCGTCGGTGACGGGATCGCAAGAATTTACGGAATGAACAATGTTGGTTCCGGTGAACTTATAGAGTTTGAAAAGAACGGGGTCCTGGGTATTGCACTGAACCTTGAGGAAGACAACGTCGGCGCAGTTATTCTTGGCGAATATTCCGAAATTAAGGAAGGCGACAAGGTTAAACGCACCCGCAAAATTGCTTCCATTGACGTAGGCGAAGGGCTGCTTGGGCGTGTCATCAACACTCTTGGACAGCCTATCGACGGGAAAGGAAGCATACAGGGCCAGCTATACCAGATGCCGCTCGAACGCAAAGCTCCCGGCGTTATTTTTCGTCAGCCGGTAAACCAGCCGCTTCAGACCGGGATAAAAGCTATCGACGCGATGATTCCTATCGGGCGCGGACAGCGTGAGCTCATCATCGGCGACCGCCAGACGGGTAAAACGGCTATTGCCATTGACACTATCATCAACCAGAAACATTTTTACGAAAAGGGAGAACCTGTTTATTGTATCTATGTTGCAATCGGGCAGAAAGGTTCGACTGTTGCAAACATTGTAAAAACGCTTGACGACAAAGGCGCACTGCCTTATACTGTGATTGTCATGGCAACCGCTTCAGACCCTGCAGCCATGCAGTTTTATGCACCCTTTGCAGGTGCCTCGATAGGAGAATTTTTCCGTGATACCGGGCGCCCTGCACTTGTCATTTATGACGACTTGTCAAAACAGGCCGTTTCGTACCGCGAAGTTTCACTTCTGCTGCGCCGTCCTCCCGGACGCGAAGCGTATCCAGGCGACGTATTTTACCTGCATTCACGTTTGCTGGAACGCGCAGCAAGGATTATTTCTGCCGACGACATCGCGAAAAAAATGAACGACCTGCCCGAATCGATCAGGCATATGGTCAAGGGAGGTGGTTCACTTACCGCTCTTCCAATCATTGAAACCCAGGCCGGTGACGTTTCGGCTTACATCCCCACCAATGTGATCTCTATTACCGACGGGCAGATCTTTCTTGAGACGGGTTTGTTCAACGCCGGTATACGCCCTGCCATCAACGTTGGTATTTCAGTATCCAGGGTTGGGGGTAATGCCCAGATCAAATCTATGAAGAAGATCGCAGGGACCCTTAAACTCGACCAGGCAGAATTCCGCGAACTTGAAGCTTTTGCCAAATTCGGTTCCGACCTTGATCCTGCAACCAAGCAGGTCATTGAAAAGGGTGCCAGGAATGTGGAGATCCTGAAACAGCCCCAGTATTCTCCTATGCATGTGAGTAAACAGATCGCGATCATTTACTGCGGTACCAAGAACCTTTTAAGGAACATCCCTACCCACAGCGTCGTGAATTTCGAGGTCGAGTTCCTGCATCATATGGAAACCATGCATAATGATGTTCTTGACAACCTCGGCAAAGGCCTGCTGAAGGATGAGGACCTGAAGGTGCTTGAACAGGCCGCAAAAGATGTATCGAAGAAATACGAAGAAAAGAAATAATTTCACTCATGGGCGGACTTAAGGAAGTCAGAATACGTATTGCGTCGGTAAAGTCGACCCAGCAGATCACTTCCGCCATGAAAATGGTGGCGGCATCTAAACTGAGGAGGGCCCAGAATTCCATTATCAAACTCAGGCCTTATGCAGCCAAACTCAGGGAGATGCTGCAAAACCTCAGCGAGAGTATTGAGAATTCAGGTGAAAGCAAATATTCTGAACAAAGAGAGCCTGAAAAAATTCTGCTCGTCGTTATTGCCTCAAACAGGGGCCTTTGCGGAGCATTCAACTCCAATATCATGAAGGCCACTCTTGCGCTGATAGCCGAAAAATACCAGGCCCAGTTCAGCAAGGGAAATGTGAGCATTATCACTATCGGCAAAAGAGCAACGGAATATTTCACCAAGCGGAATTACAATGTGGCAGCACATCATGATGACTTCTTTGACAAACTCACGTTTGCATACATTGCACCTTTTGCAGAATCCCTGATGCAGGCGTTTGTAAAGAAAGAATACGACAGGATCGAGATCGTTTACAACCAGTTCAAGAATGCAGCAGTGCAGAAACTGGTGACCGAACAGTTCCTCCCCATAGTTCAGGATGCTGTGGCAGATAAAGCCATGAAAAGCCAGGCTGCAGCGGATTACATTTTCGAACCTGACAAGGAAACTGTAGTCAGGGAGCTTATACCAAAAACCTTACGCATACAGGTGTTCAAAGCAGTGCTGGATTCCTATGCCGCCGAAATGGGAGCCAGAATGACAGCCATGCAGCAGGCAACGGATAATGCGAAAGACCTTCTCCGCAACCTTAACATTTCCTACAATAAGGCAAGGCAGAACCAGATCACCAGCGAACTCATCGAGATCGTATCGGGAGCAGAGGCGCTGAAAGGATAATTCTTCGAATAATCTTTCGGCGAAGCCGTAATGAGCACACAAATGAAATTAACAATTGGTGCGAATAATAACGAATATCGAACATTGAATTTTGAATGTTGAAGTTCAGATGATTAGAACCGAAACATCCGTTATTCATTTTAATGGTTTTAAAATCGAATGAAATGATTACAAAGAACGTTGAAAAGGCTCTGAACGAGCAAATCAAAAGGGAAGAAAATTCTTCCCGTCTTTATTTGGCGATGGCCTCATGGGCCGAGCGGGCCGGGTATCCCGGTGCAGCCGACTGGCTGTATGTTCAGACCGAGGAGGAAAGGCTTCATATGCTTAAGCTTGTACATTATATCAACGACCGAGGTGGAAATGCCGTCATCCCTGCACTTGAAGCCCCTAAAACCGGCTTCAAAACCTTGCTGGATGTGTTCCAGAATGTGCTGAAGCACGAGGAGTTTATTTCCACTTCCATCAATAATCTCTATGCTGTTTGTGTAACCGAAAAAGACTTTACCACCGCAAACTACCTGCAATGGTACATCACCGAACAGGTTGAGGAAGAAAGCACGGTGCGCAGCATTCTTGACCAGATCAGGCTTGCAGGGACTGAACAGGGTGGCTTGTTCCTGATGGATAAGGAATTCGGGACGAGGGCTTTAGCCAAGCGTGCAGCTCTTGCAGCCGCAGGTGGCACAGGCCAGGCCACGTAGGGCTTATTGTTCGATGAGTTTTAAAAGCCTGTTATACCAGGCTCTTCCGTATTTCCTGATCAGGGCCTGATCAAGGAAACTGTACATCTTCACTTTTTCCCTGTATCCTTTTTCAACTGCCTTTTTGCAGATGGACCATTTATGGTAGTTCAATCCCTCAGCCCCGCTGGCAAGTTGTCTGATACGGATTGGGTAAAGGTTACACGATACTGGTTTGGGAAACGGGATGGCTTTTTCCCGGAAAGCTTTTTCAATTGCACAACGGGCAATGCCATCCTCATAATAAACAAAAGCGCAATCTCTGTCATTCACAAGAGGAGTCACATAATTTCCATCTGCATCATAATCAAATACACCCGAAGACTCTATAACCTTTATACCACCCGGCAGCATGTAAGGCATAATAAACTCAAAATAATCTTCTATCAGGGAGATCTCCAACTCCTCAAGAGGAGCCCCGGCATCGCCTTCCACGCAGCAAGCCCCTTTGCATGCTTCAAGGTCACAGCAGAAGAAACTGTCGCGGACATCGTCGGAGATGATAGTGTTATCGAGATGGATCATAAGGTAGTTTCAGAAATTTCGAATATTGAACATTTAATTTTGAATTTCGAAGGATAATGATTTCAACATTCATAATTCGTTATTCGTTAATCGATATTCAAATTATTTGCATTTCAAGTTCCTTGTCTTGCCTTCGGCCGACCATTCTATGGTAGTTGCGACACGTTTTTCACGTGTTTTAGACGTTTTTTTATTGTTGTGCAATAATAGCTACAATCCTGAGGGGTGAGCCGCTTCCGCCTTTGATCTTCATAGGCAGGGCTACGATATATGCCCCGGTTGGGGGAAGTTCATCGAGATTACAGAGGTTCTCGTACATGGTAAGAGATGCCGCGGTAAGGATCCGGTGGGTCTGAAAGTCTTTCGACTGCCCGAAATCAATACTCGGGGTATCAAGGCCGATGGCATTCACCTTACGGTATGTAATTATCCAGGTTGATGCTTCAGGAGACAAACCCGGGAAATGCAGTTCCGCCACTCCTTCCGGACCTTTTTTAAGAGTGCCGGTGTATCTCTGATGATCGTTCCATAATTTTCCATACCCGGTATTAAGTATAATGATTGCGCCTTCGGGAATCCTCCCGTGCTGATGTTCCCAGCTATTAACATCGTCGGTGGTTATAAGGTAATCCCTGTTTCTGGCACATTTTTCTTTTATATCGATTACAACGGCGGGGCCGTGAAGCTGGGAAACCGGGACCTGATCTATGGTATTCCCGCCCTTATGAAAATGGATGGGCGCGTCAAAATGGGTGCCTCCATGTTCTTCAGCTGCATATTTGAAAGATGAATAAAAATAACCCTTTTCGGTCATGCCGTAAAATACGGTATCATGCCTGAAATTCACATCAGTTGGCCAATATACGGTTGTGGAATCATAATCATGGGTAAGGTCGATCCATTTTGCATTCTGGAGCTGAAGCACGAGATCAGGGCGGCTGCAGGCAAAACAAAGCAGGCATAAGGTTGCAATAAAAACTTTTTTCATTGGGCTGTGATTGGGAACGATCAAAATTAGTGCATTTTTGCAGAGCCTGCAAGCCGACGCATTCTCATCCGCAGTCAGGATGCTGTGAAAATAAACACAACAGGAGCGGTTTTATTGTTTTTATGGTTAATTTGCATGACTTAAAAGACTATCCATTATGTTCAGGACCAACGAATATTTTGAAGGAAAGGTGAAATCCATCGCCTTCAACACTGCTGAAGGACCTGCCACCATCGGTGTTATGGCTGCAGGCGAGTATGAATTCGGCACATCCACAGTCGAATATATGACTGTTACATCAGGGAGCATGACAGTGAGGCTGCCAGGTGAACCCGATTGGAAAACATATAAACCGTTTGATACATTTGTTGTTGCAAAAGATAAAAAATTCAGCCTCCGGGTCCCTTCCGATGTTTCTTATCTCTGTCTTTACCGCTGACACAAATCGCAGATTGATAAATCTCAATATCCCTAATGACATTTTACGGGTTCTGTAGTTAACTGAGCTGTAAATGAATACATTGTCCAATTTTTACAGAGTATAAACTGTACCCTTCGTTAGGTTAAGTCAGATAAATTTTTAATTTTGCGGCCAGATCTGTTAACATGTTAACATTATGAGTGCTGAAAGCCTGATTTTATTTTTTATAGTCGGGGCATTTTTAGTTGGTATTGCCCTGCTATTCTCGAGTTACATCCCGCCAACGTCGACAAACCCTCAGAAAGCCGAAGCTTACGAATGTGGTATTCCCACAGAAGGCATTACATGGCTGCAGTTCAATGTAGGGTATTATCTGTTCGCTATCATTTTTCTCGTGTTCGATGTTGAAGCAGTGTTCATCTTTCCATGGGCAGTTATGATGAAAACCATGGGAATCACCGCCTTCACCGAGATTGTGATTTTCTTTTTCGTATTGGGGATAGGCTTGCTTTATGCCTGGAAGAAAGGAGCATTGAAATGGGAATAAAGAATATCAAGGAAAAAGATTTCCAGGACAACGAAACCCTGGAATTATTCAAGAAAACCGGTTCAGGCATACTGATGACCACCATAGATGCAGTCATTGACTGGGGACG
>CAIJYT010000050.1 GCA_903824935.1 uncultured Bacteroidales bacterium | reverse complement strand
ATGTTTACCCTGCCTTTTATACCATCTTACGTAATGGCTTATGCGCCGCATCTGCTCCCCGAACTTGCCTCATGGAGGACATACTTCAACATTTTCTTTGACCTGGTGTTCCTCTCCAGCCTGTTTGTGCTGGGCGGAGATTTCTGGGATAAGCTCAGGGCATTGTTCAACTATTCGGCAAAAGCAAACTTCCCTGATGAATCTTCCCCGGATGGCGAGGAAGATTCAAGGGCAAGGGATATGATGTAAATGGCTGCTGCCTTACTGCAGGACTATTTTCTTTGTCTGCACTCCCGAATCACTGCTGATCCTTAAAATGTAAACTCCTGCTGCCATCCGGCTCCCGTCTGCATTGTTGCCGTCCCATACTGTGGTATAAGTTTCTGGTTTCAGTTCCTGGTCTATCAGCGTTTTACAAACCAAACCATTGATGTCAAGAACCTGTATGGTAACGTGCTGCTGGATTCCTACTGTGAATTTTAAGGTGGCTTTCTGTTTTACAGGATTGGGATAAACCGCTCCGAGGCTTAAAGCTGCAGCAGGGTTAGCCGGGTTATCGTTGATCCCCACATTAAGCGGGCCAAGAGAACCGTTGGTTTTAATATTCTGGGCGTAGATATCTCCCGCATCGCTGCGCTTATCCTCCCAGGCAGCGATGATCTGTTTGTTATTATAGGGTCCGACATTCAGGAAAGTCTTAAAGGTAAGGACGGACGACAGAGGGACCATATTATTTGACCAAAGATAATTACCTGCGGTATCGACTTTCATTGCCCAATAGGTGCTGTTGCTGCCCGATGAGTAAAGAACGATTGCAGCACTGTCGGTTGACCTGCCATTGATGAACTGTATATTCTGACCTGTCATCGGGATGTAACTTTTCCCGTTGGCTCCCCATTTGGTGTTCCCGCTAAGGTCAAGCTTCTGGGCATACAATCCCGAATTGTTCTGGTTCATGTCTTCTTCCTGGTAGAAACAGAGGGCGCAGTTATATGCGGTTACCCAAACCACCGAAGGATTAAGCTGCTGGGTTGTGGCATTCGTTGAGAGATTGGCACCATTGACAGGCATTGAAACATTGCCCGATTTGTCGATATGCTGAACATAGGCCCTGAAATGGTTGGGGAGGCGGTCGTCGAACCAGCTGATAAATGCTCCGCCTGAACCATCGGGAACAAGGCTGAATGTTGTCCCGATCGGAAGTCCTGATGCGGCATTGATTGCCACATCCGAAGCCCACATGGTATTTCCGCTGGCATCTATCCTCTGAGCGTAAATATAACGGGGGGCTGTGAGGCCGCTTATAGCCCTCGTATAGACAAGGATTACGCTGTTATTATCTGAGGTAACCATGTCGGGATAATCATAATTGTAACTTGAGTTGGAAAACACCTTTCCACCGGCACCCCATTGAAGAGTTCCGTCAGGAGCAATCTTCTGAAGGACCAATACGTCTTTCTGAACCCCTGTGTTATCAGCCCTCTGCCATGCAAAGACAGCCTGGTTGTCGGGGGGGACTACGATTTTTGCAAAAGGCTCAAAATAGTTTCCGTTCGAAAGGGCGATCCCATCAGCACCCCAAACCTGGGTGCCGTCAGGAGCAAGGCGGTAGGCGTAGACATTGTTATAACCGCTGCGGATATCCATGAAAGAGATGAGAGCATCCCCGCTGAGATCTGTTGTCAGGGTATGATCTGAGATCCAGGTCATGGATGGATGTGAACTGATGAGAACCCCTGCCCCATCCCATTGTTTGTTCCCCATGATATCAAATTTCTGCATCCTTACGTTATAATTTGCATTCTCGATAGAGAACCACGAAATATAAGTGTCCCCATTATCGCAGACAGCAACTTTAGGGGTTGTTTGTTCGTCGTATGCAATAACAACCGGGGTGTTCTGAAAAGAACTGGTTGACCACTGGGCACGGGACGCAGCCTGGAAAACAAGCAGCATCATCACAAAAAGGAATACTTTTTTCATTATATATCAGGATTAAAGGTTTCTTCAGGATATGATTTATGTTTTGCAATACCTATAAGACAAAGATACATCAGAAATGGTTCGCTGTAAAAAAAAGCCGCCGCAATTTTTTTTTGCGGCGGCTGCATCAGCGTGAAATGAACCATCCTCCTATTGAAGAACGATTTTTTAATGCCTTGGCAGGATAACCCTTCTGCCGGGGTTTGTCACAGGTTCAATCGCAGGTTTACGAAGAATTCCCTCCCGGGAGCAGGCTGGTATGAGTTGTAATCCACCCCGTTGTTGGGTTCTGTAAATCCGAAATACCTGGTGTCGAAAACATTCTTCGCATACAGGCTAAGGTCACCCCTCAGCCATCCGAGCTTCCATTTATAATGCAGGTCGACATTCCAGGTATTGTAACCACTCACCCATGAACTTCTTACACTGCCCGGCTGGTAATATGTTTGCCCGATAGTGTAGTTGTTATAAATGGAATCATCAACCTGTATGCAGTATTTAGTCTGCCAGTTGCAGGCTATACCGGCACTGAAATTCTTCAGGAATGTATAGGTGATCTCACCATAAAGCACGTTCCTCGGGCTGTTCGGCATCCAGTGGGTCCATTGAACTTTTGCCGTGTCGGCCGACTTGTATGTGAAATTGGAATACGTATAAGCAGCATCAATGATCAGGTTTTTAACAGGCGACCAGGAAACGAAGGTTTCGATCCCCCATTTGGTACTTTTTCCCATATTTCCATAGAAAGCAGTGTTATTACCCCTGCTGGGGATGCCATACCTGTAGAACTCATTATTCGACCAGATATCAAAGAATGTCACATCGTAATGAAACACTTTGCCCACATCGCCCCGCACGCCAAGGTCAATGCCCTGTGAAGTCGAAGGCTTGATAAGGTTGTTAAACCCGCCGTAAGCCTGGGGGTTGTTGTAAAGTTCATCATTCGAAGGGGTGAGGAAGCCTGTACCAAAGCTGGCAAAAACATTGAAAGCCCTGAAAATGTCGTAAGCAATGCCTATACGGTAAGTGGGCTTGTCATAGGTTTTGCTGCCATTAGGATTGATGGAATCAGGCACCGGAATATTGCTCTGCAGGCTGCTGTAAACATTATCATAACGAAGGTTTAACAACGCATGCAGTTTCGGTGTGATATCCAGCTTGTCGATAAGGAAAACACCAATGCTTCTCTGCTTGATGATCTGGTTGATCAGGATCTGGTCAAGGTCGAAGCATTCGCGGCTCCAATATGAATCAACCCGGGTTGAGTCCCTGTTATATTCTCCGGGAACTGCAAACATATGCTCGGTAATGGTCTGGGTCTGGTAATCACCGCCAAGACTGAGGAGGTTTTTAACAGTACTCTTTCCCAGGTGAAGGTTATACTGGGCCGAAGCACCCATGTTGACATAAGGTTTGTAATCATCCCCGTTATTGGAGGTTTCCCTGTAATTATTCATCCTTGCAAACACTTTCGCTGTAATATCCTGGTTGTGGCAGATCTCGAACCTGCCAAGGAGAGCCCCGGTAAGACGTTTGGTTTCATGAAATTCATTATAAGGAATAGCATCGGTATTTGCAGCCCTGGGGCCGAACGTCTCATACCGGTAAAGGTTGATCCCTTCGGGGTTCTGGTTGAAGTAATTGGTGTAGGTGAGCAGCTGGGTGATCTGAACCTTTGATGAAGGTTTCCAGTTGATCTTTTCACTGAAGTTATCGCCCATGAAAGACTGGTGGTCGCGGTAACCATGACCCTGCATATGTGAATAGGATACACGGTAATTGATCTTGTCCTGGGTGCCGTCGACCTGCCCCAGTATCTTCCAGAAACCATATGAACCTGCTGAACCCATCAGTGTTGCATTTACGGGTTTATCTCCCCCGTTATCGGTGGTGATATTGACCACACCCCCGGTAGCATTTGCACCATACAATGATGCTGCAAGACCGCGAACTACCTCAACATTCTTTACAGTACTCCAGTCAACATCATAAAGATCGGGGCAGTATCCGCCCGGATCATTCACGGGGATCCCGTCAATCAGAACCTGTATACCCCTAAAACCGCTTTCGGTGAGTATCCCCTGGCCGCGGATATATAAATGTACCCTTGAACCGTCGGTACCATTCTCAACCTTTACGCCGGGAACCAGGCGGAGGGCCTCATCGGCCGAAATCGATTTGCTGAATTCCTGCAGCTGTGCTTTGTTCACAACCGAGATAGGAGCCGGCAGTTCCTTGAGAGGGGTCACCGTACGCATGGCGCTGATTACTACTTCGTCGAGCTTGACCGTATCGCGTGTAAACAATACCTTATCGCCCGGCTTTGCATTTTTCTGGCTAATTCCCTGGAATGCAAGGACAAACATTAAGAAAAAGCCCAATAATAACTTTAGTTTCATAGTATGATTTTTTATGGGTATTTAAATAAAAGATGAGGGTCAATATCCTGATCGAATAAATTCAATTCCTTCGCTGATGCGTGGAAAGGCAGAGGGCTTAAAGTAAATGAGGCCTGGAAGGAATTAAAATTCAGGATTTCTCGGGAGGAGGAGAAAAAGGAATTTCAGCACGGTTAGTGAAACTCATGCTAAGCAAAGGGTAAATTATCGTTATTGATGTCTGCGGATGAGGACGCGTATTGGTAACCGGCAGAGCTATAGTTACAAGGTGCTGAAGAAGGCTCTGTGCTTTTTTGTTATTATGCATGTTTTTCATGCTTGCGACAAGAATCTCCTCCTTATTATCATGAATGCAATAGAAAGTGATGAGCTTACCTTTTGGAACTTCCTTTACAACATCGTAGAGGTTGCCGCGGTAAACTATTTCACGTTCATCGACACGGCGGAAAGAAGGATCGGCAGCCGGATTAAAAACTGAAAACACCGAAAGCTCATGGTCAAAGCATCCATGCTTCAGCAAGCCGGTAAATTCTTTTTTGATCAGGAAACGGTTAACTTCATAAACAATATAATATCCGGCTGAATTGAACAGCATTGCAATCAACAAGAGCGCCGGAATTATTTTTTTCATCTATCGGTCAATAATCAGCTTCCTTGAAACCGTTCCGTCATTTCTAAAAATTTTCAATATATATATGCCCGACGGAAGGTTTGCAAAGTTATATGATTTTCTCATTGCCCCAGATACCATAACATTTTTTTCTTCAAAAACTTTGTTTTGAAGCAGATCCTCAATGGAGATCACTATAGTTTCCATTGACAGTGAAAAAATGTCTACTGTAAAATCCCCCTTTGTTGGGTTTGGAAATATATTCACCGAAAACTCCATGGGCCTGTCCTGTATCCCCACGCAGTATTTGAAAGTAAGCCATACCGAATCGGTCCTGTAGCAGCCTGCGTAATTCGTGACCTTCAGCCTGAAGAGCTTGGTTCCCAGTCCCCCGGCAAGAGTGGTATCGATGTAAATGGTGTCGAGAGGAAAATCGCCCGGGGTCCAGAGGTAAGAATATGCATTGGTGGTGTCGGCCGACAGCCTGATGTTTTGCCAGTGGCAGACTGTATCGCCGGGGAACACGCTGATCACGGCCACGGGGATCCCTGCAATGAGCAGTGTCATATCCTTCACGTTGAGGCCGTACTGGTTGAAGGCCGAAAGCTCCAGCTTTACTCTTCCTTTGATGATATCCTCGCTGCCCGGGGTATACACAGGGCTGGCGATCTGGGGATCCGAGAAGCTGCCATCCCCGTTAGTTGACCATCTGAGTGAATCATATTGCTGCACAGTGGCATGGAGACTGCAGGTCATCCCGGCACAAATGGTATCGTCCTTTACTCCCCCGATTACAGGAACAAATGGCACGGGGAACACAATGAAATCAAGCCATACCCGGTCCTGCCCCTGGCTTTCGGCCAGGTCTTTCTGGTAGATCCATTTGAATATATGATTGCCCGCAGGAACGTCGAAGGCCGCCCTGCTCCATGGTGTTTCACCCGACCACTGTCCCTGAAGCACGTTGTCGACATAAAACTTCAGGAAGTCATAGCCCAGTTCAGTAGAGGTCTTGTAATAAAAGCTGATGCTGTCTTCAGCCCCGGAATAATAAGGCACCCAGAGTTGGGTGTTCTGGCTGTCGTAGATGGTACCCGATTTAACGCACCAGGTTCCTTCGAAAGGATTCACATTGCTGAGATACCATACGGCACCTCCTCCTGAACTCCAGGGAAATTTAAGGAAAGTATCAGTTTCCCAGTCCTCGACCAGCATCCCGATGATTTCATGGAACACGGCATGCCGCTTGTACTTTCCGCTGGTTGCACTCAGGTTCAGGTCGACGCCAGCGGAGGTCGGGGCGGAATTGCTTACATGCACGGTATAATGCAGGACTGCCTGCTGGGAAGGATTGATAGTCCCGGCGAAAGCCGAATCACTGAGAATGGTCAGGAAGGGCGAATCGGAACTCAGCAGGACCGATACCGCCGGGCAGGGGAACTCCCCGGTATTGGAAACCGTCACCGCCACATCGTCGGTCTCCCCCGGGTCGAATCTGTGATTATGGTTCCCTCCGCTGGTATCGTATATTGCCAGGCTTTGTATTTTCAGCCCCGGGGCCCTTGAAGTCAGGGAGAAATGGCTGTTCCAGCTGCTGTCGGGATTGCGGGCTGTTACATTGAACCTCACTGTTATATTATCAGGTATGGTATCCGAAACCCTGAAGGCAAAACCGTTTGGCACAACTTCAGCCTGGCCCGCAGCCAGGTCAGGATAAACCTCCGAGGTGTCTGTCATGGTAATGTAAGCGGATGGCGAAGTAACTCTTGCCCGCAGGTTGCTTGCAGCAAGGTCGCCAATATTTTTCACCCCAAGGCTGAGGTGGAGGGAATCGCCGAAATCCAGTCCTGTAGT
>CAIJYT010000049.1 GCA_903824935.1 uncultured Bacteroidales bacterium | reverse complement strand
TTTGATCGTGAACCGTGAACCGTGAACCGTGAATCGTGAACCGTGAACCGTGAATAGGATTATTTAACAAAGAAAATATGAATATGAATAACATCCCTTCTATCATCCAGGCCCAGCGGGACTTTTTTAATTCATATAAAACCAGGGATTTGGATTTCAGGATATTACAGTTAAAGACTCTCAGGAAGGCCATTCTTGCTTATGAAGACAGGCTTTACGAAGCCTTCAGGACGGACCTGGGCAAGTCAAAGTTCGAAGTTTACGAGACCGAGCTTGGCCTGGTGCTTGAGGAAGCGGGGAGGCATATCAATAAGCTTCATCATTGGGCTAAACCCGTGAAAACCCCAACGAACCAATTACTTCATTTCCTGTCGAAAAGCAGGATAATTGCAGAGCCATACGGGACTGTTCTGATCATAGCCCCCTGGAATTATCCTTTTCAGCTTCTTATTAACCCCCTTGTCGGGGCAATATCGGCTGGAAATTGTGCTGCTCTTAAACCATCAGAGCTGACCCCGGCCGTTGCCCGGGTTATGGAAGAAATGATCACTGAGTATTTTGATCCACGTTATATTTCTGTTTTTTACGGTGATGTTGAACTGAGCAAAGCTTTACTTAACGAAAAGTGGGATTTGATTTTTTTTACTGGGAGTCCTGCCGTCGGAAGATTTGTTATGGAAGCAGCAGCCAGGAACCTGAGCCCGGTTGTTCTTGAACTCGGAGGGAAAAGCCCCTGCATTGTTGATGCAGATGCCAATCTTCAGGTGGCAGCCAGCAGGATTGCCTGGGGCAAGTTTCTGAATGCGGGGCAAACCTGTATCGCTCCTGATTACCTGTTTGTTCATTCTTCGGTCAAAGAAGAGTTCCTCAAGCTTATGAGTAGTAAAATTACCCGGTATTACGGGGCTAATCCAAAGGAAAGCAAAGATTATACAAGAATTGTTAACGAGAGCAAAACCCAGCGGCTTGCATCCTTTCTGGCTTGTGGAGCTGTAATATCCGGGGGGGAAGTGAACATCCATGACCGTTATATTTCTCCCACCATCATCGATGGTGTTAAACCCGGGGATACTGTTATGCAGGAAGAGATCTTCGGGCCGATACTGCCTGTTATGGAATTCATTGATTTGGAGGAGGTTATAACATTCATCAATTCAAATCCCAAACCTCTTGCATTGTATTATTTCTCGGAAGACAGGGCGAGGCAGGACGAAGTGCTTGGGAAGACCTCATCAGGCGGTGCCTGTATTAATGATGTTATTACCCATGTAGCCAATGCCAATATTCCATTTGGCGGTGTGGGAAATTCAGGAATGGGGAAATATCACGGCCGCTTTAGCTTTGATACGTTTTCACATCATCGGTCGGTACTCAGTAAATCGACAAGGATCGATATTCCCGTCAGGTACCCTCCTTACAAGAGCAAGTTAAGGCTTTTGAAGATGTTGCTGGGATAAAACCCTGAGATGTAACGTTAATCCGGAGAAGACGTCAAACGGATGATAAAAAGAAAACAACATGGAAAATATAAAAGAAGAATTCCAGGTAAAAGCTGAAGAACTGGTTGAAAAGGTCAGGCAGCTTATCCACGAAGGCAATGTGAGAAGGCTTATCATCAAGGATGAAACCGGTAAGGTTTACCTTGAAATCCCTGTGACCGTAGGTGTTATCGGGGCACTTATCGCGCCTATGCTCGCTGCAGTGGGAGCCATCGCCGCCATGGTGGCCAACCTGAAGATAGAGGTAATCCGCAACGAAGAGCCGGAGAAGAAAGATTAATCTGCAGTTCGCTCGTATTTTCACATCGCCGCTTACGCTCGCATCTTTGCAACGCAGCTCACGCTCGCATATTACACCGCCGCTGCGGTGCAGCGAAGCGAAATGATGATAGGCTTCTCTGGCATTATACAAGCTCCTTACACCTGATGCGGCTTGTTCAATATGCTTCGCTAACAATAATTCACTATCTCACTTTTCGACTTTCGCCTTTCGCTTTTCCATTTTATTCGCACCAATTGCTTATTCCATTTGCGTGCTCATTACGGCTTCGCCGAACACCATTTCGCTTTTCGCTACTTCGCTATTTCGCTACTTTCTTATCCATCCAGATCTTAAACGAAAGTTCAGCTTGTAATTCTAGCATTCGCATACCGTTCTGGATTTGGGCGCCGGCTTCAGCAGCATGTTTCAGCAGCAGGGTTTGCGAGGGATTATATATCAGGTCGTACACAAAATGACGGGGGCCCAAAAGATGGAAGGGCAGGGCAGGGGCGGCGTTGGTTTGGGGGAACATTCCTGCTGGAGTGCTGTTTATTATAAAGGTAAACCGTTCAAGAACGTCCTTATTAATTTCTTCATACCCTATTGTTCCTTCAGTTCTTTTGTCACGGGAAACTTTCAGGACTTCAATCCCCATCTTTTTAAGAACGTAAGCCACAGCAGCAGAACTTCCGCCGGTCCCCAGGATCATAGCGTGGGTATGATTGAAAACTGGGGGCAGCGACAGTCTGAACCCTTCTGCATCCGTATTATAGCCGACGAGTTCAAAACCGCCGGCATCAGGCCTGACAACGACAGTATTCACAGCCCCGATCTCAGCTGCCACGGGGTCCAGTTGGTCGAGCAGTGGGATTATGCTTTGCTTGTAGGGGATAGTTAAATTGAAACCTTGTAAACCGGGGATGGAGGCTATCAAAGCCTTTATCTCATCCAAATGCATTAAAGGAAAAAGAGAATAGGAATAATTATTTAATCGTTCACGTTCAAACTTTGAGGTGAAATACCTTGCCGATGCTGAGTGTTCAAGCGGGTAACCTATGAGTCCGAACCGGTAAGTCCTGCCGTTCAAACCTGCTGGAACTTTTTCAGTTTTTCGGGCAGGAACTGGAAGAAAGTATCGCCCCTGAGTCCAAGCCTGAGTGTTTCGAGCGGTATGATCTCTGAGGGAGGAATATTTCCGAGGTTTACATTGGCACCGAAATGCTTGATAAACCACACCTGCTGAGATTTCAACGGGGCTTCCCAAATGATCTTTTGATTGTCGACTTTGCTGAGGATCTTGTTGATCAGGGAAACATGGGCTTTACCAGTCGGTCTGTAAATCCCCACATTCCCGCTTTCCCTTGCCTCGCCGATAACTTTGAATGAACCGGCCTGCAATTCCTTCTGAATCATCTCGATCCACTTCCCTGGAGAGATCAGGATGCCTGATTCCTTAGACCCAACTTCCGAAAGGACGGTGTATTGCTTCGACAGTTTGTTTATGACCTCGCATTTCACATCATGATCGATGCTCATAGAACCGTCGGAGATCTCAACGGTGTCGAGCCCCAGCTGATCGATCATCTTCCTGTAATCATCAAAACGGTCCCGGATAAAAAATGCCTCGAACAGGGTCCCTCCAAGGTAAACCGGGATGCCTGCGTCTTTGTATATCTTGATCTTCTTCTGTAGGTCACGGGTGACCATTGAAGTGCCGAAACCAAGTTTGATATAATCGATAAAATCGTTGCCAACTGAAATAAGGTCTTCTGCTTCACGTACGCTCAGACTCTTGTCCATAACCATCGCAATCCCCGTCTGCCGGGGTTTCTGTGTACGTTCTGGTAAAAAAGGAAGGTCAATGTTCATCATAGGGGTTATTTTTTATGGGCATCAATAATCTCGACAACAGCGGGATTGTGCTGGGCTTCCGGGAACATCGTGAAAAGACGTTTGTACCCGTTAAAATCCATTTCGAGGGCTTTGGAGAAGGTCTCGTTGGCATGCTTTGAGCGTCCGAGAAGAAAAAGATAATAGGCCATCCCGAAATAGAAATCGGGATTTTCATCATGGTATTTCATGCCTTCAAGAAGAACATCATATGCTTCCTGGTAACGGCGGGCATCGGCAAAAGCAACAGACAGGTCAAGCCAAACATCAGGATCATCGGGATTCATCTCGATAGCTTTCCTGTAGGCAGGGACACCGTCCTCAAACCGGTTCAGTTTGATGTACATATCGCCGAGCATAGACCAGTATTCGGGGACTGCAGGAGATAGTTTAATTGCTTTCCTGATATAAGAGAGAGCGGTCTGCGGTTTCCCAAGTTCGTCATAGGCTATCCCTATTCCCATCCAGGCATCTGCAAAATCACTGTCGAGAGTGATGGCCTTTTTGTAATAGTCGATGGCATAATCGAATTTGCAGAGCTTTTCGTAACATTCGCCTATGTAATAATAGGTTAGTGGCTCAGGGTCCTCATAAAACAGCGTTTCGAGATAGGTCTGGATGGCTTTCTCATATAAGCCGGCATTGGCAAAGCAATTGGCTTTGTTGAAATAAGCCGAAGAAAATGACTCATCAATGGCAATGGCAAAATCATAGGCTTCGACCGATTTGTCGAATTCTTCCGTATTCCCGTATGCCACGCCCAGATTGAACCATGCAACTTTCGAGTAGGGGTGGTCATCGAGGAAGATCCTGAAATATTCAATACATTTCTCAGATTGTCTCGTTATCTCAAAACAAAAGGAGATCTCGAACAAAGCTGCTTCGTTTTCGGGATTTATCCTGATCGCCTCATTGAGGTATTTAATCGACTGGTTGTATTTTCCAAGGTTTTCATATTCAAATGCCAGGCTTACATAAATATCATCCTGCTCATCGCCGCCTTCCAGGGCAAGTTTAAATGATTGGATGGCTTTTTCGGAACGTTCAAGCTGGCTGTAAAGATTTCCTTTCTGTATCTGGAAATCCGGATCGGTCATTTCGCATTTGTCAAGATCATCAAGCAGGTTTATCGCTTCATGATCCTTTTTGGTATGAATGTAATACTGAACCTGCTTAAGTTGGATCAGGGGGTTGTTCTGGTGCTGGCGCAAGGCTTTTTTCAGGCACTGCAAAGCAGAAGGAAAATCGCTGAGATACAGGTAATAATCTATGATCTCCTCATACTCAAAGACATCGAAAAAATGATGCTCCTTATGGTTGATCATATCCTCGTAATGCCTTACCAGGGCAATAAGTTCAGGATCGAACTGGGATTCAAAAGGATCTTCCATGTAGTTAGCCTGAGAAATCGTAAAAAAAATATTCACTGCAAAGGTAATAAATTTAGGCATGCGAAACCCTGAGAGTCTGAGTTGTTCTCTGTTTTTTTCAACAGAGAGTCATGGAGCATAAAAAAAACGTTACATTTGTTAAAAAAACGCATGCCATTAATCACTTCAATCAGTGGAATAAGAGGGACAATAGGAGGTAAGGAAGGACAGGGACTGACGCCTTCCGATGTGTTAAAATTTACCACCGCATTTGCCCAGTGGATCAAGGAAGATACAGGGAAAGAGAATCCATTGCTGATACTTGGCCGCGATGCCAGGATATCGGGCGAAATGGTAAATCACCTGGTGTGTGGCGCTTTGATGAGTTGTGGAATTGATGTAATTGATATCGGGCTTACCACGACCCCAACAGCTGAACTGGCGGTAGGTTTCCACAATGCCGACGGAGGGATCATCATAACAGCCAGCCATAATCCGAAACAATGGAATGCACTGAAACTACTGAACTCCAAAGGCGAATTCCTTTCGGCATCCGACGGGGAGCGTCTCCTTGAACATACGCAGAATAAGGACCATAAATACGTTGAGGTCCAGAACCTTGGGATCCATACTACCGACGATTCCTGCATTGATAAACATATTGAAAAGATACTTGAACTAGAGCTTGTTGATGTTGAAGCCATCCGTAATGCAAGGCTTACTGTTGTTATTGATGCAGTGAACAGCACAGGTGGCATTGCTGTCCCTCCACTGCTGACAGCCCTCGGTGTTAACAAAGTCATCAACCTTTATTGCGAGCCTAACGGTGACTTTCCCCATAATCCTGAACCTCTGCCTGAGAACATCAACGATATCTGTGAGGTGGTTGTAAAAAATAAGGCCCATGTGGGTTTTGTAGTTGACCCTGATGTAGACCGCCTGGCTATTGTAAACCAGCTTGGGGAACCCTTTGGCGAGGAATACACCCTGGTGGCTATAGCTGATTACGTTCTGGGGTATGAAAAGGGGAATACTGTTTCAAACCTGTCTTCAACCCAGGCTTTGCAGGTAGTTACAGAGAGCCACGGCGGACAGTATTTTGCCTCGGCAGTCGGGGAGGTCAACGTGGTGGAATCGATGAAGAAATACCATGCGGTAATCGGAGGTGAAGGAAACGGAGGGGTGATCTATCCCGTGCTGCATTACGGCCGGGACGCCCTGGTCGGGATTGCACTGTTCCTTTCCTACATGGCTCGTTCGGCCAAAGACTGTTCCAGCCTCAGGGATAAATATCCCAGCTACTTTATCTCTAAGAATAAGGTCAGTCTCACTGCCGAAATGGATATCGACAACATCCTGAAAAAACTCGCTAAGAAATATAAAAGTCGTCCCGTTACCACTATCGACGGGGTAAAGATACATTTTGACGGGGAATGGGTACACCTGAGAAAATCAAACACTGAGCCGATTATCAGGATTTATGCAGAAAGTGATATGCAGGAGAAGGCTGATATTCTGGCTAAGAAAATCCTTCACGACGTTGATGATATCATCAAAGGAGATGAGTAAGAAAAAAAAGAAAAAGCCAACCAAATACAAGCAGGTCACCATCACGATCTCGGCTCGTCAGAAAAAATCCCTGACAAATTTTTGCAAATCCCGGAAGAGTACTCCCAGCAAGATCATCAAGAAAGCCATAAGGCCTTTGCTTGAGAATTACCATGACCTGGAGGTAAATCATGCCTCCGAAAAGGTGAACCAGCTCCAGCTTTTCAGCATGGAATAGAACTTACTGGTTTTTTTTTCTGATAGTATTCTCGTATAGTGTACGGTTAACGATTGACCTGCCCAGCGTAACCTCATCGGCATGTTCCAGTTCATCGCCTACCGAAATCCCCCGGGCAATCGTGGTAACATGTATTGCAGATGCATGTAACTTTTTATAAATATAGAAATTCGTTGTATCCCCCTCTATGGTTGTTGGCAAAGCCAGGATGATCTCGGCCACAACTCCGGATTCAACCTTCTCAATAAGCCCCTGTATGTGAAGATCATTTGGGCCAATGCCTTCCATAGGTGAAATAATCCCGCCAAGAACATGGTAAACCCCGCTGAACTGCCCGGTATTTTCAATCGCGATCACATCGCGAATATCCTCTACTACGCATACCATTGATTTATCCCTCTTAGGACTGTTGCAGATGGTACATAGTTCTTCATCACTGATGTTTCCGCATTCAATGCAGTAACGGATCTCATTATGCATGCGAATGATGGACATTCCAAAGGCTTCAGCATCTTCCCTTCTTGATTTGAGGAGGTGCAAAGCCATCCTCATGGCTGTTTTTCTGCCGATTCCCGGCAGTTTGGCCAGCTCATTGACCGCAGTTTCAAATACCCTGGATGGTAGTGAATTCACTAAAATTTGTTTAATTTGCAAATGTAATCTTTTAGCTGTTCCGTTATGAACCGTCTACTTCTGGTTTTTATAATCTTTGGGATGAATATTTTTGTTTTTTCACAGGACAGCATTAACTTTACCGATGCGCTGGGGCGCAGGCAGGGCGTGTGGAAGAAGGTTGACAAGGATGGTCATAAAAAATACGACGGACAATTCAGAGACGGCATACCGATTGGAGAATTCAGGTATTATTATCCTGATGGAAAGCTGAAGACGGTGTCGCTGATGAGTAGGGAGGGTAAAACTGCAAGAACGGTATCTTATGCCTCAAACGGCAGGAAGATTGCCGAAGGCAAATACACTAACGAAAAGAAGGACAGCATCTGGAGATATTTCAGTGAACTGGACGGTGTGTTGCTTTCAGAAGAGAATTATATCACAGGGACCAGGAACGGAGTATTTAAAACCTTTTATCCCAACGGCAATGTTACTGAAGTTATTCATTTCAGGGAAGGCAGGAAGGATGGGGAGTGGGTTCAGTATTTTGATGACGGGAAACTCAAGTTCAAAGGCACCTATTTCAATGACGAAAAGGAAGGGCCTTTTACAGGATATTTTCAAAGCGGAAAAATTTCATTTTCAGGAGCCTATAAGTCAGGTCATATGGATGGCTCCTGGACGTTTTATGAGGAGAACGGAAAGGTCATGAGGACTGATAAATATTCGGATGGCGCAGTGGTGAAGGAAAAAAATCAATAAGCCGTGGTAATTTATAAAGTTGATGCTTTCTCGAACGGATTGTTTACCGGAAACCCGGCGGGGGTAGTGATATTGAATGATTCCTGGCCGGATGATAAGCTGATGCAGAATATTGCTTCTGAGAACAACCTGGCCGAAACTGCTTTTTTGCTTTTCAACGATGGTCAATGGCATATCCGTTGGTTTACTCCGGCAGTAGAAGTTGAATTATGCGGGCATGCAACTCTTGCCTCCGCCCATGTGTTGTTCAGCCACGAAGGTTTTGCAGGCGATGAGATATGCTTCAAATCTCTGAGTGGAGACCTGTTTGTACGAAGGATGGGAGAGATGCTGACACTGAACTTTCCAACAGACATCATAACTGAAGTACCTGTCACCGAAGATATGTTTAAATGCTTTAACCTGCGACCAGTTCAGGCTTGGAAAGGCAGGACTGATCTTATGCTGGTTTTTGAGAACGAGAAGCAGATCACTAACCTTGTCCCTTCATTTGAGGCCATCATGCTGTTGAACGGAAGGGGTATTATCGCAACCGCTGCAGGCGATAAGCTTGATTTTGTTTCGAGGTTCTTTGCTCCTCAGGCAGGAGTTCCTGAAGATCCCGTGACAGGCTCAGCACACACTACTCTTTCACCTTACTGGAGTTCCCGGCTGAAGAAGACTGAGTTGACCGCCATGCAGCTTTCTAAACGGCAAGGATGGCTTTATTGCAGGGATATAGGTGCAAGAACAGAAATTTCAGGCCGGGCGGTTACTTACCTGGCCGGTGAAATCATGGTTGAACCGATTTAAATACACTTTATGCAGGTAAAAACTTTCAGTTCCGATTCCGTTAAAGGATTCATGCAGGCATGGGACAAGAACTCCTCGGATGGTTTCAAACCCAATGCCGCTATTGTTTTTTCTTCCGTCGACATTGACCTTAACGGGATAAGTACTTTCATTAAGAAAAAAGGAGTACGCTTGTTTGGCAGCAGCTCATGCGGGGAATTTTTATACAATAGTTCGGGAAAGGTTATAACTGAAGGCGGACTTGTATGCTCGATGCTGCAACTTGAACCGGGTTCTTATGACCTTAATATGTTCAGCGGGAAAGGCATTGACAGTTTTAGCCTGGGAAGAACTGCAGGAGAATGGGTTGTTAAAACTTTTAAAAAACCTGCGATATTCGTGGTTGCCAGCGGGTTGAACACCGATGGTGAACAGCTTGTCAGGGGCATACAGGATGTTGCCGGGGATGATGTAACCATGTTTGGAGGCCTGGCCGGGGATGATGCCCATTTTAATGAGACCTATGTTTTTTCAGAATCCGCCCTGGATCCCCAGGGTGCAATCATCATGGTCCTTGATCTCTCGGTTTACGAGATCAACGGAATTTCAACCAGCGGGTGGGTCAGTATTGGCGCCGACAAGATCATTACCCGTGCCGAGGGAAATATTGTTTATACCATCGATAACCAGCCTGCGCTGGACGTTTATAAAATGTACATCAATGTCAGAGATGAGGATCTTCCTGAAATCGGTGTTGAATATCCCCTCCTGATCAGGAAACAGGATGAAAGTTTCGTGCTGAGGGCGGTCCTCAATGTTGACCGTGAGAAAAAGGCCCTCATCTTCGCAGGCACAGTTCCCAACGGTGCTGTTGTAACCTTTTCAAGTTCGCCGGGCTTCGAGATCATTGAATCCACGCGTAAAGAGGTCAATGAGTTTTATAAATATAATCCAAATACTGATCTGTTGATACTTTTCTCCTGCATGGCCAGGCATAATGCCCTGGGACCCACTATCTCGGAGGAAATCGATGAAGTATGGGAAAAATGGTCTAAACCACTGATCGGTTTCTTTACCTATGGAGAGATAGG